>JACQSJ010000044.1 GCA_016205995.1 Candidatus Uhrbacteria bacterium | reverse complement strand
TTCTCTGTGAGATGCACATACAGCGCATCTGCTTCTCTGTCGTATTCGATCTTCATACATTTATTTGATAACAGCGCTAATCACTACCAACTGTCGTTCTTCTTGGACCGCCGTAACACGCATGCGCCTGGCACGGATAGTCTTAAAATAATTTGCTTTGTCCGGGCTGAGACGTTCAACTGTATCAGGACGCAGTAGAGTCGACTCCACCTCTGCCTTGGTTATTCCCCTCCACCGCATTCGATTCTTTGCATGCCTGGTAAATCGAACCTCCATACACGCTAAACATAACACATCTGACCACAAACCAAAACCCGCGGGCGAACCCGCGGGTTTGGTTTTCCCTGATTTCTTCACGCAGGGCGTGAGGAGAATCGGAGAGTGTTACTTGGCCCAAGTCTCACCTGCGAGGTCGAGATTGTTGATCAAGTAACCGACTGTCCAGTCACCGGATCCTGTTTCGACGGATGCGTCATGAGACTCACCAGAGGAATCAGACCAGATGAAGTTGTAGTCAGAAGAGCTGGTTGCGGCTGCAGTACATGCGCTGCTTACCTGGCCGTCAAGCTGCCAGATTCCTGCTGCCGTAGACTCGAGACAGATGTCTGTCGAGTTGTGAGCAGAGTCACCGGCCATGTAGATCGAGAAGTAGTCCTCGTCTCCTGTGTCGGAGTCGTTATCAAACGACTGCGGCGTTGCGCGCAAGACGTAAGTAACCGTCTCGCCAGCGGAGATGACCTCTTCGTTGGTGTTCCAGGTCACGACAAGGGTGCCATCGGCTTCCAGAGCGCCGGATGTTGATTCGACGCCGTTGCCGTCCTCATCTGCGATGACGACTGCTGCACTGCTCGTCGAGATATCCGTACCGTTCTTGTAGAGCTTCCATGACTCCATTTCAAGGGTGTCATTATTGCTCTCACCGTCGGTCCATGTCATGGGGAACTTCATCTGTTTCACCGCCACTGGACCATTGCTGTTCGCTGTGACGGTGAACTTGTAGAGGTCCTGTGCCTGTCCGTTCACAAGCGTGCTGTTTGTGAGGTCCACAGCAGACACGACTGGAATGGAATTGTAGGCACGGATCTCGTTTGCAGCACGGTTTGTCGTGCTTGTTGCAACTGTTCCGTTGGAATCGCTATAGCGAGCTGAATCGAGGGTCAGCGCGAGATTCTGTTGTGAAGTAGCCCCGCCTGAACCGATATCGTTCAGCACAAGCTTTGCCGTAATGGTCTTTGAAGAACCAGCGGCAACATCGATATCCAAGCCAGTGATCAGAGCCGCGGCACCCGTTGTTGAAACGGAAGTCGTGTCGCTCCCTGAAGTCTCAGCAAGAACAGCGGAACCTAGGAGGGTTGAGCCGTCATAGAGTTCAACTCGGCTGATCACTCCGGCAGCGGCCTGAGCAGTAGCATCGTCAGCACCGTCGACAGCTACCTGAATCTGATCGATGCTGTAGCTCTCGCGGACAGCCGTGAACTTGTACTTGGCAGCCTCAATAGTCTGGCCACCGGCAACAGCCTTTGCCACTGGGGTGTCACCACCCAAAGCGGTTGAGAATGTTCCGGATGAGTACCAGGTAATGGTCTGACCAGCTGTGTCCGATCCGTCGTAAGAGGTTGCGGAATCAACGGTCGTTCCATCTACATCGAGATCTGGCGCAATGGTGTCAACGCCGTCCGTTCCATCAGAGATGGTTGTGGCAACGTTCACGTACGCATTCACGTAGATCGTCTCACCTGCACCGAGCGTGTAGTTCAATGACCAGGTGTTGGATGTGTCCGAGACGGATGTCTTCACAGATGACTCGGTCTCATCACCGTCTGGACCATAGGTCACATACAGGCTTGAGAGGTCGTCTGAAGCATCTGCCACACCACCGATGGCCGCGAAGTCCATGTCAAACTGGGTGAGGTTGACATCTTCTGTCGTGTTGGCCGTAACGGTCCAAGACGCAATGCGGTACTCCGTCTTTGGAGCCACAGCGGACTGGTTGGCGTAGCTGCCGTTTCTGGCAACGGTCAGGGTTCCTGTTCGGACCGTGAGCACGTTTCCAGATACGTCAGAACCTGGACGTGAGATGTAGGAGCCAGAGGTCATACGAAGCACGTTGCTGGATGCAGCACCGGCATCGATAATAACCTGCAAGCTGTCTGGGGCGTTTGTATCAAACGCGTTGGTTCCGTCGCTATCGAAGATGTCTGCCTTGATCTCGAGCACAACAGGAGATCCTGGGTAGACAATAAACGATGAACCGAAAGAGAAGTTCGTGTATGCCAGGGTTGCGTCAGCATCACCAGCAATAGCCGTTGTTGATCCGACCTGTGCACCATCCACATAGAGTGCACCGTTTCGCAGAGTGTAGATGGTGTCGCCGTCATCGTCCGTGTTGGTACCATCATCTTCTTCTTCGATCGCAACGTTCAAGTTTTCAATCTTCATGGCCTCACCGGAAGCCTTCACTTCAAAGGAACCGAGGGAAGCGGATGAAGCACCACGAACTACATCACCAGAAGCGGAGTTCGACTTCTTGGTGAACGTAACGTCTCCAGAAGCCAAGGTCTGCGCAGCGGAGTCGTGAGCCGCAAACGCGGCGGTCGTCGACGTGCTGTTTCCTGTGATCAAGATTGGCTGGTCGTAGTCGTCCTCAATGAACACAGCGTCAGCCGAGTTCCGGAGTCCAACTGTCACAGTGCGGGTTGAACCGCCCCAGATGTCAGCCAAGACTTTGATGGAGTGCGTACCGGTGTTCATCTTTACAGGGTCAGCAGAGAGGTCGAACGAGACGTATCCGTCCGCGTCCTGTGACTCAACCGCATCACCACGGTTCACACCGGCAACATACAAGCGCCAATTGCCAAGATCATCCGCATTGATGGATCCAATGCTGCGGAATCGCAACACGTGGAGCCAGGCCTCATTGTTTCCAATGGTGGTCTGGTTCTCCCATACGCGGAAGTCATCTTCTGGAACCGGGGTTCCATCAGAGGATGGTTGGGTGGTGGTAGCAAGAGCAACCGTTCCGAAGTTCGTTACGGTGGCAATGGTGTGCACCGAGGAAGCAAGTTCAGAGCCAGATGACTCGAAGGCACCGCTGTACACGACGTCATCTGGGTCAAGGGCGACTCCAACCGTCTGGCCGGAGGTGCTTGCTGCGATGTTTGAACGAACACCAACGCTCATTGTTTCACCTGCTGGAATCGTGAAGAGTCCAGAGGAGTCGTTCCAAGAGATTGCTCCGCTTGAAACGGTGGCGGAATCAGAGAGGCGAACCCAACCGTCAAACAAGTAGACGTTTGAGAGCGTGGCATCAGCCGAGACACCCTCGCGGCTCAAAACGACCTTGGTCACAACAACGTCCGAAGAGCTGTTGTTCTCGAAATCGTATGAAGCAAGGTGGGCGATACCCTGACCAGCAACAAGCGTGCTGGCGGATGGGGAGTCGGAAGAGAGAGAGACTTCGACCTCTTGGGTCTCAGCATACTCATCGGTCTCGACCATCTGCGCGGCGTCCGTCAGGAAGGCGAGTTCGCCTGTGACATCGTCGCCTTCGGTCAGGCTGTCCATGTCAAAGCCGTCACCGTCCAAGACGAAACCGTCCTGGAACATGTTGGCCGACATACCGGCGCTGGAAACCATGCGGACTTCGCCACCCCAAACGAGGTAGTTGGAAGATCCGTCTGTCCAGAGCATACCCTCATAGCCCTCTTCTGCAGAGGTCAGAGAGTCGCCGACGCTATAGTCAACGAAGAAAACGTCTGGAACATCATCGATGTTTGTGTTCCAATCGCTTCCAGCAAGGCCTTCTGCAACTTCTTCTGACTCAATCCAGTGGATGGAGCCATCGGCAGCTACAGCGTAGGTCTTTTCATCGCTGGTAATTTTGACCCATCGTGAACCTGGGCGGTACACAATGTTTCCTGCAAGCGTGATGTCAGCAAGGTCCTCATCGGAAATCTCGACAACATCGTCAAAATCCTCGAACCAGGAGAAGAACGTCTTCTCGTTGGGGAAGGAGTAGCGCTGACCATCGGAACCGTAGTAGTACACGGTTGAGAGGGTCTCGCCCATGATCAGGTCGCCGTATTCAGCGGCAGAAGCCTGGGAGGGGACGAACGCCGTGAGACCAGCTGTGGCAACAATCGTTGCAGCAGCGACCACGAACGTGAACGCCTTTTTCAATCGGAGAGAATTAGACATAAGTTTGAATGTAGGGACTTTACCCCGCGATGGCGGGGTGAACCTTTTTAGCCCTGGTTAGGGGCTTGGGTTAATTACGAGTCAGCGACCCGTTGGGGCCTCGACCTTTGCAGCCGCTCGTGAATTAATGGAGTAAGGGAGCGTACCTAGTGGTAGCCCCGGGCTTTAGCCCGGGTGTGCTGAACCGACGATCTCGGCCCAGGCTGAAGCCTGGGGCTACCGTTTTTAATTATTGAAATCTGCTTCGAAGGCGAAATCCTTTAGTACTTGGAACGCACGGCGATACAGCCCTTCTAAACGCAGAGCCTCGGCCGTAGCGATGGCCTCGGAAGCCGCCTCACCATATAAGACGCTTGCGCTCTCGATTTCTTTATCAAGCGCTACATCGAGCTCATGTGCGCTATCCTCGTCCTGTTCTACCTCATGAGCGGTGATGATGACCTCCACCGCCTGGTCTTTGGTCTCTTCCAAAATCTCCTCTACCTCTCCGAGAACCTCTTCTGGCAGATCGCTGCCTGTGGAAGCGACGGTCGAGGAATAAGCTTCCACCTTACGGCCGACGGTCTTGGCAAACTCTTTCTGCACGTCAGACGTTCCCTCAATGCTCAGCTCTTCCTGGATGTTCACGACCTCACTCTTAAAACGGTTCGCGGCAAGTTGCACATTTCCAGATTCTGAACTCTGCACCTGAGCCGCCACCGCGACCATCTCATCCAACCGTCGGCTTGCAAACTCCACGCGCAACTGCGAGCGGGCTTGCGCGTCCACCGCCAGAGCGAGCTGTACCTTCTCGATTCCGACCTTCACGGCGTAGAGTTGGTCACCAGGAAGAGCCTGCCCCGAAGCGCCGACAAGGGAGATCGACCCGGCCACGGCAAAAACGAATACCGCCATAACAGCGGCCACCGGTTTAAGCATGGAGTGGGTGAACTGCCAGAGATAAGTCTCGACGTAGTCGCGCATGGTGTAGCGAACGGATCGCGCTTCAGGATCAAAGTCGTATGAGGCAGCAAACTTGCTCCAACTCTTCTGAAAATCAAAACCCCCACCGAATGCAGGATCGTCTTTGAGACTTTGCAGGAGTTTGATGACTTCTTTCTCTTGCATACTGCTTACATCGTTGGAGGGTCGAATAGATTCCCTATTTTTTTAATCGATCGAGTAATGAGAACCGAGGTCGCGTTTTTGCTCTTCCCAAGGTAGGCCGCGATCTCTCCAATGGGATACCCTTCCAAGTGACGAAGGATGACGGCCTCTTGCTCTTCCTCGGAGAGCTTCCCTTTCATCGACTTGAGAAGAAACTTGATGTCGATCTTTGCGTGCACACTTGCTGTTGGGTCTGTCGCCGCGATTTCTTCCATCGTCTCGTTCGCACTGACTCGATCTTCTTTCTTTCTTTCCTTGGCGTAGTAGAACTGCGCAACGACTCCTTTTGCGATCGTATGCGCGAGCCCGGAGAAGTGTTCAATCGGGGTCGTTGTGGCGTATTCCCAGATTCGGAGCCAGAGAGTCGAGAACGCCTCGTCAACGTCTTCTTGAGAAGGAAGCTTCACATAGAGGAATCGTTGAAGGCGGGAACCATATTCCTCATACAGCCTGGCAAAAGCCGACTCATCCTTAAAAACGCGGATGCGCATGAGGAGGAATTTTTCTCGATTGCCTTGCACAAGCTCTGGGTAAATCTAATGGATAAAATTTCCGATCAGCAAGGAGGATAGCCGCTTTTCCCTCGAAAATCAACGGATATTTGACTGACATAACTTTTTTGGCTACACTGGCTTCGACAAATAAGGTTATACACAAGCCATATGAAGCCTGTTATCCGCCTTTCCGTCTCTGAAGCCGCCAAAATGTTTGGCATCAGCCAACGCACGGTCCGACGCGCCATTCAAGGCGGCGAAGTCACCTACGTTGTGGTTCAGGGGCGCTATAAAATCAACTTTGAATCACTCCTACGATGGAGCCAGCGCACGACCACGGTCAAGAACAAACGGGACAACCTGGGACTTGGCCAGTACGTCGATCAGTGGAAGATCAGCGGAAAGCTCTACTCCCCTAATCCACAGGCGGTTAACGAAGAGGAGGAACGGCAACCCCCTCCAACTCCCCCTTGGGAAGGGGGAGAGCCGAAAAAATAGTATGCAACAAGCGCTTCTCCACCT
>JACQSJ010000047.1 GCA_016205995.1 Candidatus Uhrbacteria bacterium | reverse complement strand
CTTTGTGTACCTGACAGAAGGTGGGTATTACAACGTTCTCACATATCATCGTCGTGAAGAAGGATTTTTGATTCAAGGAGGTGACCCAAGTGTAAATGGATCGTGTGGACCTGGTTACACATTCCCCGATGAGCTCGACGATGACTATACGTATGAGCGCGGAATTGTGGCGATGGCCAACCGCGGACCAGATACAAACGGAAGTCAGTTCTTCGTCATGCTAGGGGACACCCCATTGCCAAAGGCCTATACCATTTTTGGACGAGTGCTTGAGGGAATGGATGTGGTAGATGCGATCGCTGTAGGGGATGTGATGACGACCGTAACGGTTGAGGACAAAGCAGAATAATATGTTCACAAAACGCCAGGTCGAGTTTCTCGTCCCGGCGTTTTTGATTTGTGTGTTGGCAGGGCCGTTCATTATTGGCGGTGTCATCCCGAGCGACGAGCGTAGCGAGGAGTCGAGGGATCTCGAAGAGATGAGAGATCCCTCCGCTCGGCCGTCGAACGTCCTCGGTCGGGATGACACAGTAAGTACAGACCCATTAATCATCAAACACACCCCTCTCCCCACCGAAGTCCGTGGCCTCTATTGGACGGCGGTCACGGCGACGACTCAACGCGCAGACGAACTTCTTGCCTACATGCAGGAGACAGGTCTCAACACAGCTGTCATCGACGTGAAGATGGATAACGGGGAGCTTCTCGATACGGATGCACTCAGGGGCGTCCTCGCTAAACTTTCCGACGCGGGCATCTACCGTATCGCCCGCATTGCGGTCATGCGCGACTCGGCGTTTGCCGCCTTGCATCCAGAGCTGGCCTTGGGGTCAGGTCTCACGTCGCTCGCGAGCGACGTGAGGTCGGGATCCGACTTTTGGCGAGATGCCACCGGAGAGGCATGGCTGGATCCAGCCGCGCCGGAAGTCGCGCAGTACGCGATCGACCTCGGTCGCCGGTTCTACGAAGCGGGCTTTGATGAGATCCAGTACGATTATGTCCGGTTCGCCTCCGACGGCGCCATCAGCTCGATCGTGTACCCGGTCTATCGCGCAAGCGACTCGAAGGTGGAGGTCATGCGGCGATTTTTCGAGCACGTCGGCGGCGCCATGCGGGAGGCGGGCATCCCTGTGTCGTTCGATGTCTTTGGCATGACCTTCTGGTCGTTTGACGATTACAACATCGGCCAGCGCCTCATTGATGTTCTGCCGTATGCCGACTTTGTGTCGCCTATGGTGTACCCCTCGCATTACGTCGACGGCTTCAAGGGCTATGCCAACCCCGCGGAGTTTCCCTACGAGATCGTAAAGCAGTCGCTCGACGAGGGCCTCCGTCTCACGCACGGCGTGTACGCTGGGAGCGACGCAGAGCTCGCGGCGCACTTCCGTCCCTGGCTCCAGGATTTTGACATCGGCGCCGTGTACACCAGCGACTACATCGAAGCCCAAATCCAGGCCGCCCGCGACGCCGGCGCCAGCGGTTGGATGCTGTGGAACGCACGCAACGTGTACGAGCGGGCGGAGTATCTAGGAAAAGAAAATCCCGACTCTTGAGTCAGGATCCGTGGGTGCCGGTCTTGGGGACCAGGCGGAGGATGGGTTCTCCAGTGATGAGATGCAGGATGTCCCAGGAGGAGCACAAGGAGTCGTCACAGATCCCTCGTTTGATCTTCACTTCGCCCTGGCACTCAGGACACTTCCAGGACCAATGCGCGCAGGCGCGGCGGTGACTCCACTCCATCCACCAGCTCATCAGCCGCAGGGTCTCGAGGAGATCCTCGGGTCCGCCTTCGGGCAGCATCCGACGATCGCCCTTGTACAAGCACACTGGGAAGATGCCGACCTGGACGGCCAGGTGCATGATGGCGTGAGCACGCAGGAACTCGATGGTGAGTCTCGCCCGCGTGCGCAGCGGATCTGGCAGTTCTTGCACGGTCAGTCTGGAACCGACGCCCAGAAGATGGGTCCAGTCTATGTCGTCTTCGTCGAGTTCGATGGTGAGCGGGAACAGGGCAATCCTTCCTAAGGTGCCGTCCATGATGTTCCTTTGATCTTCAGGCAGTCTGTTGGAACCTCTGCTATAATACTCCCATGCGTGGCACCATTACAGAGAACACATTTTACCAATACCTCAAGTGTCCCAACTGGGTCTATTTTGATGCACATGCCAACGAGACGCGGCCGCACGAGTTGTTGATGGCCAAGCTCCAGGACGACGGGCTCATTGAGGACAAGGAGCGTGAGCTGTTGTCTGACCGTCAGGATTTGGTCGAAGTGACCGCGGAGGATCCCGATGAGGCCTTCAAGCAAACGCTTGCGTTTATGCGCGAGGGTCGTCAGACCATCTATCACGGCGCGCTCATCGACAAACATTGGGTCGGGCATCCGGATGTTCTCGAGAAGGTTGAGGGGCGTTCGCGCCTGGGGGACTATTACTATGTCGCCTCGGACATGAAGCGTTCACGCTTCATCCGCGACGATCACAAATTTCAGGGTTGCTTCTATGCCGAGTTGCTCGAGAAGATCCAAGGCGTCAAGCCCGTGCAAGGATATATCGTGACGCCAGACAAGGAGGTCCTCCCCTACCTCATCGAGGAATTTGAAGCAGAGTACGAGCTGACGCTGACGGAGATCGAGAAGATTATGGCGGGCAAGCGGCCAGTGCATTTTGTGACCAGCGGGTGCAAGCAGTCGCCGTGGTACAAGGAATGCCGGGGCGAGTCCGAGGAGTGTGATGACCTGTCGCTGCTCAATCGCGTGTGGCGCGAGGAGGTGCGGGCGCTCGCGGAGGCGGGGGTTGAGACGCTGAGTGCGCTTGCGCTCAAGTCCGTTCCTGAGCTTGAGCATCTTGCCCCAGAGGTAAGCTCCCATCGCCTCGAGACCATGCGTGACCAAGCGATCGCCATTAAGGAACATCGCCACATCATTCGCGGCACGGCCGAGCTCCCAGAGGCAAACGTGGAACTTTTTTTCGATATCGAGAGCGACCCGCTGCGGGATTTTGATTATCTGTTCGGCGTCTTGAAGGTCACCTCCCAGGGCGAGGAATATATTTCGTTCTTCGCGCAGTCCCCGGAACAGGAGGGGGCGATGTGGGCGGAGTTCGTTCATTTTATTGAACGTCACATCGACGCCCCGATCTACCATTACGGGTGGTTCGAGGAAGAGGTCGTGCGAAGGTTCAGCGCCAAGTACGGTATCGGCGAGATCGCCCGTGAGGCGCTGGAGCACAACATGATCGACATCCTGAACGTGATCAGGCCGACGGTGATCTTCCCGCTCTCGTTTTACTCCCTCAAAGACATCGCTGGCTATATCGGTTTTGAGTGGCGGGCGGATGACGCCTCAGGTGCCAACTCGGTGCTCTGGTTTGAAGAATGGCTCCAGAAGAAGTCGCCCAAGCTATTGCAAAAGATTCTCGAGTACAATGAAGACGACGTGCGGGCGACGTATGCGCTGCAGCGTTGGGCGCGAGAACACGCCGTGCTATGAAAAAGGGAATGGCCATACTGATCGTGGGTTTGGCAGTGCTCGCGGGGGTGCTGGTCTTTGTCATTCCGAGCGACGAGCGAAGCGAGGAGTCGAGGGATCTCAAAGAGCTGAGAGATCCCTCCGCTCGGCCGTCGGACGGCCTCGGTCGGGATGACAGAGACTTAAACGAGTCGTCGTGCCAAGACGCTGGTGGCACCTGGAACCCGTGCGGTTCGGCGTGCCGTACCGATCCCGATGCGATCTGTATTGAATTGTGTGTGGAGTATTGCGAGTGTAAGACGGATGACGAGTGTCCGTCAGGGTATAGGTGCGGCGATTTCGTCGACGGCGTTGGTGTGTGTCGATAGCCTCTATGCGTAAACTTTTTAGCCTCATTATCCTCTTGGTCGCGCTGGGCGCTGGGCTCTATACCCAGCGTGTCGAGATTTCAGAATGGTACCGAGGACTCGCTGCGCCGGAGTTGCCGGAGGCGGTGGGGTATGAGGAAGTAAACTCTCCGATCCCCCCCCTGCCCGAGGGGGG
>JACQSJ010000040.1 GCA_016205995.1 Candidatus Uhrbacteria bacterium | reverse complement strand
GCAAAGTATAATCGTCTTATGGAGATTGAGGAGGAGGTTGAGTAGCTATGCCAGAGTCTACAAAAAAACCTACCGTCCTTGTTATCCTCGACGGGTTTGGTGTGGCGCCCGATGGGGACGGGAATGCGATCACGCGCTCACGTATGCCCAACTACGGTCGTCTTGTGCGCACGTATCCCACCATGACACTGCTTGCTTCTGGTGAGGAGGTTGGGTTGTCCTGGGGCGAGATGGGCAACTCTGAAGTCGGCCACTTGGCGATCGGGGCGGGGCGTGTGTACTACCAGATGTTTCCGCGGATTAATCGCGCGATGGAGGCTGGGGAGTTTGCGGGCAATGAAGCGTTCCAGCATGCCTTCGAGCATGTGAAGCAACAGGGTAGCCGGCTGCACTTGGTTGGCATGGTCTCGCAGGGACGTGTGCACTCGATGGACTCGCATTGCCACGCGCTTCTTCAAGCCGCGAAAGAGGCGGGCCTCAAGGAGGTATTTGTGCAGGCGATCCTCGACGGACGCGATACGGTCTACAACGTCGGGATCGATTTTGTGACAACGCTCCAAGCAAAGATGAAAGAAATCGGCGTAGGGAAGATCGCGTCCGTGTCGGGTCGTTACTACGCCATGGATCGCGACAACCGATGGGATCGCGTCCAAAAAGCGTATGACGTTATGGTCACGGGAGAAGGGGCGCAGGCGAGCGACGCGCTGGAAGCGATCAAGGCCTCGTATCAAAAAGAAGTTTATGATGAAGAATTTGAGCCCACGGTGATCGTCGAGGACGGTCAGCCAGTTGGTCTGGTGCAAGACAACGATGCGGTCATCTTTTTTAATTTTCGCCCTGACCGCATGCGGGAATTGTGCAAAGCCTTTGTGTTGCCGAGCTTTGACGACTTTGAGCGTAAGCCGATCGCTAACCTGTTTCCCGTTACGATGTCGCAGTATGAGAAGGGCTTGCCCGTGGAGATCGCCTTCCCGCCGGAGGTGATCGAAAAGACGCTCGCACAGATTCTCTCCGAGCGCGGGCTCACGCAACTCCACATCGCCGAAACCGAGAAGTACGCGCACGTGACGTTTTTTCTCAACGGGACAACGGAACAACCGTTCCCAGGGGAGGAGCGGGTGATTATTTCTAGTCCGAACGTTTCAGCATACAACGAAGCGCCGGAGATGAGTGTGAGGCAGATTACGGATCGCGTCGTGAAAGAGATGCGGGAAAACAAATTTGATTTTATCGTGATGAACTTCGCGAACCCCGACATGGTTGGACACACGGGGGATCTGGGCGCGACGATCAAGGGTCTGGAGGCCGTCGATGAATGTGTGGGGAAGATTGTCGAAGAAACATTAGCCCGTGGCGGTCACGTGTTTATCACCGCCGACCATGGCAATGCCGAGGAGATGAAGAACCTGCGCACGGGGGAGATGGACAAGGAGCACGCGACGAATCCCGTCCCGTTTCTGATTATAGGTGCCGAGTATGAAGGCCAGCCGTCAATTGCTGGGGAGGTGCCAGAAGGGGACTTGTCGCTCATGTCACCGGTTGGGGTGCTTGCCGATGTGGCCCCCACGATTCTCGCTGTGATGGGGATCGAGCAACCGCCCGAGATGACGGGGCAAGCACTGATATAGGACTTATAAGACCTATGGGACGAATAGGACCTATTGAAGTCATGAGGATTCTGAAGATTCTCAAACGTCTCTGGCCGAATCCGGGGGCGATGGAGATTGGGAATCCGTATCAGAATCTGGTGGGGGTGATGTTGTCGGCACGCACGCGCGATGAACAGGTGCTCAAGCTCATGCCAGGATTCTTTAGGGCGTTTTCGACCGTCGAGAAACTTGCTGATGCGACGACCAAGCAGATCGAAGGCAAGATCAGTACGATCGGGATGTACCGACAGAAGGCGAAGAATCTCAAGAAGATGGCGGTTGATGTCGTTGTGAAGTTCGGCGGCAAGATTCCTTCGACGATGGACGAGCTTATCCGTCTCGCGGGCGTGGGACGCAAGACGGCGAGCGTAGTCCTTGTGGCGAGTTTCGACACACCCGCGATTGCGGTTGATACGCATGTGCATCGCGTCACTAATCGGCTAGGATGGGTAAAGACGAAGACGCCGCAAAAGACAGAACAGGCTCTTTTGAAACTCGTTCCCGACAAGCTCAAGCACACGGTCAACCAAGTTTTCGTCAAGCATGGCCGATATATCTGCATCTCCAAACCTCGATGTTGGGCCTGTCCGGTTCGTGACCTCTGCGCATTCAAACAAAAAAATCTCGTCGCACCAAAAAATGCTCGAGAGATTCTTATCGACATGGAACGCCGAGAACAGGTTCTCGAGGAGCTTCGCCGTCAGGCTATCAGGTAATCGAAATAGTTCTCGATGGTGGAGCCGGTCGGCGCTAGACCATGAGCCTCCACCACCATCTCGAAATATTTTGACTATCCGACAGCCTTCACCCTATGAACATCGACCACAAACTTTCTCACAGGATATTCCGCGCCACGAAGGATTCATGGCTCCTGCGTCCGCTGGCCATTTTTTGCGCGACGTCGTTGTTGTTTGTCTTGGCAACGGCTGTGGCAATGACGGTGGCAGGAACGGACGGGATGTCCACGATGATGGATCGTTTTCTCGCCTCGACCGTTTCTCTGGGTATTCCGTTGTTGCTCGTCTGGGGAGCGACCGCGCTTGCCCAGCGTCTTGTGAATCGTGAGCGTCCATTTGACGACGGTCAGGGCAAGGCGCTCATCACGATGGTCTGGACCGGTCCCTCATTCCCCAGCGCCCATGCGAGTTTGGCCTTCGCGCTCGCCCTCATCGGGACGTTTTACGCGGCGGAACTCTACGGACCGTGGTTGTGGATCGGAGCGGGGCTGGTTGCTTGGGGGCGAGTGGCTGTGGGCGTCCACTATGTCAGCGACGTAATTGTTGGAGCCGTTCTTGGAGTTGTTGTTGGTTGGGCTTCGACTATCGGACTTATACTGACGCTTGTCTCACTTAACGTGATTGACTGATGCATTATGCGGAAAATCGTCTGCGTTTCAGGAGGCTTTGACCCGATTCATGTCGGACACGTTCGCTTGATTCAAGAAGCGGCGGCGCTTGGGGATGAGCTCGTGGTCATCATAAACAACGACCACTGGCTTCGAAAGAAGAAGGGCTACGTGTTCATGTCCCAAGATCAGCGTCGAGAGATCATCGAGGCTATTCGTGGCGTTTCGCGTGTCGTGTTTACGACGCATGAGCCAGGCTTCGAGGATCGCAGTGTATGCCGAGAGCTTCGAGAAATCCGTCCGGATATTTTTGCGCAGGGCGGGGACCGCGACTTGAAGGATGCGCTGGATCCGAACTCGTCCCAAAATCCCGAGGCCAAGCTGTGTGCGGAGCTCGGAATCAAAATCGTGTACGGCGTCGGCCGGGGCGGGAAAGTCCAATCCAGCTCCTGGCTCACCGCCGAGGATCGCGACACACGCGATTGTTTCTGTGGTTCAGGTTCTAAGTATCGTGAATGTCATGGAAAGTAATATGATTCGACTCATCGGAATCCTTTTAGGCATCTTGGTCCTTGTCGGTGTCGCGGTCACGGGCTCGTATGTATACGATACCTATCTCATCTCATCGGGGGACGATCCGTGGCTGGTGACAGTCACGGTTGACGAAGGGGCGTCCGTTGATGAGATCGCCCGCCAACTCCAGGAACAGGAGGTCATTACCAGCGCATTCTTTTTCAAGATCTACACAAAACTCTCAGATTCAGTTCTTCAAGCCGGCACCTTCGAGCTCGCAAAAGGGATGAGCATCCGTTCTGTCGCACGCGTGTTGGGGTATGCACAAGCGGAGGAAGTTCAGGTGACGATCCCCGAGGGTTTTACGGCGGCCCAGATTGGCGAAGTGATCGCGGAGGCGTTGCCTGAGATTGAGTTGGCGGACTGGGAGAGTATCGTGAACACTCGTGGGGGGATCGGCGGGGATGAGATTCTCGGCGGGATCCCCAGCGGACAAGGGCTTGAGGGGTATCTTTTTCCCGACACCTACCGCTTCCGTATGGATGCCGATGCAGCCACGGTGGCGCAGTCGATGGTCCTTACGCTCAAGCGGCGACTCGCTGAGAACGACATTCTGCTTCCACGCAATCTCATCTTTGAGGGCGGCCTTACGTTCCATGAGATGATCACGCTTGCCTCGATCGTGGAGCGGGAAGTACGTTCCCCAGAGGACATGAAACTCGTCGCTGGGATCTTTTTTACGAGGATGAAAATCGGGATGGCATTGCAAGCCGACTCGACGGTCAATTACGTGACCGGCAAGAGTGATGCTTCCGTGAGTTTGGAAGATAGTCGCGTTGATTCACCGTACAACACCTATCAGAATCTTGGTCTCCCACCAGGTCCGATCAGCAACCCTGGGATGAATGCCATCCTGGCGGTGCTCAATCCCACTGACTCGGACTATCTCTACTTTCTTACGACCAATGAGGGGGAGGTGGTGTACGCCAAATCGTTTAATGAGCATGTGGCGAATAAGTACCAATATTTGAAGTAACTCGTTGACAGTAAAACTTTTTTCCAGTAGTTTGACCCTCCGGTGAACCATCCACCTGGAGGGTTTTTCGATGACCGACCCCGCACGCTTCCTCTGGCCTGACCCGAAGGCACCCAGAGTCGTCACCCGCGACCTCACTCTCCTGCGCGCCCGCAAGCGCCGCAAGAAGGGTGAGCCCAAGCCCCAACCGCTGGTGCTGCGTGGGATCAAGCTCAACGAGCTCATCCCGCATTGTCTCTACGAGGTGCCCGTCGGTTGCTTCGAGGGCGCGAGCGCCATCCGAGAGCTCAAGTCTGGCTCCATTCTGAGTCGTAATCTCAAGGTGAGTGAGCGGCTCAATGGCGGTCCGCCAGAGGAAGAGTGGAAACAGTGCTTCGTCTCCTACGACGGCGTCCACAAGGCCCGTCGAGGAGTCGGACACGCGGATCGTCGGTATCGCTCGAGGGAGATTCCGGCGAACAAGCGGCTCGCGGGAACGCTCGACGAGCTGGTCCGCACCTCCTGGGAACTGCACAAGGTCGATGAGGACGGACGCGAGGCGTTCGTGCTCATCGCGGTGCAGGCAGCCAAGAAGTACGGCAAACCCATCGATGAGACCAAGCGTCGGGCGCAGGCTCGGACGCTCCAGGCTGGCACGCTCACGGACACCAAGGGCCGGTTCAATCCGGGTCGCATCCCGCTCATCTGCTTTGCGGGTGAGCATGAGATCGCGAGCCGGATCCAGGCCGTGCGCGGCATCGGTAGGCGCATGAGCTTCCGCGAGGCTGTGCTCGAGCACTACATCGATCGGCTTCGCGAGATCGTCCGCGACCTGTCACGTTCCCAGCAGTATCGGTTGCGGGCAGAGTGGCTCGCCCATGGGCCTGGGCGCACGCCCAAGAAGGTCAAGGAGGAAGCCGACCGGCTCGAGGACGCGGCCAAGCGTCTGCGAGCGATCGTCAGCCGTCCGTTCTCGCGCTCCTTCACTCGGAGTGCGGATGATCTCGACGCCGCAGCGAAACTCCTGCGCGAAGCCGCTGGCGGCCGCAATGGAGACACGATCCTCGACGCCAAGGAGCTGATCGGACAGGTCTTCCGGGCGACCGTGCAGCAAGAGTGTCACTGGCGTCTGGAGGAAGTCCTCCTCCAGCTCGGCATCCTCGAGGATCGCGGCGAAAAGCTCGAGTCCTCGCGCCAGCTCATGTGGCATGACGAATTGCGAGCCGTTCACCGCAAGCTCGTCAGCGTCGAGCCGATCACGGGCAAGCGCCTTGAGCACGGCTTCAAGGGGCCAGTCCTCCAACGCGTGGTCCCAAACGTGCATCTGGCGGACGTCCATCTCATGCGTGTTCTGGCTCAGGGTGGTCCCGACCTTGTCACGATGAAGGATCATCTCGACAAGGCCGTCGCCCCGCTCTAGGCCACAGCGCCTATATCCCGACCTACGCAAGGTCGGTTTTCATTTTGGGAACAGAAAACAGGCGCCGCGGGGGTCGCCTGTGAGGGATCATTCGGTCGTCAGTTCTGGTCGGGGGTCTCTTTCTTCGGTAGGTACTCCTCGGCGAAGTACTGGACCTCGATTCGGCCCTCCCGGTGGTTGTCATGCCAGCGGATGCGGATCACTCCGCGCCAAGCGTTCGCGAGCTTGCGGATCTTGCTCTTGAGATCCTTGAAGCTAGTGCAGCCGTAGGTCCTCAGATCTCCAGGAGAGTATCGCTCTCCCGTCCGGAAGCCTTTGGAAGTGTCTCGGATGATGCTCTCGAGGAATTCCGGAAGCTTCCAGTACAGAACATCGCCCGTCTGGAACTTGTACCATGCGTGTTCGTCGGCGAACTTGCGCAGGTCAGAGGGGATGCGCTCGACGAGCTGGTCCGCCAGCCCTTCCCAGACTTTCTTTGCCTGCGCCTCGAGGCGGAGTCGCTCTTCGTAGGCGGCCTTCAGACTCAGGGGTGTGTGCATGTTCCACCCGATCAGCGCAGGCTGACCCGGATCGCCGTCTGGCGGTCGGGGTCCTGGCACGAGGTCGTCGAGGGAAGCGTGCGTTCGCGCCAATCGCGGGGGTAGCAGGGGTCGAGCGCGTGCTCAATGTCCTGGGCCGTGATCTCCCACACCTCGCGTGGCGAGAAGGGGGCGATGCGCGCCTCGATCAGCGGGACGGCGGCCTGCTGCCAGGCCAGGGTCTGCTCCGCCTGCATGGTGCGCTGGAACATGACCATCGCCCCCAGGACAACCGCGATGAGCGTCATGAGCAGTGTACTCGCGAGTCCGAGTCCGCCTGCGAGATCGGACTGGCGTTCCGTCCTGAAGGTGAGGATGTAGATCAGGATGGCTCCCATGAGGAGGGGAACGAGGACGGGGGAGGAGGACGAAAGGAACTCGAGCATGGTGTTTCTCCACATCGACGGGGTTGGACGTCGACGAGGCAGAGTAGTCGATTTTGGCAGGAAAGTCAAAAGACGTAGCCTGCTCGAGCCGATTATGGCGACAAAAGTTCGCACCTGCGAAAAAATGTCGCCAGCCGAAAAGCCCATAACCCGACCTGACCCCGAAACCTGAAAAGGGAGCTTTCAGAAAATGGAAACCCGCTGTGTGTTAAAATAGGGTCTCTATGAAGGAGTTTGTTTTACAAGATGATTTTGACCTTTCTGAGGCTCAAATTGACTATCAAAAAGAGCTCAATCCTGAGCAGCTGAATGTCGTCTTGAATGGCGACGGGGCGTGTTTGGTGCTAGCCGGGGCAGGCTCGGGGAAGACGCGGACGATTACGTATCGGGTGGCGTACTTGTTGGAGCGTGGGGTGAGTCCTGAGAGTATTTTGCTTGTGACATTCACGAATAAGGCTGCTAAAGAAATGTTGTCGCGAGTGGAGGGGTTGTTGGGGCGATATCCGACCGGGCTTTGGGGAGGGACGTTTCATTCGATCGCGAATCGGCTTTTGCGTATCTACGGGTCACAGTTGGGGTACTCGAATAACTTTACGATCCTCGATCAAGAGGACGCGAAGTCGCTCATCAAGGTCTGTATCAAAGCCCTCAATGTCGACACCACGTCTCGTCGATTTCCGTCGCCTGCGAAGGTGCATGCCATGATCAGCTATGCCCAGAACTCGGGGCGGGTCATGAGCGATGTGATCGAGAGCAAGTATCCGAGCTTTATGGAGATGGCGCCTGTGATCGAGCGCATCGCCGAGCTGTATGCCCAGCGTAAGCGCCAGGCAGACGCCATGGATTTCGACGACCTCCTTTTGAAACTACGCGAGCTTCTGTATCACCATGAGGGAGTCCGTCAGAAACTGGCTCATCAGTTTGAGTATGTGCTTGTCGATGAGTACCAGGACACAAATGTTGTTCAAGCGGAAATTATCCGACAGCTCGCGAGCGAGCATGGGAATGTGCTTGTGGTGGGCGATGATGCCCAGTCGATTTATTCATTCCGTGCGGCGGAGATTCGAAATATTCTTGGATTCCCCCAAACGTATGCGGAAACCAAGACGTTTCGGCTCACGACGAACTATCGCTCCAGTCCTGAGATTCTCGCGGTCGCCAATTCGTCAATCACACAAAATAGAGATCAATTCAAAAAGGAGTTGACGGCCGTGCGTAGTTCGCTTGAGCGGCCGTCGCTCGTACCCGCGAGTAATGCGGCTCAAGAGGCGCAGTTTATCGCTCAGAAGATTTTGGCTCTGCGGGAAGAGGGGATGCCGCTTTCGGAGATGGCCGTTTTATTCCGTGCAGCGTTCCATTCTCAGACACTTGAGTTCGAGTTGATGAAGCGGGACATCCCGTACGAGTATCGCGGCGGGCTCAAATTTTTCGAGCGTGCGCATGTGAAAGATATTGTGTCGCACCTGCGTATTCGGCAGAACCCCAAAGATGAAGTCGCCTGGATGCGCATTTTAGGACTCTTAAACGGTGTCGGTCTGGCGAGCGCAGAAACAATGGCGTCGCAGTTTAAGGACTACGACTCGCTTTCAGAGATATTGAACGGTAACCCTAAGATCCCCAAACGTGCGCATGCTGGATGGGAGGGACTACGCAAGACCCTTGAGAAAATGGCGCGTGAAGAACATCCGGCCGAGCTCATCCGCGCGGTGATCGCTGGCGACTATCGCGATTACCTTGAGGCCGAGTATCCGGACTTCATGGATCGGCTTGAGGACCTCGAACAGTTCGCGCTTTTTGCGGAAGGCTACGTCAGCCTCCAGACCTTCCTCGATGAGGTATCACTCACAGGGGAGTACGGCGCCCTGCGCGAGGAAGGAGGAGTTGAAGATGAGGAGAAGATGGTGCTCTCGACGATTCATCAAGCAAAGGGACTTGAGTGGGATGCGGTGTTTGTCATGCACCTCGTAGACGGAAAGTTTCCGATCGGTGCGGCGTTGGATGAAGACGGGGGACTGGAGGAGGAACGTCGACTTTTTTATGTGGCGACAACGCGAGCGCGCAAAGAACTTTTTTTCACCTATCCGATCACGAGTGGGTACGATACACTGATGCTCAGTCAGCCCTCATTGTTTTTGCAGGAGCTTCCTGAAGGATTGCTTGAGGAGGTGAAACTTAAAGCCGCAGTTTCACGACCCGTGCACGGGTCGTTCTCGGATTCCGAGTGGAATGACGGCCCGACGATTGTGTTTGATGATCTAGGCGAGCGCACACAAAAGCCCATGCCAAAGATGAGTTTTTTAAGAGATGTTGATGAACTATAAGTAGCAGACGATATTTGAAGAACCAATGTGTTTATGCTATTGTTTAAGTAAATAAATCGTATGTCAGCTATTGATTGGACAAATCTGTTTGAAGACTACAAAGGTCTGTGGGTTGCCCTCAAGGAGGACGAACGTACAGTTATTGGGAGTGGCAAGACACTCAAGGAAGCTCTTGAGCATGCCCATGTTTCTGGATATGTACAACCGATCGTTACACATGTCCCTGAGAAACTGGTGACCTACATTGGCTCGTATGATTTTTCGGTATAAGAGAGTCCAGGGAGTTTTACGTCCTGTCATTCCAATCAAGATTCACTATCGCAACCGCTCCGTGATCTATGAGGTGCTTGTAGATTCAGGGGCGGATGTTTGTATGTTTGACTCGGAGATTGGTGACACACTAGGCATTCCATTCTTTAACGGTCGATCGGGTGAGGTTGTTGGTGTTACAGGAGTCGTAAAACCTTATTACATCCACCCCGTTACTATCACAGTTGGTAATCAATCGTTCGATACCGAGGCAGGGTTTCTTTCAAACGTAAGTCGGTTCGGATATGGCGTTGTTGGACAACGTGGATTTTTCGAACATTTTGTCGTGTCGTTCGATTTTTTGAAAGGAGAGATTTCAGTCATGGAAAGGACGTAAGAGCACCAATATGAATTACAGTGAAGCGTCGCTTGAGATGCACAAGCGCTACAAAGGAAAACTTTCCGTCGAGTCGGTTGTCGCAATCGAGAATAAAGACGACCTCTCAACGGCCTACACGCCTGGCGTGGCCGAGCCGTGCCGAGTCATCGCCGCAGACAAAGAACGGGCATGGGACCTCACGATTAAGGGAAGGACCGTGGCGGTGGTGACAGATGGGTCGGCGGTCTTGGGACTGGGAAATATCGGTCCAGAGGCGGGACTCCCGGTCATGGAAGGCAAGGCTATTTTGTTTAAGCGTTTTGCCGGTATCGACGCGTTTCCGATTTGTCTTGCCACGCAGGACGTCGACGAGATCGTCGAGACAGTAAAAAGAATTGCGCCGGGATTTGGTGGGATCAATTTGGAGGACATCGCGGCTCCCGCGTGTTTTGAAGTGGAGCGGCGGCTTATCGAAGAACTCGACATCCCGGTCATGCACGACGACCAGCACGGGACAGCCGTGGTAGTTTTGGCGGGACTGTTGAACGCGCTTAAAGTCGTCGGAAAAAAACTTGAGGATGTGTCGGTTGTGATCTCAGGTGCGGGCGCTGGTGGCATGGGGATTACGCATCTCTTATTTGAAGCAGGAATGACAAGGCTCGCCATGATCGACTCCAAGGGCATCATCGCGCAAGGGAGGGAAGGCATGAACAGCTACAAAGAAAAACTTGCCGCGCGGATTAATCCAGAAGGTCGCACCGGCAGCCTTGCGGATGCGCTCGTGGGGGCGGATGTGTTTATCGGGGTGAGCCAGCCGGGACTCGTCACGGCGGACATGGTGCGCACGATGGCGCAGAAGGCGATCGTGTTCGCGATGGCGAATCCTATTCCGGAGATTATGCCCGAGATCGCGAGCGCAGGCGGGGCGGCGATCGTTGCCACAGGACGATCAGATTTTCCCAATCAGGTGAACAACGTCTTGGCATTCCCGGGAATTTTTAAAGGAGCGCTCGAGGGCCGCATTCGTCGTATCACGCCGGCGATGCGTGTCGCTGCCGCGCATGCGCTTGCCAAGCTCGTTCCAGAACCAACAAGCGAGAAGATTATGCCATCGCCTTTTGAGCCGGGCCTTGCGGATGTTGTTGCGGAGGCAGTGAAGATGGCTGCGTCGTATGGTTAGCGACCGAAACAAGCGCACGCATCGATGGGAGTCAGCAACCGTGACGGCTGTTTGTGTGATCGTGTTGTTTATCATCTTCGTTGTGGCGGTGCGATGGTTTCGCTCCGAGCCTATTGCGGAGGAGTCGGTCGTCTCGTCTATTGCCAATGTTCTCAAGCCCGACCCAATCTCCCAGGCGGTGATCGACGGGGCGATTGATACGCAGAGTCGCGAGGCCACGCTTGCGTGGGTATCGACGGGGGAACGCGTGGGTGCGGCGACACGTGGGGAAAAAGACGATCGGTATTATTTTGAAATGAAAGCAGCGCTCCCCGAAATAGACCGCGAGGTTTCGTACTATCAAGTCTGGCTTCTGAGCCGGTTGCCGTACGATTTTTTTTCGCTTGGCGAGATGGTGACGGATGAGGATGGATACTTCGTCATTGAGTGGCAGGCTCCTGACGATGAAACCTATTCGAACTATACTCAGGTGATCATCACCGTGAATCAGTACGAAGGAAGCCTGGACCCCGGCACACACTTGGTCGAAGGGGAATTTGGGAATTAGCTATACCTTTGTCATCCTGAGGAGCGAAGCGACGAAGGATCTCCTAATGGTAAGAGATCCCTCACTACGTTCGGGATGACAAGGATTTAAATCTCATGGTCAAAATGGAATCCGCTTGAGCGGGACTTGAACTCGGTCTGGAGCGTTGCCCCTCGTTTCCAGATACCTGAACCATAGCGATGCTGAAGTTCGTCGAGCGCAGAGAGGACGGAAGTCATATTTCGTTCTTTTTTGAATAACGAGGGTTGCGTTGGATCGCCAGAGAGTATGGACGTCGATAGACCAACGAGGCGGACATCGACGAGAGAAATCGGCTCGAGAATTTTCCAGGCGATTTGAAATAGGTGCATCCCGTCGGCAGTGGGCTCTTGGAAGGTGCGTTGTTCGCCGTGACTGGAGAAGCCTGTCCCGAGCGAAGTCGAGGGATCGCCGAAGCGTACGAAAGCTGTCACTCGTCGTGCGACAACCCCATCGCGGCGCATGCGCCAACCGACTTTGTCTGCGAGCCCGAAGAGATATCGTTTGAGCACCCGTGGGTCGCTGGTGTTTTGCGGGAGCGTGTAGGAATGGCCATAGGATTTGGCTTCCTGCTGACTCGTAACCACCCCCAGCCCCTCCTTAAAAAGGAGGGGGGCCGAAGCAACTCGTCCCAGGGCGGCTTCGTGGAGCCAGGTGCCATAGCTATGAAATTCACGCTCGAGGTTTTCTCGTGGAAATTCTCGTAGCTGTTTGAAGTTTGCGATACCCAGGGCGTTCAAGCGTTCCTTGATCCGCGGGCCGATGCCGCAGAGGTCCTCGAGTTCAGAGCGGTCGAGAAGGTCGAGGATTTCGTGGGGACGAACGACCGTCAGGCCGTTGGGCTTTACCGTCTCGCAGGCGAGCTTGGCCATGAGTTTGTTTGGGGCGATGCCAATGGATGCCGTAATGTGTTCGCCGAGTTCCTCGTAAAGTCTCGATCGGATCGCTTGAGCCATGCACGTCGCTCCGAAGTAGTCCTCGGCTTCTTCGGTAATATCCAGAAAGCTTTCGTCGACGCTAAATGGTTCCACGTTTGGCGTAAAGGATTCGTAGATTGCGTTAAAGCGATGCATGATGTCGGAGTATTTCTCCGGATCGCCCGGCCAGAGAATAATCGACGGACAGACTTTTTTCGCTTCCCAGGTCGACATCGCTGTTTTGACGCCGAGTGCCTTGGCCTCAATCGACGCCGTGGCGACGACCGAGCGTTCCTGGTTCTTGCCCGTGATACCTATCGGCTTCCCACGCAAAAACGGATTCGCCTGCTGCTCAACAGAGGCGAAGTAGGAGTTCATGTCGATATGCAAGATGATCCGGGCGGTGTTATCCATCCGTATACAGTTCCACAAGTCGCCACTCCAGGATCTCGGGGTCAAGTTTTAGTTTAAAGTAGTTGGCGGCGTCGGAGACGGAGAAATAGAAGATACGCTTGGCGCCCTCGCGCGCGGTATGCACAAGGTTCACCTGATCGATTTTGTACTCGCGCTCATTCCAACGCATGGCGCGTGGAAGGACGCGGTTGTCTGTGAATGCCACCGTGACATCGATCGGATCGTTTAATATTTCATGCATAGGAATGGAGGCTTAATGGACGACGATCGATGAGCTGGCGGATGACCTGCTTGAGTCGACGTCGACCCGTTCGAATTTTAAGAGCACGCAGACCCTTCACGATCCGCTTGTCCTTTTGTCGAGGAAGGAACGCGAACGTATTGAGATGATGACGCAATGTGGTGGTAGACATAGGCGTGATTTTGACAAATTAAAACCCCAGGACAAAACGTGTGATCCCTCCACGCTTTGTCATGGGATCTCAGTTCATCAAGTCAATTGTTACACAGGTTGAAATTTTCGAATCACCGCACGCACGACTCCCTGGATGATGCAATCCTGGACGAAGATGGGGTCCATGGCGTTGTTGGCTGGCTGGAGGCGGATGCGGTTTCGTTCTCGGTAGAAACGTTTAAGTGTGGCAAAGGCGTTGTCCAGGAGGGCGACGACGACCTCACCATTACGTGGACTTGGGTTGCGCTCAATGACGACAAAGTCGCCATCCAAAATCCCGTCTTCAATCATGGAACGGCCTTTCACTCGCAAGACATAGGAGTTCTCCCCGTCCAGGACAAAGTTGGCCGGAACGGCCATGGCCTCGCGATCCTCCACCGCCTCAATCGGTTCTCCAGCCGTGATGAGGCCCATAAGAGGGAGCATGATCGACGAACCGGTTGGCATATCTTGAACAAGCTCGATCGAGCGTGCTTCGCCCTCGTCGCCGGCCGTGATGAGACCTTTCTCGATGAGCGCCTGTACGTGACCATGCACGGTCGCAGGGGAGGAGAGACCAAAGTGGTCGGCGATTTCGCGGTAGGAGGGGGCGTACCCGTTCTCCTCTAAGTGTTCACGGATGAAGTCGAGCACTTCGGATTGTTTCTTGGTAAGAGGTGGCATAGAGGTTGTTCGTGTTATGTTCGTATGGTAGCCCGAACAAAAACCGAACGCAAGGGATAGGTGGGGATAAGTGTGTCCAACATGCATTTTCTTCAACCAGGTCACGTCGTTCGCGAACGACGTGACAGGTCGGAAGCGAAGCTTCCGACAAATGAGGCTGGAAACAAAAAAGACGCTCGGGGGAGCGTCAGGGGTCTACGACCAGTTCGTGGCGTGCGGGGAGGCGTTCCAGGATTGAACCCAGCAGACGGCGATCGACCACCGCGATCGAGCCATTGGAGAGCCGGCAGTCATGTCGGTAGTCGATGGGGTTGCCGCTGAGGTCAACGATGGTTCCGCCCAGGGCCAGAAGCATCGCATGACCAGCGGCGATGTCCCAGACCGAGCAGTTGCTCACTGGTCGCGTGAGGGCAAGATCCGCCTCGCCTGTGAGCAGGGCGGCGTACATGCCTCCGGCTGGCTCGTGGGTGACGGACGAGGCGATTCCCAGCGCCGTGGCGATACGGGTGTAGAGCGCCTGCACGTCCGGTTTGGAAGGACCCGACATGCGCGCCCGGTGGAGATCAGGAACGTCTCGCGGTAGAAGTTGTCGAGCCTCCTGTCCTTCCGTTTGCCTCCAAGCACCCAGATTGTCTCCCCCGAAGAAGAGGACGTCTTGCATGGGGAAGTATACGGCTCCAAGTCGTGGGGTACCGTCTTTTATGAGTCCAACCATCGTGCAGAAGGCGTCGCTGCCGTCCAGGAAGAAGCGGGTTCCGTCCAGGGGGTCGATGACCCAGAAGGCATCCGGTCGTGCGACGTCGTGCGCGTCCTCCTCCTCTTCATCCAGGACGAAGCCTCCGGGGTCTCCTTCAGAGAGAATTGAGTGGACGGCTCGCGAGGCAGCGATGTCCGCGTCGGTTACGGGGGAGTTGTTGCCCTTGCGCCGTTCTCCCAGAGGGGTTCGCGTGAGTCGAAACTCGCGCAGAACATCGCCGCCTGCGCGCGCGGCACGCATGGCGAGGTTGAGACTGTTTTGCATGGTTTTCTCCTGTGGACGCATCGACCATAGACTACAAACAGACGCGAAGTCAAGATGGTCGAACCCCGTGTCGTTCCCCGCACATCTTATCCCGAAGTGATCCCCATTAAACCCCTGACAGGCTTCTGACGTTTTGCTATCCTCGAGCGAGTGTAGGAAGTAGTGAGCTTGTCGAATTATGAAAAAGACCGTTGAGTCTGTCACCCAAGGCCATCCGGATAAAGTCTGCGATCAAATCGCGGACGCCATTGTTGACGAATATCTCCGACGCGATAAGCAGGCGCGTGTTGATATCAATGTTCTTGGAAGTCATGGCATGATGATGATCGGTGGGGAAGTGACCAGTACAGCCGACTTCGACTTAGGCGCGCTCGCCAAGCAGGTGTATGCGGAGATCGGATACAAAGATGATGTCGAAGTATTTGTGAACATCGATACGCAATCCGCAGAGATGAAACGCGTGCACAATGGCGTGACCGATAATGTGGTCGTGAATGGGTTTGCCACGAATGAAACACGTGAGCTCTTGCCGCGCGCGGTCGTGTACGCTCACAATCTCGCTCGACGTCTAGACGATCTGCGCAAAACCGACCCCGCGTTCTCCTGGCTCAAACCCGACGGCAAGATCCAACTCACGATGGACGGGGACCATGTGTGCGGTGTGACGGTGCTGGCGTCCCACCATGTGAGCATTGACGAGAAGGACGTGAAGACCGCGCTTCTGGAGCGACTGCTCGTGCCGATTCTTGGGGAGAATGGTGTGGCGATGTACATCAACCCCATCGGGACATTCATCGATGCAGGATTCCGTGGGGACTCTGGGGCGAGTGGGCGCAAAATGACGGTCGACACCTATGGCGGGCTCATCCCGCAGGGCGACAAGTCGATCTCGGGGAAGGATCCATCTCGTGTGGATCGCGCGGGTGCCTACATGGCGAGGTTCACGGCGCGCTATCTGGTTGAGCAGGGCCTCGCGACTTCCGCGATGGTGGGCTTAGTCTACTCGATGGGACGAGCGGAGCCGGTGCACATTCAGGCGACGGGCATGGGAGAGAAATCTCGTGGGGCCAAGATGGATCTCACCGAGCTTTTGAAGAAGACATTCGATTTTCGTCCCGAGGCCATCGCCGAGCGGCTCAATCTCTTACAACCGGTGTATCGCGCGACGGCTACATATGGGCATTTTGGCCGCGCCGGCTTCCCGTGGGAAGAGTCTGCTGTGGTATAGTGGGTGCGTATGCGCGCCTCGTCGGAAAAAGAGTCGAGTCTCTCAATCGCGATCGTGGTCGCGATTGTTTTGATCGCTAGCGCGCTTCTGATTCTTCGTCCGAGTCCCGAAGAAGTCGTTGCCGTGTCGCCAGATCGTCTACTGCGCGTGGAAGGCGTGACCCGTTCGTCGGGAACCGTGCTCATCGAGCGGCTCGACGGTGTGGCAACGTCTATTCCTGGCCTCATGAGCCCTGTGTATGAGGTCACGCTTACGCGCGAGGGGACGCTGGAGGACGCGGAGTTCTCGTTTTCGTTCTCGGATCTTTCCTCGGAGCTCTCCATTCAAGAGGTTGTGGTCTATCGCTTCAATCGAGAGACTCTTTCGTGGGAAGCGGTGCCGACTTTTTTTGATCTCGACACCCAGGTCCTCACCGCCGTCGTGGATATCTCGGGGAGTGTCCTGGTCGCACTGGGTGAGCGTGTGTTATAATTTACTCAACATTTTTTTAACGCTCATTGCCCTATGCCCGCAAAAATAAAAAAGGTGTCCGTGCCAGCTCCCGCTAAAAAGGCCGCGGCCAAGAAGGTCTCCGCGAAAAAGCCTGCGGCAAAAAAATCCGCGCCCATCGTGAAAGTTGAGGAGCAAACCGTTCCAGTGGTGACGGTGATCGAGAGAGAGGCGCACACGGCGCATGGCCCAGTCGAGATCCATCGCAAGTATGTGTTCATCGGTTCTTGCCGCAATTGTGAGCACATGCCCATGAGCGTGAACGAGCTTGTTGCTGTTCTTTCGGTCGTAATCGTGATACTTTCGGGCATGCTTATCTCTACGTCGTTGCCTATGAATTTTGAACTCCCCTCTATCTCGATGGGGTCTCTCACAAACTGGATGACTCCTGAATCCAACGTGAAGAGTCTATGAAACGGTTTGGTCTCATTTTCCTGAGCGCGCTGCTGCTCTTGGGGGCTGGGTGCGCATCTTCCACACAGGAGGAACCGGCGCTGACGTTTACCTACCCTGATCGACAAGAAGAACCCCCTATGCCTACTTGGGAATTTCCTGGCGTGCTTCCGACAGAACAGATCGCGGGAAAGCAGATCCGTCTTTCAACACAGAAAGGAGAGATCGTATTTGAGCTTTTTGCCGATACCGCTCCTCAAACCGTTTCAAACTTTGTGTACCTGACAGAAGGTGGGTATTACAACGGGCTCACATTTCATCGTCGTGAAGAAGGATTTGTGATTCAAGGCGGTGACCCAAGTGGAAATGGATCGGGTGGACCTGGTTACACATT
>JACQSJ010000042.1 GCA_016205995.1 Candidatus Uhrbacteria bacterium | reverse complement strand
TAGCGCGCTTGCATGGGGTGCAAGAGGTCGTGGGTTCAAATCCCACTGGCCCGACCAATCCACATATCGGGCCGTAGCGCAGCTTGGTAGCGCGCCTCGTTCGGGACGAGGAGGCCGCGGGTTCAAATCCCGCCGGCCCGACCAACAAAGGTATGAGACCATTTCTGATTCTTCAGCTACGAGAAAACGATGCGGCCGCCGACGGTGAGTTCGAGGCTTTTTTGAAATACGGCGGTCTGTCTCGCAACGAGAATGTTCGCATTCGAATGGAGCGCGACGTACTTCCGGCCGTGGATCTCGACGACTACTCCGGCGTCCTGGTGGGCGGAGGACCATGGAACGTGAGTGACGCGCCTGAAAAAAAAGAAACAAGACAACAGGAGGCCGAAGCGTGGCTCACCGAGCTTTTGCAGCGTATCGTGGGGCAGGACGTGCCGTTTCTGGGGGCGTGTTACGGACTAGGGGCGCTCAGCATCGCCTTGGGCGCACCCGTCTCAAAGGAACGATTCGGCGAAGCGGTAGGGGGAATCACGGTCGAGGTGACAGCCGATGGGGTCGATGATCCCTTACTCGCAGGACTTCCGCAAACATTCCGTGCGTTCGTCGGGCACAAAGAAGCATGCCAATCCCTCCCTGAGGGTGCCGCATGGCTCGCAAAGTCCTCGACGTGTCCCGTACAAATGTATCGCGTGGGCAAAAACGTCTATGCCGCCCAATTCCATCCAGAACTCGATGCGGAGGGTTTGTGTATGCGCACAGACGTCTATCGCCATGCCGGCTACTTTCCCCCCGAGGAAGCCGATGCAATCAAGGCACTCGCCCGTCAGGAGAAGATTACGGAGCCGATGAAAATCTTACGAGCGTTTGTACAACGGTACCGCAACTAGTAGTCCAGCCCCTCCCGAGCCTTTACGCCCGAGTAGAAATAATGTTTGCGGAGGCGCATTTCGGTCACGAGGTGCGCGCGGTCGAGAAACGCTTGTGGGGCGTTGCGGCCGGTGAGCACAAGTTCGGTGCGGTCGGGCTTTGTGTCCAAAAGCACAAGGACATCTTCTGTTCTCAAAATCCCGAGGTCTGTTGAAGAATTAACTTCGTCTAAGACCAAGAGGTCGTATATGTCAGATTCGACCAATGCTTTTGCCTTGGCCAGTCCCTCTACCCCCAGCCGTCGATCTTCGTCCGTGATCGTAAAGTCAAACCGTCCCGTAACAGGATCAATCCGATCACGACCAAACGCGAACCATGGCACGCCGAGTTTCTCCAGCACCGCACGCTCCATGTAATGCTCCCCGCCCTTATCGAAAAAAATAACCGCTGCCCGCTTCCCCGCTCCCACGACGCGCATCACCTCCCCAAGCGCGGCCGTCGTCTTTCCTTTTCCGTTACCGGTAAAGAGCTGTATCAACCCAAATCCCTCACGTGCCTTGATCTCCTCGTCGGCGACCTGAACAGATCCGGTCTGATCCTGAAAACTCGCCATAAGAAGCTTCATGGAATCTGTTTGCAGCTCCGCTGGGAGTGGTTGTTTTGGGTCAATCCATGCAATCTCATTGTGCTCCTGAGAAAGACGGATTTCTGGATCGCCTTTGAGGAAGCATAAATAAAAGATGCCAATTATGGGTTCGTTAACGACATCTCCCCCAACTCCCCATCGACGTACATGAAAGGGCCTACCAATCGTGAGATGTTCGGCCGTCAGTCCTGTCTCTTCTTCAATCTCACGAGCCAGAGCCTCATAGGGCGTCTCATCATGATCCATACGCCCACCAGGAAAGCTCAGCTCCCCTTTGAGATTTTGGTGATCCGCGTGCCCCGCGTCTCTGAGCATGAGAATCTTCCCCTGCTGGTTCACAATCACCGCCTTGTTGGCGACAAACTTCTTTTCCATACCATCAGGTTTTGATCGGGTGGTAATCGATAAACTTCACCTCCAACGGCCCGTCGGCTTCTGGCTGGACGACATGGAACTCGTACAGGCCGGGGAGGTATTCCCGCTTCTCGTGAGGGACGGCATGCATGACGTCCTGAATCACCTGCCGCACTTGTGAATCCTCAAGGTTGTACTTCCACAACCCTGTCAGCGGATCCTGCCATGCACGGATCTCGGGATCCACCTTCATCGCACTTACCCCTCCTTGCCCGTGGATCGTCATCTCTACGATGGCTCGACCATCTTTTCGCACATCGATGTTACCGCCGTAGACCTCGTCCTCCGTTTCGGACACGTGTACAGCCCATGCTTCCGGATGCTCAGCCACCGTCTCACGAACAAACGCCACCGCCTCCTCACGTGTGAGTTTGGTTTTCCGCACCGGCAACCCCTCTGTAGGTTGAAGAAAAACGAAAAGTCGGCGCGATGGAATTTTGTCCGCGACGGCATCTGGATTCCCCAGGAACTCTGCTGCCGATACGACGACGCGCTCGTACCTTGGCAGATCCAAATCCTCCAGGGCCTTCCATCCCGCCTCCCGCGGACGACCAAACACGTTGGCAAGATCCGGCCAATCCTTCTTCAGCCCCTTCGCCCACGCCGCCATGCCCGATCCAAATGATTCTTTTGAAACAGTCATATGCACTATTCGACAAAAGCGGGGTCAAGGGACCCCGCTTATGTTTAGTCGATATTAACTACATCCACTCGTGGCTCCGCAATTGAGGCACTTGTAACAGGCCGCGTTGCGGACCATCATGCTGCCACAGGTGTCGCAGGCGGGTGCATCGGACTGATTGTCGAAGGTGCTGGTGTGTGCGCTTCGCAGTTCGAGCGTCTGTGTCTTTGTGATTTTCGCCTCGAATAAATTCGGCTGTTTCTCTTGAAGCTCCGTCTTGACCACCTCCGCCACCTCTTCCACCTTCGCCACCTCCTCAATCTCCTCTACCGCCACATTAATCCCCACCGCCATTTGGCTCTCGCGTGGCAAGAACTTGATTGCGAGCCAGCGGAAAATATAGTCGATGATGGATTTGGCAATGCGGATCTGCGGGTTGTTTGTGTACCCGGAAGGCTCAAAGCGCATGTGGACGAACTTGTTGACCAGGACTTCCAGTGGCACCCCGTACTGGAGTCCGATCGAAATAGACGTGGCAAACGAGTCCATCAATCCCGAAATCACGGACCCTTCCTTACTCATCGTCATGAAGAGCTCACCCGGCGTCCCATCGTCATACAGTCCAACGGTGATGTAGCCCTCATGATTGCCAACCGCGAACTTATGCGTCACGGCGCGACGCTCATCAGGCAAGCGTCTACGACGGAGCTTCTGGTCGTTCACGACTTTCACTGTCTCCACTCCCTTGTCCACATTCGCTACTTCATCCACCTTCTTCTCATTCTGCTTCTTTGCGTCTGACTCCTTGCTTGTCGTGAGCGCTTGCTGACGCTTGGACCCATCACGATAAATCGCAATCGCCTTGAGTCCCAGTTTCCATCCCGTCATGTATACATCCGCGATATCCTCGCGGGTGGCGTCATGTGGCATGTTCACAGTCTTGGAGATAGCCCCGGAAATGAACGGCTGCACCGCGGCCATCATCCGAACATGACCCATGTACTGAATGGTGCGTGTCCCCTGCGCGGCCTTGAAAGCACAGTCAAAAACCGAGAGATGTTCGTTCTTGATGTGGGGCGCACCTTCAATCGTGTCCTTCTCTTCGATGTAGGCAAGGATGTCCGTGCGCTCGCTGTTGCTATACCCAAGTCGTGTGAGCGCCTCAGGCACGGTCTGGTTCACCATCTTGAGCATCCCGCCCCCCACGAGCCACTTGTACTTCACCAGTGCGATGTCGGGTTCGATCCCCGTCGTGTCGCAGTCCATGAGGAAGGAAATCGTCCCCGTTGGAGCGATGACGGAGATTTGCGCGTTGCGCAGGCCGAACTTGCTTCCGTGCTCGACGACGTTGTCCCAACACGTACGTGATTCGGTTAAGAGATCAGCCGGAACTCCGTGATCATCAATCTGGTAGGACGCGTCACGATGCATCCGCATAACCTCCATGCAAGGCTCCTCGTTTAGCTTGTACCCGGCAAACGTTCCGACTTTCTCCGCGATCTTGGCGGACTGATAATAGCAGTGTCCGCTCTGAAGGCTGGAGATCGCGGCGGCCAGGTTGCGCCCCTCGTCTGAATCGTAGGCGAGTCCGCGGCTCATCAAGAGCGCTCCCAAGTTGGCGTAACCGATGCCAAGCGGACGGTAGTCATGCGAGTTCTGTTCGATAGCAGGGGTTGGGTACACAGAGTTCCCAACGATGATCTCCATGGCCGTGATGACGATTTCGTTGGCTTTCTTAAAGGCCTCGATATCGAACACGATCTCTCCATCCACCTGTTTGCGGAAGCGCATGAGGTTCAAGCTCGCCAGGTTACAGGCAGAGTCATTGAGGAACATGTACTCCGAGCAGGGGTTACTGGCATAAATGCGATCCGTGTTCTTACAGGTGTGCCAGGTGTTGATCGTAGTGTCGTACTGCATCCCCGGATCTCCGCATTGCCAAGCGGCGTCGGCCATCATGTTCATGAGCTCGCGCGCCTTCCACGTCTGCACAGGCTCACCGTTGGTCACCGCGTGCGTGGTCCAAGGCCCATCGTTCTGGGCAGCTTGCATAAACCCATCGGTCACGCGCACCGAGTTGTTGGCGTTTTGGAAATAGATGGAGGCGTAGGCATCACCGTCAAGCGACGAGTCGTAACCCGCATCAATGAGCGCCCACGCTTTTTTCTCTTCCTTCACCTTGCACATGATGAACTCGTCCACGTCTGGATGGTCGATATCCAAGATCACCATCTTGGCAGCGCGGCGGGTTTTTCCTCCGCTCTTGATGACACCGGCAAACGCATCGAGTCCTTTCATGAACGAAACAGGCCCCGAGGCTTTTCCATTGCTGCCGCCCAAATATTCATGGCGCGAACGAAGTTTCGAAAGGTTCGAACCTGTTCCGGAACCACCTTTGAAAAGCATCCCCTCGGTCACGCAGAGGTTCAGAATGGAACGCATGTCGTCCTGGACAGAGTTAATAAAACAGGCTGAGCATTGTTGAGGACGGGGCGTGCCAACATTAAACCAGACCGGGGAGTTAAACGCCGCCATCTGGTTCACGAGGATGTGGTGGAGTTCGTCATCAAACGCCTGGGCGTCCTGCGCCGTTTGGAAGTACCCATCCTTGCGTCCCCAGTTGGCGATCGTCTTGGCTACCCGGCCGACGAGCTGTTTCACGGAATACTCGCGATCCGCCTTTCCGACCGTGCCAAAAAAATATTTTGAAACGACAATGTTTGTGGCGGTCTGCGTCCATGTTTTTGGCACCTCCACGCCCTTTTGTTCAAACACGACCTTCCCCTTGGAGTCCGTGATGGACGCATCGCGCGTTTCCCATTCGATCTCATCGTAAGGGTGGACGCCTTCCTTTGTGAAATAGCGATCGACGACGATCCCATGGCCATAGACTTCTTTCCGCGCCTCTTGGTTCATTCGTCCTCGAAACGCGATGTATCGCTTCGCGACGTGAGGAAGATTATTATCAACGAGGGTCACGGAGACCAGCTCGCGCACATCGGCATACGTCGGGGTGCTATGACCGTCAAACTGACGGGTCAACCGACTCACCACCTGAGAAACGATCTTCCCAATGGCCACTTCATCCTTCATGCCCGATTCTACCGCCGCCCGCTGGATGGACCCATGAAGCTTCTTGATTTCAAATGGCTGTTCTTCTCCGTTGCGTTTTTGAATACTTTTCACGGACGTCATAAACGTCCAGACAACGTCTGAAATAGATCCGGTGGCAAGGCTCGTAGATTGAGCCGCTTTCGTAGCATGGTCCGACATAGGGCGAGTAGGTCGAAGAATGAATAAAGGGTTCGTAAAAAGGGCAGACTAAAAGACGATCCAACACTGGGATCATCTTACCTCCTGGAAGGGTCTCTCTCATCGCACAGATCTCCCGTTCCCCACTACCACTACATATTGTGGTCTGTCTTCATTTTAGACCACGACATGTAGGGAGTCAAAGAAAAGGTTATCCACACTTTTTGACGACGCTCCCGGGGCTTCTCACTTAAAACCCCATACTGAGGTTAATCGCCTGAGCCGCCTCTTTTCGCACGAAATCCACCGGAATCGCCTTGCGGCCACCCAAGCGGTCTTCATACGCAAGCGCCCCATACTTGAGGCCATACTCATAGACCATCCGTGTGACCTTCACATCCTGAAGGCAGTAGTCCTTAATCTTCTGGAGCTCCCCCTGCTTCCACCACTCGACCGCCTGGAGCCCATGCCCGCTTTTCCGCTCCCCAATGGTCGCCGCGGCTACATCATCGAGTTTAAGACGGAACCCGAGGGCCTTATGGATTTCCTCGAGCATATCCAGTTGAGGCAATTTCCCAAGGTCGCCGGGGTAGTAGTTGTTCAGGATAGGCGTGTCAAAGTACCTGGAGTTGTATCCGATAAGGCGGTCACTGTGCTCCAGACGCTTCCAGAGCTGCGGAAAGTCTTTCTCTTCAAAGCAGAGGTACTCATCCGCGTCGTAAAAATAGGCTCCTACAACAGAAATCCGCATCTGCTTGAAGTCCGGCCCCGCGGCCGACTGCGTTTCAATGTCGAACACGACCTCTTTTGACATAACGACCGCCATTATATCACACGTCGTTTTGGCCACACGATCCGCCAAACTGGGTGCGGATACTGGATCTCATAGAGGTGAAATTGGCGCTTGAAAGCGGTGTACGCCTTCCAGGAGCGCGGGTCGCCCGGGCGGTGCAGGAGGCCAAACTGAAGGAACTTGAGTCCCTGGCGCATGCACCTCGCAAACCAATCGTCGATAAGACCCACACCCGCGGAGGTCTTCTGGGCAGACGGATGGACAAAGGCGATCACATGATCTGATTGCGAGATGTCTGCGTAGTCGATCGTCGCAAGCCCCGCGATCACGAGGGAATCGCTTATCCGACAAACCACGCGTAGATGTACATCCTGGGGATGGTGCTTGAGATGATGTTTCAACACGTTCACAAACGACCGCCGCGTGAGCGGATCGAGGAACTTCGTGGCGTGATAGGCCTCCGCAAAGGTCTCCAGATCGACTTCCTCGATTGTATACTCCCGTGATCCAAGAAATTTCTCCCTGTGTCGCCTGGCATGGCTGGACCAAAACTTCCAGTAATCCGCACTCCCTCCCCCCCTACCCCCCCCTCGGGCAGGGGGGGGATCTACGGGAAGAATCGCCACTCCCCTTTTGAAATGAATCGTAAAGATGCCTGGAATCCTGCGCCACCCGAGGAATCGATCCCCACGATAAGGCTGCCAACAAACCACACGAATCTTGTCCGTCGGCCGCAGGTCAGGCTCCCGCTCATGGACAAAATGCTCAAAAGAAAACGACCATAGGCGCATCCGGACTCCCAACATTCCAGATTGCTCGACGATCTCGCGGTGGGAGCCCGTGGGAGTCACGGCCTCTAGATACGTGCGCGACTGCTCCCGATCCTCAAACCCCTGCGGCACCCCCTCGCCCAACCTCCCCATGCCATAGTGGCGATACAAGCAGACTTCGTTGTAACACGCACGTCTCACCGCGTGCTGGCTGAAAAACTGTTCAATGATTGGAGAAAGCGTGGATCGTTCCTTAAAGAGATTCACAATCATGTACCCGCGCCACGACAAAAGACGCGAGAGCTCCTGCAGCACCGGCTCCTGTGTGAGTGCCGGAGCAACCTTGCGTCCGCAAAACACGTCCACCAGGATGAGGTCGAACTCTGTTTGCAACAGTGCGAGCGTCTGACGCATATCCCCTTTGAGGATCTCAAGCCCACCCAGGTCCGCGCCACGCAGGTATGTCTGCTTCGCAAGCGCAATCATCACCTCATCGTACTCAAGCGCCACGATATGCACCCCAGAGAACTGGCGCTGGATGACGGGAACGCACCCACCTGCTCCCAAACCCACGACGAGAATACGTTTCGGGGCGGCGTCGCGTGGAAGCATTCGGAGCATCGCACCAAACACCCGCTGCATATACCTCCCAGATTGAAAAACACCGTCGCCAAGGACGGCCGTTTTTCCAAACCAAGTGACGATCTCCAGCGTTCCGTTCACTTCCGAGACAACCTGATGACGCTCGTACAACCAACTCATACCTTACTCAACCTTGGCCAGGGACGCCGCCGCCTTCAGCCCTTCCGCGTATGTCGGAAAGGCGTGGATCATGCCGGCAACCTTGTCGATGGTCGAGCCAAGCTCTATAGCGAGCGCAGCCTCATGAATCATTTCCCCGGCATGCGGGCAGATCAGGTGGGCACCCAAAAGTTTTCTTGTTTTTGGGTGGGCGACGAGTTTTACCAATCCCCCAGCGGCATGATCGGTCACGGCGCGCCCAAGCGAGCCTATCTCGTAGCGCCCAACCAGCACGTCCCCATACTTCTCCTTTGCCTGGGCCTGCGTCATCCCAACGCTTGCCACTTCCGGATCAAGAAACGTCACACGAGGGACAACCCGCTCGTCGGTCTTGAGCATGCCCCCCTTCTTTTTGAGAGCCGCGCGCGCCGCATTATGCCCCGCCACCCAGCCTTCGTGGTGGGCGGTGTGGGTAAACATCATCCCCCCGTCCACGTCCCCGGCGGCAAACAGGTGCGCCCGACTCGTCCGCTGTTCTTGATTCGTCCGCAGTTCTCCATCGCTTGCAAGTTCCGCGCGGCCAAGTTCGAGGTGACCGATATTGGGCCGCATCCCGGTCGCCACCACCACCGTCTCAACCGCAAAGACCTCTTCTTTTCCAGCGGAGCCGGATCCGGCCTTTAGGCCGGATTTCTCCCTCCTCACCGTCAAGCCGATGGCGCCCATGCCTCCATTCACGCACGAGAGGACCTCCGCCCCCACCACTACCTCGATCCCCAGCTGCTCAAGCGCCTCTTGCGCACGGTGGGAAATCTCCTCGTCCTCGCGATGCAGAACGGCTGGCGCGGACTGTAGGATAATCACCCGCGTCCCAAACGAGGCATAAAACGTGGCGATCTCACAAGCAACGGGTCCCCCACCAATAATCGCCATGGACTTTGGTTGACGTGGGGTGGTAAGCGCCTCCCTCCATCCCCAGAATCGGATATCACGCAGCCCGTCGATGGGGGGGATAAAGTCAACGGTACCTGTCGCGATGACGATGGCGCGGGCCGCGATCCGTTCACCCCCAACGTCGAGGATGCTCGGATCAACAAATTTCGCCTCGCCTTTCTTGAACGTAACTTTCAAGCGTTTTAAGGTCTGGAGGTATCGTTCCCCAGAGGCCCCGCCTGTGATTCTGGCCACAACCCGCTCGCGATACCCCTGTACACTCGTCCAATTGAAACTCCGACCTGAGGCATCCATCCCAAATTCACGCACCGTTCCCAACGCCCGATACAAACTCGCAGCTTTGAGGAGCGCCTTAGAAGGGATACACGCCTCGTTAGGACACTCACCTCCCAGCTTCCCTTTTTCAACCAAACACACGCGCGCGCCCTGGCCCACGGCGGCTTCAACGGCAGAAAATCCCGCAGAGCCGGAACCGATTACGACGACATCAAAGATTGGGGTCTTGGCCATAGTCTAGTTGGGTTTAAAGAGGGAGCGAGCGGTCTCCCACAAACGATCATCGCCGGCAGTCTTGAGGGCATACCACCATTCCGCTCCCCATAAGTACGCTTCCGAGAGCCCGGCTTCACGCGCAAAGGCAACGTTGTCCTGGAACATCTGTGCGTCAAAAGAATCGTACCACTCTTGGATGGGCCGAGATTCTATCGGCTCCGGAAACCACGGCTCAGCCTGGAGTTCTGAAACGATGACCTTGCTCACGTAGTCCTCCACAAGCTGAGCTCGGAAAAAGTAGTACTCAGGAGTGAGGGGGTAGACGAAGTAGCCAAAGAGATCGTTCCAAGTTTGTCGATAGAGCGAGATGCCCAGGACATCGGCGGCCTGTGCAGAATCAAGCCAGGGTCCAAGCTCTCCGCTTACGGTGACTTGAATGGGTCGGTCATCGAGCGATCTCACCAAGTCCACACGCTCCTTGAACTGAGCGCCTGTGATCGTCGGGCATTCACCAAAGGGGAAAAACGGTTCATTCTCGACCTGCCAACGGACAATGGAGGCCGAATCTTTGTAGTGGTTGACGGCTTGCTCGATGTAGTCGAGAGCTGCCTGGTGCTGATAGTCTCCGTTAAACTTCTCAGCCCAATCGGGAATGTAGCACTCTGGCCAACGAGGAACCTTCATGCCCACGACGAGTGTCACCTCCACCCCGCGGTCCTCAGAGAGGCTCACGAGCTGGTCGGGGACGGACCAGTTATATTCCCCAGGTGCCCGCTCGATCTCTGACCAGTACAATGGCAACCTGACATGGCGGACGTCCAAGTCGTCTACAAGCGCCTGATACGTCTGTACGGGATCCTCGCCCAGCTGCAAGGCGTACACCCAGGAAAACGTCACCCCAAACGTGGGATCAGGGACGCTCCTGGTATTGAGCCAAACAAACGCCGACGTAAACACGGCGAGGGTGGCTATCGTCGCCAAAGAGGCGAGCGCGTAGAAGGATTTGGAATGATGATGGTGCATGGACCTAAATTTCCTCCTGCTTCTCCCTCAAAAACGCCAGCCAGGACTCGACGATATCGATCGCTGCCTTAAACGGAGCTTCGATGATGAAGTCGAAGAAGAACAAGAAAATGTTCACACGCGGGGCACGTAGGGCGACCCAGCGGCCGGCGCGGACGATCGGCAAGAAGAGCATGTCCCCCAGAGTGGCAAAAAACCCCCTGGTTGAGTCAACAACCACCAGCTCGCGGCGCGTGTTACGGATGCGCAAACCGAAATAGGCAACAAGCGACAGGAAAAAAATAAAGAAGAAAATCGACAAGCCATTAAAATCAAATGACGAGAGGACGACAGAGATGACCATGATGGTGAGGACCAAAATTGCCAGGTAGAGCGTGTTGAAGATCCACCACAGGGCCCCCCGGCCCCAGGGGCGCTTACGCTTGAAGATGAGGGAAAACTCGTCCCCAACCCCAAAGATCGCGTGCAACTCCTCCAGAATCCGCGCCGTATTCTTGCCCTTGGGAATCCGGACGCTCAGCCCGATGAGCATGAGCAGGATCGGCGGAAAGAGGATGTTTACCAAAAGCGGGAGGTAGTCGGTGGTACGCAGAACAAAAATCTCGTAGGGCAGCTCGACCAGCACAGCCAGAATGGACTTAGTGAAAAGGAGGAACAGCGCCGCGCGCACGACCGTGCGGCCGAGCTTGGTACGGAAGTTGCCGTAGCGGGCCTCGATCGCCTTTGTGGCAGCTGAGTCGATGGCCTTGGTGTCCCCTCCCTGGAGAGAACTGGCAAACGCCTCGGGGTTATCACGCACGATATCGGACAAGGCATGGAAGACGATCGCGTGCCGACGGACGAATCGATACATCTCATCCTGCGCCGGGTGCTGGATCTGGTGCTCAACCGAATCGATCACCTTCGTGAGGTTCATGGTGATCTCCTTTACGACCGCGTCCCCGGGTCCGGCCTTTCGCCAGTTACCGTAATACAGCGTCAGGATGCGATACCGCAACGTGGCCTGGTTGGACTTGAGGACCGTGCGGTGGATGGCGATATACAGCTGGAGGTCGCGATCCTGCGGATCGAGCGTCTGTGCCTGCCACTCCACCCGCTTTTTGATCTCTTGATAGGCAAAGCTGGCGAGGGCCTCATCGATCCCCGGGGAACTTAACGCATACTCAATCTCCACGGACAAAACGTCCAGAAGCCAGTCATAGGCCCGCTGGCCATCCTTGCTCTCAGGCTCAAGCGTCACAAAGAGCAATTTGTATTTCTCCAAAATCGCACTGACCTTCTGCGCCATGCGCGACGGCACTTTCCCGTTGGGGAGGTAGCGCGCCCAGATGAGCTCGCGGATGAGCTTCTGCGCCATCTCACCGGAGGGCACGTCTACCATCCGCCGCTTCAAAATACGACGAATCGCGTTGCGGCGCAGGAGGTGTTCCTCGTCGTATTCCAGGGCGTTGCGCACTGTCTCATAGACCGAAGCGGCCGCGGAAACCGTTTCCGAAACTTTGATCACATCCTCCTCTTTTTCCAGCTCCATAGCCTCTTGCCGCGCATGCACGACCGTCGAGAGGAGATGTTCTAGGGCTTTGTCCATAGTTAAACAATGAGAGGGAGAGGATGAATTTCGCTGGTCCTCCCCAGGACCACGTCTTCAATACGATACGCCCCATGGGTGGGGGCTTCAATGTAGCCATTCCAGGCCATGCGAGCGACGCCGCCGGAGGCGATCCAATCAAACAGCCATTCGCCCGTGTAGCGCGGATCGTTTTGCGAGACCCCGCCGCCAACGTACGTCAACCAGAGACGGTTGAACTCCTCCTGAGAGCCAATGGGAGGAGCCATAACGATCCCGATTCCCAGTCCGCAATAGAACGACAGCTCGCTGGGCTTGGTCCAGAGGATGTCTGTGGTTTTGAGCGTTTCGGTGAAATCGACAAAGTAGTCGTTACGTGAGGTGTGTTCTGGCACACAGACCCACTCGCCCAGCTCCTTCTTGAGCCCCACCTCCTTCACAGCATCACGATAGTAGGCCACCGCGTCACGTCTGTACCCGGCCATGAGATTAACGCGTAGCTCATGACGCGCGATCCGGGACTTGAGGCTCTTCAAAATCTTCACGCCCAACGCGCGCTGCGCTCCAGCTCCGCCCACAGAGTACGTGAGTGTCAATGGATGTGTCGCCTTCGTGCGTTTGCAGCGGGCGGGACCGAGTTCTTCTTGAAGCGTTCGCTGGTACCGGTCGTGGAAAATCCCATTTGGGTCAAGATTACACAGCCGTTCGGTCAGGAGGTCCTTGAGGACTTCCCCGTCCGGTCCGCCCACCAGCTCCTTGGGGAGAGGAAAACCCGTTAAAAAAATGTGGTCGGCGCGGACGCCGTAAAGCTTGAGACGCTCTACCACCCGACCGTTGCTTGCCAGGTACTTGATCCGGCTGCGCTTGGGATCCAGGGGCGCCCAGGCGCGGGAAATGTCCGCGTCTGTAGTCACGCACCAGATGTCACCGGGATAGTCGAAATAGTCGGCAAAAAACGCAGGGATGAAAAACGTACTCACGAACGGTAAGGGATTCTCGGATAGTTTTTCAATAAGGTGCCGGCCAAACCCGCGGTGGATCATGTAGAAAATCTGTCGGAGCTGAGCGTTGGGTTTAGAGAGATCCCTCCTGGGATAGAACGCGGGGATCTCCTGCCAATGGTCCATGGCCTCAAACAAAAAATCCCCAACCACGGGAAGGGGTTTCATCCGAGAGATAAACTCGTATAACTTCCGGCTTTCCTGCCAGCGCGACTGATCTTCTGCCGGGATGCCTGGGTAATCGTTGGCGGAGAGGATATGTCCGCCCGCAAGATCCTTCAGCGCAAACGCCGCACGGGAATGCCCGTACCCCATATTCACGTCCACGACCCATGCCCGCCGGGCGCTCCCGTTGTGCGAATGTTTGGCCATATTCTAGAAGAACGAACGCTCCTGCGAACCACAGACGATCTCAAAGGCCTCCTGCGCCGTATCCACAATATGGACGAGCTTGAGATCTTTTGGAGCCACGGTCTTGTACGTGTCAACAGGCATTTTTTGAATCCAGTCAAAGAGTCCGGACCAGTATTCCATTCCCACGCACACCACCGGGGTGGTCTGCATCTTCCCGGTTTGGATGAGCGTCACGATCTCGAAAAACTCATCAAGCGTTCCAAAGCCCCCAGGAAAATATACGTATGCCTGGGCGGAAGCCGCGAGCATGACCTTGCGGGTGAAGAAGTAGTGAAACCCGCGACCCTTGGTCACGTAATCATTGATCCGTTGCTCTGTAGGAAGTTGGATGTTGAGACCAATCGACTCCCCGCCACCCTCCTTGGCCCCCTTGTTTACCGCTTCCATAATCCCCGGGCCTCCACCCGTAATGACCGTGAATCCGGATTCAGCTAGAAGCCGACCGAGCCTGACCGCTTCCTTGTACCAGCGGTCGGTTTTCTTGGTGCGTGCGGAACCGAAAAAAGTCACTTCGCGACTGGACTCGGACAGAAACTGAAACCCCTCGACGAACTCAGCCATGATACGGAAAATACGCCAGGTAATCTCATAAAGACGTGTGGGCTGATCCCGCTGCTCTTCATCGCTGGCAAGAGGAAGACGACAGACCAGTTTAGCGGCTGGGTCCATATCAGGAGCAAGAATCTCGGGTTTCTTTTTTGTAGACATAGCGATCCTATTTTAGCACACCGCCGATTCTTCTGAAATTTAATACCCCCAGTCACTCAGGGAGTGCGGGGG
>JACQSJ010000041.1 GCA_016205995.1 Candidatus Uhrbacteria bacterium | reverse complement strand
GTTGTAGACGATGTTGGAGCCGTCCGGGAACTCGATGAGGGCCTTATTGGCGTCCTTGTTCCATTTCACGTCTTCTGCATTCGGGAACTGGGTGTTTGAGAGCGCAACGACATTGCCGTCTTTGTCGATGGCGTAGAAGCGGCCGTCCGTGGCGTTGTAATAGTTCATGGAGTCGCCATCGGTTCCAAGCGTCACGTTCGCGACCGCGCCCGTGGTGAGTTCGGTCGTTTGGGTGAGCCCCCCGCGGGCGACATCGTCGGCTTCTTCAAACCCGCTCGCTCCACCCCCGGCTTCCGCTTCTTCCCGTTCCCGGATCGCGGACTCGATCGCCCTGGGCAGCTGACCGGTCGAGACTTCGGCTCCGCCTTCAACGGTCGGTGCTGGGGGTGTGGGTCGGAAAAAGAGTCGGTAGAGCAGGAAGGCGATGACAAAGACGGAGAGGATAAATCCACCGACAAGCAGGAGCTTTTTTGTACGCTCGGTCATAGAGAAGCTTAGAGACCAAAGGCTGAAGCAATTATACCACCCAAACACAGTCCTCCGCTTTGGCCTTGTGCAAGGGAGGCGCCGATTTGGATTGCTTGGGTGATCGAGCCCGTGACTTTTACAAAATCATGCACCAGACAAAACCCTCCAAACGCAATGAGCAGGGACGCAAGCGCAAGGGCGATGTCCGCGGCAACGACGAACCCGGAAAGAATGAGAGCGTCTTTATCAATGGGCATGGGGATGGGGTCCCAGGAGAGGGGGCCCACGTAGCGACTCTTTCCTTTGGCGAAATACCGGCCGTAGATCATCTCCAGGTTGAGCCAGCCCAAGGTGAAGAAGTAGATGATGAGGTCGATGAGGAAGGTGATACCGGCAGAGGAAATGTCTAGAGCTGCCGCCAACAGATCCAGGACATAGATCGCCCCTCGTCGCACGGCGGCCTTCGCTGTTTGTTTTAACTTATCGCGTTCTTTTTTTGTTTCCTCGCTTACCTGTTGCTCTTGCTGTTGCTGTGCTTGCTGTTTTGCTGTGCGTTGCATGATCGAACGTTGGAGCATGGAGGCAATACGGCTTTGTTCGGGAGCTTGGTCTTGTGCCGGTTCCTCTGGGGCGGTGCGTTCACTCTGTGGTTGGGAAGAAGCTTGGTCAGATTTTTCCGCTTGAGAAAAGGACTGTCCTAGCAGGCGGCTTGCAGAAAGCGCGGCTCGACGCTTCGCTTCCATGTCCGCTACGTCGAAGAGATCCTTGGCACCTGCTGCACGTGTATTTGGGGTGTGGAGGAGTTCGTCAGGGATATCTGGGTCGGCAATACCAAAATGTTTTCGCCCAAATTCAAACCGAGTTGGTGAAATTGGCCGTGCGCGGAGGCGGGCGGCTTGGAGCTTGGCTTTTCTTTCCTCCGGAGTGGCCATAGGGGACTAGCGTCCTTTTATTACCGTCACGGTTTTGCCTTTGAGAGAGACGGTGAGCGATGTGGGTTGGTCTTTTTTGCTGAGGCGTTCCGCGATCTTGTGTTCGATTTCGTTCTGGATGACCGTACGCACATGGCGAGCGCCGAATTTTGGTTCGAGCTTGGCGCTGATGTGGCTTGTGAGGTTTTTGTGAAGGCTCAGGGTGAGGCCCTGTGTTTGCATGCGCTGCACAAGCTCGGCGAGCTGCTTCTCGACAATGCGACCGAGGATATCTTCTCCAAGCGGTTTGAAGATGCAGGTATGGTCGATGCGGTTGAGGAGCTCGGGGCGGAAGCGCTGCTCGAGTTCTCTACGAAGGTCCTGATTCATGGCGATCGTGCGATCCGTTGGCGTTCCCATGAATCCCATATCGCCGCGCTCGAAGCGCTCCAGTCCGACATTGGAGGTCATGACGACGATGGTGTTTTTGAAATTGACACGCTTTCCGGTGGCGTCCGTGAGCTCGCCCTCTTCCAGGATTTGGAGTAGGAGGTTTTGGACATCCCTATGGGCCTTCTCGATCTCATCAAACAGGACGACCGAGTACGGGCGCTGCTTCACACGGTCGGTCAGGTTCGCCCCTTCCTTGTAGCCGACGTATCCGGCGGGAGCTCCGATGAGTTTGGACATCGTGAACCCTTCGGCGTACTCGCTCATGTCCAGACGAATAAAATGATGCTTGGTGTGGAAGAGGATCTGGGCGATGGTTTTGGCGAGCTCGGTTTTTCCCACGCCTGATGGGCCAAGGAATAAGAACGAGGCAAGCGGACGGCTGGGATGCGCGACGCCGGTCTTTGCGCGGCGCAGCGCTCCGGCCACGGTGTCGATGACTTGGTCTTGGCCCAGCACGTTTGTGCGAAGCTGCTCCTCGAGCTTTAACAGCGCGGATTTGTCCGACGCAATGAGGTCATCCAGGGGGATACCGGCCGCACGTGAAACGACGCGGGCAATGTCCTCGTTGGTGATGATGGGGATAGGAGAGAGGTCCTCTTCACGCCCCATGGCCTCGAGGTGGGCATACATTCGCGACTCCTCCTCTTTCAACTTCATGGCCTCATCGAACCGTTCTTCGACGACGGCCTGGCGCTTGCGTTCCTTGATGTCGGTGAGGGTTTGGGAGAGTTCGCGCTCGCGCTGGATGGGCCCGGGGTTGAGAAGTTTCACGCGCGTGGCGGCGGCGGCTTCGTCGATGAGATCAATGGCCTTATCTGGGAGCTGACGATCTTGCAGGTACCGGGTTGAGAGCGCGACGGCTTGGGAGATGGCGTCGTGCGTGATGCGTACGCGGTGGAACTGTTCATAGAAGGGCGCGATCCCTTCCAGGATCTCGACCGTCTTCTCTTGGCTGGGTTCATCCACCAGCACGGTTTGGAATCGTCGCTCCAGGGCCGCGTCCGTTTCGATGTGCTTTTTAAATTCGGTCGGCGTTGTGGCACCGATGCAGCGGATTTCACCTCGCGCCAGGGCAGGTTTCAAAATGTTGGCCGCGTCCATGGACCCGGAGGCCGCGCCCGCGCCCACGATCGTGTGCATCTCATCGATGAACAATACGATGTCGGAATCGGCTTTCACCTCGTCCACGATTTGGCGCAGGCGGCCTTCGAACTCTCCGCGGTACATCGTCCCGGCGATGAGCAGTGTCATGTCGATGGAAAAAATGCGCTTGTGCGCAAGCGCGGGTGGGACAAGTCCTTGGGTGATCTGTTTGGCGAGTCCTTCCACGATCGCGGTCTTGCCCACGCCTGGCTCGCCCAGGAGGAGGGGATTGTTCTTGGTTCGTCGGCAGAGGATCTCCATGACGCGTTGGATCTCGGCTTCCCGGCCGATGACCGGATCGATTTTTTTCTGCGCCTCTGGGCTTGTGAGCTCCAGAGCAAAAAATTCCAGTGCGGAGACTTTCTTTTCCTGTTTCTCTCCCCCCTCGCTTGTCGTTGGTTCTTTTGTCTGGACTTGTCCTCCAGTGAGATCTGGGAATTTGGACGTGCTCTTGAGGACGACGGTGAGCTGGCTCCGGAGTTCCTTGAGGTCGATCTGTCGAGCAGAGAAGAACGTGTCCGTCACGGCGGGGTTGATTTGCAAGAGGCCCGAGAGCAGATGCTCCGTCCCGATATACCGGTGCCCGTAGATGTTGGCGGTCAGGACGGCTTTTTCGACGATGCGCTTGGCGTCATCGGAGAGGTGGAGGGTGAGGCCGTTTGCGTCGGAAAGGATGAGGGTCGCGGTTCGGCCCCCAACGAGTTGTTTGAGGTCTGCGGCTTTGACACCGCTTTTTTTGAGGATCTCGGCGGCGATGCAGCCCTTCTGGGTGCCGAGAGCCCAGAGAAGGTGTTCGGGGTGGATGGTTTTCTGGTCCTGCTCGACGACAAAACACAGGGCCCGCGTGAGGACGTTTTTCAGGTGCGTGGAGAATTTGTCGACGATGTCATGGCTCATAGCATGTTCCTCAGTTTCTTGATGCGATCTTCGATCGGCGGGTGGGTGCTGAACAGGTGTTCGAATTTCTTTGTCACGTGCGGGTCAAAGGGGTTGGCCAGAAACAGGTGGGCCGTGGCGTGGTTGGCACGTTTGAGGGGTCGGTCTTGGCCAGCGATTTTTTCGAGTGCCCTGGCGAGACCTTCGGGATAGCGGGTGAGAAGCGCGCCGTCGGCGTCTGCGAGATACTCGCGTGAACGAGAGACGGCGAGTTTGATGAGCTCGGCAAAGAGGGGAGAGAGGATCGCCAGTACAAGACCGATCAAGAGGAGAATGCCCCCGCCCTTGTTGTTCGAGTCGCGGCCGCCCCAGAACATCGATCGCATGAGCATGTCCGAGAGCAGCAGGATGACACCCACCAGAACGATCACGATGGTCATCACGCGGATGTCGTAGTTCTTGATATGGGAAAGTTCGTGGGAGAGCACGCCTTGAAGTTCTTGATCATCAAGTATGTCCATGAGTCCGGTCGTGACGGCAATCGACGCGTGCTGCGGATCGCGACCTGTAGCAAAGGCGTTTCCCGCTGGATCGTTGATGAGATAAATCTTCGGGGTCTGCATGCCAGCGGTGATCGCGAGATTTTCAATCATGCGATAGAGTCGCGGGTTGTCAGCCTTCTGGATCGATTTCGCTCCGGAGGTTGCTAGGGCGACTTTATCGCCATGGAAGTAGCCGATGAGGTTCATGCCCGTAGCGAGCACGACCGCAGCGATGAGACCGATGTTTCCTGTTCCGGTGTACTCCCCAAATGCCCAACCTAAGCCCACGATCACGATCGTAAAGATCACGATCAGAAACCACGTCTTGCGCTTGTTCGCGGTGATTTGGGAATACATACTCAACTAGAACGCGACTTGGGGAGTTTCAAGAGCAACATCAGGAGCGTCAAAGAACTCGCGTTTCACGAAGCCGAACATGCCAGCGATCAGGTTGGTTGGGAAGACCTGGAGCTTGGTGTTGAAGTCGCGGACGTTGGCGTTGTAGAAACGACGTGATGCCATGATCTTATCTTCGGCATCGGTAAGTTCGTGCTGGAGCTGAAGGAAGTTTGTCGAGGCTTGAAGGGCTGGATAAGCCTCTGAGACGGCGAAGAGCGACTTGAGCGTTTCGCTCAGCATGTTCTCCGCTTGCGCATGCTCTTTCATGGTCTTGGCACCCATCGCCATCGTCCGCGCTTCGGTCACTTTCTCGAACACGGTTGATTCATGGGACGCATACCCCTTCACCGTGTTCACGATGTTGGGGATGAGGTCATAGCGGCGCTTGAGCTGAACCTCAATATCCGACCAGGATTCATCCACGCGATTTCGGGACGTGATGAGGCCGTTATATGTTAGAATGAGCCACAGCAAGATGGCTCCGATGACAATGACTAAGATCCAGATGAGTTCCATAGATGTTCAGGTTTTAGGTTGTTAGTGGGTCAGGTGAAAAGTCAAAAGAACAGTATAACTTTACGAAAAAATACGGGATATGTCCATTCCGAGGCACATTTTTAAGCAATACGACATTCGAGGTCTTGTGGGGACGGAAATCACAGAGGACTTGGCGGAAGCTATCGGACGAGCTTACGCCCAGTTTTTGCGCTCCGAGCTTCCCACAGGAAGCGACATGACGGTGGTTGTCGGTCGCGATATGCGTGAGAGTTCGGTTGTGTATCAAGCGCGACTTATGGCGGGGCTTGTCGCAAGCGGGGTACGGGTGCTGGATATCGGGCTGGTTTCGACCCCGGCGTTTTATTTCGGTGTGGGACACTTGAAGGCGGACGGCGGTATCATGGTG
>JACQSJ010000039.1 GCA_016205995.1 Candidatus Uhrbacteria bacterium | reverse complement strand
TTTCTGTTCTCAAACGAGACGAGACGTGAACAGTTGATCATGAGCATCGTCGGGCTTGTGCTCTCTCCGGGGATTCTCCTCATCGCCGCGTATGACTTCCGCCAGATTATTTCCGATGAAGTCGCGGCGATCGGCATCGAGGACTTCTTATTTGCCTTCTCCTTCTTTGGAATCGCAGCCGTTATCTATCAAGTCCTCATAGGCAAACACGCACACAAACTCCGCGGCAGTCGATACGAAGTGAAGCACCTCGGCCACTGGGTCGGGCACTTATTGCTCATCCTGGGACTCTGGGCCTTTGCCGCGCTCTTGCTCATTGAGGTGTTTGCCCTCTCGAGCATCCAAGGTCTGATCGTGGGGGGACTCCTCGTGGGCATGTACGTCATCGCCGATCGCCACGATCTGACGATGAACGCTCTGCTCTCAGGACTCTTCATGGCCGCTTTGATATTCATCGTCGAACAAATTTTCTTCGTGCGGCTCTTCCCCATCGACGCCGCCTCGTTCTGGCAATTCGACGCGCTCTCGGGATTCATCATCGGTGGCATCCCATTGGAAGAACTCATGTGGGCCGCGGTCGTAGGCTTCACGATCGGCCCGCTGTACGAATACTTGAAGCGATATCAGTTGAAGAAATAATCTGTCGTTTGACAAATGTCTTTTAAAATGGTTAAATGAAACTAGGATGATAAGCCTGGTAGTGTAAATGCATAATCCCCTCTCCTTACATTAAGGACTGGGGATTTTGTTTTGAAAACTTTTGTCCGTGGGCCTGGCTCGGTGCGTCACCAGGCTTATCATCCATGGTGACTGGGGTTCAACTCCCCACAGGTCCACGGACATGAGATTTTAAAAAGCCCGGGGCGTTGTCCTCGGGCTTTGCGTTTGTCTATGGTAAAATAAAACCGATTATGAACGAGCTTGATCACTCGCTTTCTGTCTCAGACTGGCTCTCGCAAACCGAGGGGCGTCTTTCGGTTGATGTGGTGGAGACGCGTGACGAGATCGTTGTGCGGTCAGCCATTGCCGGTGTGCAGACACAGGATCTGGACATCACGCTCTCGGACGACACCCTCACGATTCGAGGGAGCCGTCAGCATGAGTGTGAAGAGTCCGCGCGCGATCAGATCCACGTCCAGGAGTGCCACTGGGGAAGTTTCTCCCGTACCATCATCCTTCCCTGCGCCGTGGATCCCGATTCGGTGGATGCCACCCTCAAGCGTGGCATCTTGACGATCCGCATGAAAAAAGCTGATATGGACAAACGGATCCCGGTGCTCGAACTCGATGACCTATGAACTGGACTCTGAAAGTCGTGCTGTACTCAACCCTTGTGGGCATCACGATTTTTTGTTTGGGCGTCTTTGTCTGGGCACAACAATACGAGGGCCGTCTCCCTCCGCGCACGCAAATCGATGGTGTATTGGTGGGAGGGATGGATCCTGAGCAGGTACGGCAAGCGCTCCAGGCTCGGATCGATACCATCCTCACCGATGGCGTCGAGATCGTCGTCGAACAACAACAACGCCGTCTGGCACTATCAACCGTGTCAGCGAGTGAACTTACCGAAGACGCCGAATTCAAGCTGGGCGAACTTCTGGAAACGCTCATGGCCGCACACGCAGAGAATCCCCTCCTAGACACATGGAACATGTTCGTCTCCGCCTTGCAGACGACATCTGTTTCTATCCCCGTCTCACTGAACCGAGAGCGGATACAGACAAATGTTTCATCGCTCTTCCCGGAAGCGGAAACCATGACCCAGGAACCGCGGTTTCAAATTGCGTGGCTGCCTGAACGGAAGATGTGGTCGATCCAGCTGAACGATGGGACCGCAGGGAAAGAATTTGAATGGAACGCATTTTTTGAGACCCTCGAGAGGCAGCTCATGAACCTTCAAACCCGACCCATCCACCTTGAACTAACCCCAAGGACACCGATGACGTTTACCCAGGATGAAAAACAGGTCCTCAGCAGCAAAGTGGCAACCGCCGTCCAAGGGGCACCGTACAAGGTCTTTTTCGGAGAGCAGACCTGGTGGCTCACCAGCGACGACCTGGCTGGCATGCTTGCGCCAACAGAAAATCTCAACCTCACCCTGCTTGAAGAACCGCTCCAGGTGTGGGTCTCCGCCATCGCAAGTGAAGTAAACCAGCAAGCACGCGATGCACGACTCACGATTGAAGAAGGTCGTGTGAAGGATTTTGTCGAAAGCCTGGAGGGGAGGACGCTCAAAGAAGACCGCTTGAAGGAAGCCCTCATCTCCCTCGTGGCACGGGTCCAGGAGGCACCGTTGGACCCCATCCAACTTATGATTGAGATAACCTATCCCACCACCACGACGAGCGACGTGAACGACCTTGGAATCGACGATGTGCTAGGCGTTGGGACGTCGAGCTACAAAGGTAGTCCCACCAACCGTCGTGGCAATATCCAAAACGGGGTCGACCTCTTGAACGGACTCCTGATCGCTCCTGGCGAGACGTTCTCCCTCCTCTCCGCCCTCTCTCCCTTCACGTATGAAAATGGCTACCTCCCGGAACTGGTCATCAAGGGTGACAAGATCACACCGGAAATCGGCGGCGGGCTTTGCCAGATCGGAACCACTACCTTTCGAGCAGCGATGAACACTGGCCTCCCCATTGTGGAGCGGCAGAATCACTCGCTCGTCGTCTCCTACTACAATGATCCCTCAAACGGAAACCCAGGAACAGACGCGACCATCTACGAACCAGCTCCCGATTTCAAATTCCACAATGACACAGGGCACTACATCCTGTTCCAAGCGGAAAACCTGACCGATACACAGGAGTTGCGATTTACCTTCTGGGGGACGCGCGACGGTCGGGAGGGATCGTATTCCCCGCCCGTTGTTTCTCGTTGGATTCCCGTCGGAGAGACACAATACATCGAGACACTCGACCTGGAACCTGGTGTTGAACAGTGCCAGGGATCGCACATCGGAGCGGACGCGTCGTTTGTGTACACGGTGATGGGCGCGACGGGCGAAACCATCGAGACGCTGTTTGAATCCCACTACCGGCCGCTGCCGCGCATCTGCCTTGTGGGCGTGGAAGAGCTGACGGAAGAAACGGAAGGGACTCCCCCCGTGGAAGAACTCCCCACTGCGACCGAAGAATAGATTCCTTATCCACAGAAACGCCTTGCGCCGCTCAGACGCCAGTCGTAAGATCCATACGTCATAAATAAAAACGATTCGCTCATGCGAATCGTTCTCGATCATTTCTACAGAGTGATCTGCAGGCAAGAAATTTCATGCGAGGATAGATCGAGCCAA
>JACQSJ010000038.1 GCA_016205995.1 Candidatus Uhrbacteria bacterium | reverse complement strand
TGGCAACGTAGCCGTAGACGACGCGGATCTTTTCGTGAATGGTGTTCTGGAAGTTGATGGCGAAACAGAACTTGATGGCGCCTTGGATGCTGACGGCGATGTTTCTATCGCCGACACGGACATTGCCTTTGACGGCGCTTCTACGACATTTACAGTCACTGGTGCCTTCACGATTAACCCAGGTGGAACCCTGACACTCGGTGACGGTGGAGATGCCATCAACGTGAATGGCACGGCCTTCAATGCCACCACCACGGGAGCGATCTCCTTCAACTCCGGTGCCGCTTCTGACTGGACGACCTCAAACGACCAAATCACGATTGCGACCGGTTCTGCCGCAACCGTCTTCTCTGGAAACGGGGAAGGCACGAACGCGATCACCGTGACGCTGGGTGATATCACCTTAACCGACGGAGACCTCATCATTGACGGTGGCGACGCTCGTTTTGATGAGACAGTGGACATTGACGGTGATCTCGACTTCGATGGCACCACCTTCGATGTCGATGGTTCAGGACTGGTCAGCCTGACCTCCACAACAGATGCCAACCAGGGCATACTTATCTCCACAACAGTAGGTGGTATCGACATCACAGCAGTTGGGAACACACTCAATGACAACCTGGATCTTACCGGTACTCTCGCAGCTATTAACTTGACCTCCACGCTTGAGGATGCCACCGCGATTGTCCTTACTGCTTCCTCAGGAGCAGGTGGAATCGATATAAATACCGGTACAAGTGGCCTCAACATCGACAGTTCAAATGGCGATGGGTCGACGGCTGTGAACATTTCGACAGGAGACCTTGTTATCAATGATGGACGACTAACCCTTAGTGGTTCAGCCGGAGAAAACCAGTTGAACATGGATGGGTCAGGATATGTTCACATCAGACACGTAGGTGGGCAGGACTCGGATGTTTTGCAGGTTACGGCCACAGGAAACGACGCGGATGGTATCGATGGGCAATTCATCAACTGGTCTGGGTCAGATGTGAATGGAAGTGCTGCGCTGAATATTAACCTTGATAATGATAACGGGAGCGTTGGTGGAGAAACTCTCTACGGTATCTATTTGAACATCGATGATAACGAAGATTCTGGGGACACTGTTTACGGACTTTATGTGAACAATGAGGACGGAGCTGCCGCCGTAGATGCGATGGCCTACTTCAATCAAGCTGATACAGACACAGCAATTACTGACGGTATTCTGTTCAATGTTGCCAATGGTGCAATAACCGACGCCATTGACGCTGCAGATCCACAGATTGTGACCGCCCTCCGCATAGACGCCAACGCCATTGAAGCCACAGAACTGGACTTCAACATCGCGCCGACCGGAGGTACATCCTCGATTACTTCAACGGCTTCGGCTGGCAATGAAGATTTCACCTTGAGTGTTGCAGGGGCATTCGACGCCGACCTCATCCTCTCCTCGACCGGTACGGCCGAGGACGCTCTGGAAGTCTCCACCTCTGCCGGAGGTATCAACATCACGGTTGCCGGTGCCGCCATAGGCGAGGACCTCGATCTCTTGTCCAATCGTGGCATCTCGCTGACCTCGACTCTTGACCACGCCACTTCCATTTACCTGCATGCCAACGGAGGGGTCGATGAAGAGATTCGTATCCATGCTGAGCAGGGAACCGACCCAGCATCCATCAACCTTCTCTCGGATCTAGGAGGAATCACGTTGGACGCAGGCACCTCTGTGAATCTGACATCTTCACTTGCGGACGCGACAGCCATCGTGCTCGACAGCTCGGCAGCTGGAGGAGGACTCCTTCTTATCGCGGGTGACAATGAAGTCACCACCAAGCTTGCCGACGGAGATGATATCGAACTCGCCGCGGAAGACGACCTGATCGCCAACATGACCGCGGCTGGCAACTTCGTGATTAGCGGCGCCACACAGCGTGCAGCCGATCTTGTCTCATTGGACTTCGACAACAATTCAGCGACCGCAGACGCTTTTGATCTGGATCTGGATGTTGAGACATCCATGAGCGCAGCCGAGATCTTCAACGGCATCAATCTCAACATGGCCGGGCTTGGAACAGATGATGCTACTTCTATCCAAAACGGCATCCAGCTCACAGGCAATGCTGGAACCGGCACAGGCGTGATGACGGCCTTGGACATCGAGGTAACTTGGGATGTTGATCTGGACTTGCAAAACGACACCACCATCACCAACACCAGCACGAATGATCTTGATTTCGCGGACAACAGTGTGACGCTCAACCTGGACTTTGCCGAGGCGAATGCGGGCGGTATCACCTACTCGTCCGCCAGCGGACTCCAGTTCAGTTCCACGGCGGATGACGCCACCGCGGTGGTGATCACTGCCACAGCCGGCGGCATCGACATTCTCGCCTCCGGCGCGGCTGCAGGCGAGGACATCGACATCACCGCCACGGGTTCATCCGTCAACATCACCTCCACCGAGGCGAATGCCAGCGCCATTGTGCTTTTTGCAAGCTCCAACAACGGGAATGTCCAGATTGTGGCTGGAGATGGAGCACCGTCAGGAGCTGCCGTTGACGGAAATGACATCATGTTGCGAGCCGAGGACAGCGTTCTATTAAGTGCCGTGAATACAGTTGGGCTGGCGGTTGGAGTTGATAATGGAGTTATCGGAATTGGTGATGCAACTGGAATTGGTGCCAACATCAATATCGGCAGTGTTGTGAGAGATGCAACAGGGCTCATCCAAATCGCTACAGAAGGAACGAGCGCGGATACTGTAACAATAGGAAACTCTCATTCCTCTACGAAGATCTCAATCACCGGTGGAAATGATTGGGCTGTCAGCGAAACCGGACAGGCAACATTCTCTCTGGCCAGTGCGAACTCAACAGCGGTCTGTCACGTTACAGGAGCACAGGGAGGAGCAAATAAAGTGTTGACTGATTGTGCATCTGCTCCTGCCGCTGACTACGCTGAGCAATATCCGGTGGCGCAAGGTGCAAGCTACGGTGACATCGTTGTACCTGGCACAAGCATGGTTCGCACCTTTGATAAGAGCATTGGCGAGCAGTTCATCGCTCAGGCCGTGCTTTCATCGCAGCCGTATCAAGGGCCGGTCTACGGCATCGTCTCCAACAACTACGGAGATTTCACTTCGGCCGGATACAACATTGCGGAACAGGATAACCCAATGCCAGTCGCCCTTGTCGGACGTGTGCCGGTGAAGGTGGTGGCAGAAGGCGGTTCGATCCAGATCGGTGATTACCTTACAACCTCCTCCACTCCTGGCGCCGCCATGAAGGCGACTCAGTCAGGACGCGTGATCGGTATGGCTCTCGAGGCCTGGAACGGAGAGAAGGACACGGTCATGGTCCAGGTCAACAACTCCTGGTACCAAGCGCCAGCCTCTGAAGCCAGCAGCCTTCAGGGCGGATCAAGCGATGCAGTCGTCGTCGCAGATAGCGTGACCGCTTCAGATGCTTCCTTCGCAGGATCCGTCACCGTGGCTGAGCACCTCTATGGTTCTCAGGACATGGCCGGACGCATCCGCATGGCTTCTGGGGAAACAAGCGTGCGCGTGACCTTTGAGACGCCATACGCGTTCCTCCCAGTCGTGACCTTCAGCTCACGTTCCAACTCGCTTGATGCCCGTGAGGCATGGATCAGCAATGAGGATGAGACAGGATTCACCCTCAACCGCCCAGAATCCACCTCGGACTCGCAAGTGGAGTTCAACTGGATCGCGGTGGGTGTGGAGGATGCCCAGGTGACCGTTTCAGATCTTCAGGGTGGATTTGTCCAAATCTCCGTGAATGATACAAACGGCCCATCGGCTCCAGCCCCAGTCGCTCCAGAAGAGGAAGCCCCGGTAGTCGAAGAGGCTCCAGTCGTGGAGGAAGCTCCCGCTGAAGAGCCAGCTCCCGCGGAAGAGGTAGCCCCAGCCGAAGAGCCAGCTCCTGAGGAGCCAGTGGCAGAAGAGCCAGCTCCAGAGGAAGCTCCGGCCGAGGAACCAGCTCTATAATCTGATCAAGAACAAGACGAGATCCACCCGGATCTCGTCTTTGATTTCCTCCTCATTTTACCCACATCCCCCCTTGTTGCTCTTTCCCAGGACAAGGTAAGATAAGCGGCGTATTTAGCTATTTTCCCTATGGCAATTGAGTCGAAAATGGTGCGAGGCCCGATTGGGGCCCGGCCAGGTCCTGAGCAAAAGAAGTCAGGGTCATGGCGATGGGGGATTGGGATCATCGTCATTGTCCTCTGTGGGGCGGCGGCGTGGTACTTCTGGATGGGTCCGGGTGCGGCCAGCACAGAGCAAACACCAATCGCCTCGGGCGATTACCAGGCCGTGTTCCTGGATAACGGCCAGGTGTACTTCGGCAAACTGGATCGCTCGCGCGACGAGTTCCTTACCCTGACGGATGTGTTTTACCTTCAGTCGGGTGTAGCGGTAGAGCAGACGTCCAACCTCTCGCTGACCAAGCTGGGGAGCGAAGCGCACGGTCCAGAAGACCAGATGCTCATCAACCGCGAGCACGTGCTCTTCATTGAGGACATGAAGAATGACTCCAAAGTCGTTCAAGCCATCCAACAATATAAAACTTCTAAGCCGTAACGTTCAGCGAATATGTCTCAGCATCTCTTTGGGAGAGTCACTCGATGGGCCACCTATCTGTTGTTCTTCCTCGTGCCAGTGTTTTTCCTCCCTTGGACCACCAGTATCCTTGAGCATAATAAACAGCTGTTGTTCGTTGTCCTCACTGGCTTCGGGTTACTTGCCTGGTTGGGTCAGATGGTCATGAGCAAGCAGTTTTCCTTTAAGTCCGGTTGGCTCAACCTGGTTCCGGGCCTCTACTTTGTGGCGGTGCTCATCGCCTCGATCACCTCGTTTGCCGGATACCAAACGTGGGTGGGACAGTCCTCATCGGAATACACCAGCTTCCTCTCGATCGCGCTGTTTGTCGTACTGTTCTTCATGCTTCTCAACACAGCCAGCGAAACCCTCTTACAGCGCAATGTCCTGACCGCCCTGTTCTTGAGCGCCGCCCTTTCCGGCGTCGTGACGCTCCTAGGGATGTTTAATTTCCTACATCTCCCATTCGCCTTTGCCCAATCCAATGGCTTTAACACGGTTGGAACCATGAACGGGTTCGTGTCCTTCATGAGCGTGATGATGATTGTGGGTCTTGCAATGTGGCTGGTGTCCCAGCAGGGACGCGACCGCGTGATCCAGCTTGGATCTTCTGGCGCATTCCTGCGCGTCCTCATCGTGATCGTGACCGTGGTGAACTTGGTCGGCCTGATCGCGCTCGATTTCTGGGTGTTCTGGCTCATCAATATTCTGGGCGTGCTTCTTCTGGGCACATTTGTCTTCATTCAGTCTCAGGAGTTTCCCAATCCTCGACGCTTTGCTTTGCCGTTGGTGGTGTTGTTCGTCAGCGTCCTGCTCCTGTTCCTCCCAAGCCCGCTACGCTTGAACTTACCGGTTGTCGTTTCCCCAAGCTATGGGGCGAGCTTCGACATCACCAAGGCCGCGCTTTCCTCAAGCACAAGCAACCTCTTGTTTGGTACCGGTCCTGGAACGTACTTGTACGATTACCTTGCCTACAAGCCCGTGACCGTAAATACATCTCAGTTCTGGTCGTTGCGGTTTGACCGAGCCAAGAGCGAGTTGTTAACCAGCATGGCAACGGTCGGCGTTGTGGGCAGCGTCCTTTGGCTTGTTCTGATGGTCTGGGTTGCCGTGAAGGCCATCGGCCGGTTGGTGTTTGAACGCGATCACGAGGAGTGGAAGATGACCTATGTCATGTTTGTCGGTTGGGCTGTCCTCTTTTTGACACATCTTCTTTACTCCTCGAACTTCACCATGACATTCCTCCTGTGGGGTTTCACTGGACTCCTCGCCTCACAGGTATGTCTGAAGACTTGGAAGAGTGATTTTTCCTCGTCGCCGCGCCTTGGGCTGGGAACCTCCTTTGCCTTCGCGATCGTCGCGGTGGCGGTGGTCGCCTCGCTGTTCATCACCGGATCGCGCTACGCCGCGGAAGTTTCTTTTGCCAAAGCCGTCGAGATCGACCGCTCAGAAACAGGCACGATTGACGAGGTGATCGCCCAGCTTAACCGCGCCGTTACGTTCAATGGGCTCAGTGATGTGTACCAGCGCAATTTGAGCTCCGCTTACCTTGTGAAGGCACGAGAGGTTGTCGCGGCAACAGCGGGCAAGGAAGAGCGGACAGCGGAAGAGACACAGGCGATCGTTGATACGGTTACGGCCTCGATTAACGCCGCCGCCCGCGCCTCGGCCATTGAACCCAACTACGTTTCCAACTGGGTGGTCCGCGGGTCGATCTACCGCGATCTGATGAGCTTCGCCCAGGGAGCGGAAGATCTTGCCGTGCAGTCGTTCCAAAATGCCCTTCAACTTGAACCAAAGAATCCCGTGCACCCCACGAATGTCGGACGCGTGTACTTGGCGGTTGCGGATCGGGCACGGAACCTCAAGAACGCGGAGGATGCGGAACTTGCGGCTCAGGCAACGCAGCAGGAGACGACCTTGCTTGCCGGGGCTGAACAGTCGTTCCTCGCGGCGATTGCCCTCAAATCAGATTACCTTCCTGCTCATTACTACCTGGCCGCCACCTATGAGCGCCAAGGGAAACTGGAGCAGGCTGCCGCACGACTGGTCGCGTTGCGCAACAACAATCCGGCGGACATCGGCTTGGCCTTCCAGCTCTCGCAGATGCTTATCCGATTGCAACGGTATGACATTGCCAAGCAGGAGCTGGAGCGGATCGTGGGCCTGAGCCCGCAATATTCAAACGCTCTTTGGTACTTGGCCTCTCTGTACGAGATTGACGGGGAGCAAGCCAAGGCGATCCAAGCCATCCAAAAGGTTGTCGAGATCAATCCGGACAATGAGATGGCCAAGACCCGTCTTGAGAGGCTTGAAGCCGGAGAGACGACGACCGTTATCCCTGAGCCAATCCAGTCCGGACAGGAAGGCGCGACGCAGGTCGATGAAGGGGAGGTCGTCGAAGAGCCAGAAGTGGCAGAAGGAGAAACTGGCGACGAAGTACCGATCGAAGAGGAATAATTTTGAACAAACATAGGCAGGGTCCCTTGACCCTGCCTATTTTATGT
>JACQSJ010000035.1 GCA_016205995.1 Candidatus Uhrbacteria bacterium | reverse complement strand
CCCGCTCCCTCCCCCCTTAATCCCCCCTCAGGCAGGGGGGAGACCGAAGACTGGGGACGTCCTGTCTGTTCAGAGGAGTGGAACAGGACAATCTGCTCCACCTCTCCCTCAATAATGTCGAGAATGCGATCGCGGAGCTTCTCTGGCTCGTTCGCAAATGCCTCCAGGACCTCGCGACGGCGCGCATAGATAATCTCGCGGTGCTTATTAAGCACATCGTCGTATTCAAGCAGATGTTTACGCGCATCAAAGTGATGCCCCTCCACACGCACCTGCGCCTTCTCAATCGAGCTGGTGATGAGCTTGGCCTCGATGGGCTGGTCATCGGGAATGCCCAACCGATCCATCATGCCCTTGGCGCGGTCGGATCCGAAGATGCGCATAAGGCTATCCTCCATGGAGAGATAGAACTGCGTGTACCCTGGATCGCCTTGTCGGCCAGATCGTCCGCGCAACTGATTGTCGATGCGGCGTGCATCATGACGCTCGGTGCCGATGACATGCAGGCCGCCAAGTTGTTTCACTTCTTCCTCTTCCTCTTTGGTCGCAGGGTTTCCTCCCAGCTTAATGTCGACGCCGCGGCCGGCCATGTTGGTCGCGATCGTGACCGCTCCCTTGCGTCCGGCCTGTGCGATGATCTCTCCCTCGCGCGCGTGGTTCTTCGCATTCAAGACCTCATGTCGGATCCCAGCCTTTGTGAATAACGATGACAGGATCTCGTTCTTTTCCACACTCACCGTTCCAACCAAAACGGGTTGGCCCTTCTCTTGGTACGCCTTGATCTCTCGAGCAAGCGCCAAAAATTTCCCCGTCTCGGTCTTGTAGATACGGTCCTGCGCGTCAATGCGAGTGATCGGCTTGTTGGTGGGAATTTCGACGACCTCCAGGTTGTAAATCTTGGCAAACTCCTCGGCTTCCGTGGCAGCCGTACCGGTCATGCCTGAGAGTTTGTGATACATGCGGAACAAATTTTGAAACGTAATCGTGGCCATGGTGCGGCTCTCGTTTTGAATCGGCACGCCTTCCTTAGCCTCGATCGCTTGATGAATCCCTTCGGAGAACCGACGCCCCTGCATGAGCCGACCGGTAAACTCATCCACGATGATGACCGCTCCATCCTTCACCACGTAGTGCACATCGCGCTGATAGTTGGCGCGCGCGCGCAAGGCGGTGTCGGCAAACCGCTGGTAGATGCCTTGGTCGATGGCGTACAGGTTTTCGATGCCAAGTGTACGTTCAATCTTCTCGATTCCCGCTTCCGTGAGCGTGGACGCACGCATCTTCTCGTCGATGTTGAAATCCTCTTTCTCGTTGAGCGTGGCCGCAATCTGCGCGAACCGGTAGTAGAGGTCATTGGACTTCTCCGCGGGCGCTGAGATGATGAGCGGGGTGCGCGCTTCATCGATCAGGATCGAGTCGATCTCATCGACGATCGCGTAGTGGAGTTCGCGCATGACGCATTGATCCAGCGACGGTGCCATGTTGTCGCGAAGATAGTCGAATCCAAATTGATTGTTTGTGCCGTAGGTGATATCCGCATCGTACGCTTCTTTTCGTGAACATGGACGCAGGTAGTCTTCGCGGACACGAAACGATCCTTTATCGCCTTCCTGCCCTTCCTCCCCCTGCGTAAATCCTCGATCATACATCAGTCCCCCATCTTGCTGGATACACCCAACACTCAGTCCAAGAAAATCAAAAATCTGTCCCATCCAAACCGCATCACGCTTGGCAAGGTAGTCGTTAACCGTCACAAGATGACAACCTTGGCCACGCAGGGCATTGGTATACAGAGCAAGCGTGGAGGTCAGTGTCTTTCCCTCACCTGTGCGCATCTCAGCGATCTGTCCGCGATGAAGCACAAGTCCACCAATAAGCTGCACATCGAAATGTCGCTGACCAAGCGTACGACGTCCAGCTTCGCGGACAACCGCAAACGCCTCGTGTACGAGGTCGTCGATCACCTCTCCTGCGACGAGTCGATTCTTGAACTCAGTCGTCTTTGCCTTGAGTTGTTCATCGCTCAAAGCAAGCAACCCGCTCTCAAGAGCATTGATCTTCTCTACCTCGTGCCCAAGCTCAGACAAAAGTTTCTTGTTTGGATCACCAAAAAGGACCTTCAAAATCTTTGACATACGTGCGAGATTATCTACCGTTTACTCTGAAAAATCAACGGCAGGGTCAAGGGACCCTGCCTATTTCATGGAACCTATTTTTTGTCTGGTCGACCACCTCTTTCATGCTTATCCTTCAATTTTGTCTTGTAGTCCTTGAGTTGACGGCGAATTTGATCGCGCGCCACGACGATCGCGTGGTAAAGATCCTCCTCTTGGGCCGTGGCGCGAAGCTCTGAACCTGGAACATGAAGCTGAAATTCTGCGAGATAAAATGGTCCTTTGGCATGATGCTTGCTCGATTTTCCAACCTCGACAGTCAATTCCGCTGCGGGCTCAAACCAATTCGTTAGTTTCTCAAGCGCTTGGACTTGCTCCTCAACCCGAGACTTGATCGCGTCGGTAAGAGGCATGTTGGTACCTTTTATGGAGATGATGCGCATAGGGAGGTGGCAAGGTGGAAAAGGTGGCTTAGGTGGAAAGGTTAAAACCCGACATATTGAACCTCCTCCATCAACTGTATCCCAAACTCGTTGCGGGCGCGAGTTTTGATCAGCGCAATGAGTTGGACGACCTCATCGGCTGTTGCCGATCCTGTGTTCACGACGAAGTTCCCGTGGACGTCGCTTACCTTGGCGCCACCGATCTGCGTTCCCTTAAGGCCAAGCTTGTCGATGAGCCAGCCCGCGCTCACACGTCGGGCTGACTTCATCTCTAGAGGTAAATCGAGTTTTGTCTCAAGTCGTTGCAGCTCCTCATCCGTGTTGATTTCGTAATTCTTGAACAAACATCCTGCTGACCCAGCATCAAGTGGCTGAGAGGTTTTTCGTTTCATGAGCTTATCATCGAGCTCGACTTTGAGTTCTCGTGCGTCGCCCTCCTCCAGCTCGAACGTCGCGGACAGGATAATGTCGTCTGTGTGCTTGATCGCCGATTCCCGGTATCCAAATGCGAGTTCATCCTTCGGCAACCTCTCCACCTTCCCATCCCTCAACACCTCGACATCGACCAATCGATCCTTCATCTCGCCCCCAAAGCAACCCGCGTTTCCTCGCACGCCCCCGCCCACTGTTCCAGGAAGGGAGATCGCCCAGGTAAGGCCTTTGAGCCCGGCATTCGCGGTTGCGCGCGCCAGAGCTGAGGACAAGACACCCGCATCGGCTCGCACGCGTGTGCCTTGAATGTCGTATGTACGCATGGCGATTTTGAT
>JACQSJ010000037.1 GCA_016205995.1 Candidatus Uhrbacteria bacterium | reverse complement strand
TCCACACGTTCAACCAGCTCTACCAAAACAACAAGCAAATTGTGATCTCCTCTGACCGCCCGCCAAAGGCCATACCTGCGTTGGAAGACCGCCTCATTTCGCGCTTCGAATGCGGGATGCTCGCAGACGTAGGAAGCCCAGACTTTGAGACTCGTTGTGCCATTTTGGACACAAAATGCCACGAAAAGCAGTATTCTCTCGATCGTGAGATCCTCCACCACGTTGCCACGGTCGTGCAAACAAATGTCCGAGAGCTTGAGGGCGCACTCAATAAAATCATTGCCTTCCATCAGTTTAAGAACACCCGCCCGACGCTGGAAACCGTCAAACCCATCCTCTCTAGCTTCCAACCCGCCACAAGCCGAAAGAATGTCACCCCCAAACAACTCATCATCACGGTCGCCAACTACTTTGACATCCACCTAGATGATCTTCTTGGCAAGAGCCGCCAGAAACGCCTCGCCTTCCCGCGCCAGATCGTGATGTACCTCATGCGCGAAGAAATGAAATCAAGCTACCCATCGATCGGCTCAGAACTCGGGGGCCGCGACCACACCACCGCCATGCACGCATACGACAAGATCACCCACTGTTTACTTGAGGATGAGAAGCTCCAACACGATCTTGAACTGATTAAGCAGAAGTTATACGCAATGTAGTCCACAGCCGCATAACGTGTGCGCAACCCTGTGCCTCATGCCTGCATACATAACACACGAGATCAGCAAACGAATTCTGTCCCCGTCGTACCCACAACGTTCCGAGCCTACCCATGCACATCTGCCCATACTTGTTCTTCGCTAAAGCAAAGCCAAATACCTCTTTATCCCCGCCATCCACACCCCTTACTACTACTTCGGTCTTTCTTCTACTCTCTCTAATTAATACATAGTATCTCACAGGTTGATATGAAGCTCTCTTGTACCAGAGACAACCTCCACCAAGGATTGAGTATCACAAGTCATCTCATGACAAAGAATGTGAACCTCCCAATCCTACAGAATGTCTTAGTTAAAGCAGAAGGAGGAACAATCCGATTCACCGCAACAAACCTTGAGATGGCCGTGAACTGTTCAGTTCGGGGAAAGGTCGATGAACCAGGTGAGTACACAATTCCCTCAAAGCTTTTTTTCGACTACGTCTCTCTTCTTCCAAATGAAACAATTCGTATTGAGGCTGATGATCAATCTGCTCAAGTTGAATGTGGAACATACAAAACAAAAATCAACGGACTGACCTCCTCTGAGTTTCCTCTTGTCCCACGCGTGCAAGGTGAGCTCTCTGTCCAGATTCCTGTAGACGACTTTAAACGTGCCCTTTCGCAAGTTCTTTTCTCGGTCGCGACCAATGAATCTCGCCCTGAGCTCACCGGTGTTTCGTTCCAGTTCTTTCCTTACGAAGGGGAAGGGCGACTAACGATGGCGGCGACTGACTCCTATCGCCTCGCAGAGGCCACCATCCCGGTTGTGAGTCCGATGAAAGAACCCATGACTCTTGTGGTGCCAGCCAAGACGCTCTCAGAGACGAGCCGCATCCTCTCAGTCTTCAAAGATGACGTAGAACTCCCCTCCTCCTTGACCTTGAGCGTCTCGGGATCCCAAGTCGTGTTCATGTACGGCTCAGTCGAGCTCATTTCTCGTACCATCGATGAACAGTATCCAGATTATCGGCAAATCATCCCAACCCATTTCCAGACCCAGACAACCATCGACCGAGAAGACTTCATAAAGAGTGTCAAAACAGCGAGTCTTTTCTCAAAAAACGGGCTGTTTGACGTGAACCTAGGCTTCAACCCACAAGCAAAGCAGCTTTCTGTGAGTGCGACTGACGCCACACGGGGGGCAAATACCAGCAACTGCAGCGCGGACGTTTCTGGGCAGGCGAATACTGTTACAGTAAACTATCGGTACTTATTGGACGGTCTCCAGGCGATCTCTTCTGACCAAGTGGTGTTCGAGATGATCGACCCAGGCAACCCATGTCTGTTGACCCCTAAAGGGGCGACCGAGAGCTACCGCTACATCGTCATGCCAATTAAACAATAAAATTGATTGTCATCCCGACGACTGAAAGGAGGAGGGATCCCCTAAGTAAAGAGATCCCTCGTCGCTGCGCTCCTCGGGATGACAACATTAAGGAACACAACTATATGGCCGAGAATAAACAAAATGGTCTCCTCTGGGCGATCGGGGGAGTGCTCATCATACTGGGGGTGATCTACTTTTCTGTCACAGGGGGTTCAGGCAGCACACTCAAAGTCGGAGTTATCGCGCCTCTTACGGGAGACGCGGCCAGCTATGGGGAAGCGGTTCGCCGAGCCTATGATCTTGCTGTGAGCGAGATCAATGATGCAGGCGGTGTCGCTGGGCTTCCCTTGGAGCTTGTCTACGAGGACGGAGAGTGTGATGGGCCGGCCGCTATCACCGCCGCCCAGAAGCTTGTGAACGTGGATGGAGTCAAATTCATCCTTGGTGGTGCCTGCTCAGGGGAGACGCTCGCGGCGGCCGAGATTACCCAAGAGGCGCGCGTGCTCCTTTTGTCGCCCACAGCGACGAGCCCAGCCATCACCCAGGCGGGCGATCTCGTCTTCCGTACATACCCAGCAGATGACATGGAGGCACGACTTGTTGCCCAGTACGCCATTGATCGCAACCTCACACGAGCGGCCATCGTTTCAGAGAACACCGATTTTGCTCAAGGTGTGCGCAACGCCTTCAAGGAGGCCCATGCAGGAACGATCGTGTTTGATGAGGTCTTCAACAAGGGAGAAACCGACTTCCGTGCGCGTATCGCCAACATGCGTGCGGCCAACCCTCAGATGGTCTATGTGGTTCCACAGACAACCGCTTCAGGCGAGCGTATCTTGCAGGAGATGGAGGAGAACGGGATGAATGTGGCCGTTTTTGCAGGTAACTCGATGCTTGATCGCAGTGCGATTGTTCAAAACCCCAGCCTGTACGAGGAGGTGATTCTTTCCGAGGTCCAGGTTTCTACAGAAGGGAAGGCTCCGGCAATGATCGCTGCCTACGCCCAGAAGTATGGAGCCGAGCCTGAGTTCAGAGCATTCACCGCCAGCGCCTACGATTCCGTCTACTTGCTCGCGGAAGCTCTTGGGTCCGTGGGTCAGGATCCAGAAGCGGTCGCTGGATACTTCAGCTACAAAGTCACTGACTGGCCAGGAGCGATCGGCGTGTTCAACTTCGATGAGAATGGAGACGCAGAAGTGGAATTGATGCTCGTGCAGGTGGTCGGTGGCCAGATCGTCCCGCTCGCGACAGAATAAAAAGAGGAAAGACAGGCCGTTCGTGTCTGTCTTTTGGTTTTGGTAAGATGGATTCTCTATGCTGCGCATCCCACACTTTCCGCAAGAGTTGAGCCTCCGAGTCGATCGACTCTGGGAGGGTTCGTCTTGCCCAGACGATCGTCTCTTTGCCGAGGTTTTTCTTTCTCAGACAAAGGCAGGGATCCACGTACGAGTCGAGGCACCGATGCTTCACGATCAGAAGGTGCCGGATGCACCGATGGGTTCTCGTGTGGAGGGCTTGTGGGAGTTTGATGTTGTTGAGCTGTTCTTGGTTGGTCCCGGTCACACCTATCTCGAGGTTGAACTTGGTGCCGGCGGGCATTTTCTTGCTCTGGGATTTGATTCGATTCGTCATCGAAGCGATGCATACGAGTCATTCACGCCGGTTCTGCGTTTTGAGAAAACAGGCGAGAAGTTTTGGAAGAGCTCACTCACTATTCCCTGGAAGATGATTCCCGAGAACCTTCGCGCGCTCAATGCGTTCGCGATCATGGCCGGACAGTTCCTCGCATATTCACCGGTTCCTGGCGAACAGCCGGATTATCATCAGCCGGATCGATACCCGGTGGCCACGCTTTAGAGTGCTGTTTCGTAAAAGAGAAAAGACCTCGAGGGAGGTCAGTGGCGCAGGGCCGTACGCAAGAGCGACACGAGAATGCGTCGCAGGAGTCGGGTTTGTGGCCCCCGGCTTTTCAGTTGATGGCGTTCCCACCAGTAGCTTTCCGCGGAGTGAAGGAATTCGTTCAAAGGGGGGAGATCGCCAGAGTCGCTATCACGCTCTGGAAGGAGCGTATACAACCGGCGATCGTCCTGCCAGCACCGCCCACCCGCTCGTTCATCGCGGTGGCGGCGGATCGCCTCCCGCAGCCGACGGATTTCTGCCTGGAGGTCAGGCGTGTCCATGTGGAAGAGGTCAGAATCGAGTGAGCTCATGGCGGCCCCTTTCTCTCCTTTCAAACCCTACACCTTTCCATCAAAGAAAACACTCCCCGTCGCTCGTTGAGCAAGGGGGAGGATCGGTCAATGAGTTTCAGAACAGGTTTAGATCCGTTTCAGGGATGAAGATGTTTTCATCTGTTGCCGGCTCGCCCTGTGCGGACTCTGGCGATTCTGTCGGGGCTGTCTCGCTCGTCGCCACGATTTCTACCAAGACGCCAGCGGTCGACAACTCGGTTGAGCCATCGTCTGAGATCGCTCGAGCGGAGAGGGCCCATGTACCCGATGCCGGCAATGACCAATCGAAGGTCAAAAATGGTGAGGATGGATTAAGGGTCTGGCCAGCGAGGGTAGTGGAGCCTGTTGAGAGATCCTCGGCATAGAGGCTCACGCTACGGTATTCTTCCGGGCTCTTGAGTGAAACGACAACCGTGTAGGTCTCACTCTTTCGCTCAATGGTTTGGCCGTTCTTGGGGTCGATCAGTTCGAGGCTCTCGCTCCCAGCATCCGCGTTGAGTTGGATCGTGACCGTGTCGGATCCGCTGTTGTCGATGTCATCGTAGGCGACGACTTTGAGCGTGTGGACGCCTCGCGAGATCGAGCTGGGGATCGTGGTCGAGAGCGAGAATGGCGAGCGAGCGTCGGAACCCAGGTACTGGCCATCGATGTAGAACTCGGTTCGCTTGACCCCTCTGGGCGCATCGGCTCGAATCGAGATTGTAAAGCTGCGGGAATCAAGGTCGTCGTTGTTGTCGGGATTGGTGATCCGAACGCTTGGAAAGTTCTTGGGGACATGGAGGTCGTCTTCCTCTGTTGGAGGCTCCTCGTTGAGGATGGGCGTTCCTGTCTCGGTTTGTTTCTTCTGAAGCCATGAGGCGATGGCCGCCTCCCATGGGGCGTACAGCTCATCCTCCTCTGGATGCTCCGGCGCAGGTCCACGAGGATCGGTGCGGTTCACGTAGTGAAGGATGGAGTGGTACTGCGCGTAGGTGCGTGCTTCGCGATAGGAGTCAGGGGTGTATTGCGTGGCGAGTTTGCCAGAGGCACGGTCAACCACAACGGTCGTCGAGCCTACACTGCCGTCAAGGATCGCCTTGCCTGTCGCCTCGATCACGGGAGGCGTGAAGGGCTCGATGGGCTTGCCCTGGAGTGCGCGGGACATAAACCCGTTCCAGATGGGACCCGCACCAATCGACCCCCCTGCCTTGTTCATGGGCGCATTGTCGTTATTGCCGACCCAGACGCCCACCGCGAGTGAGGGCGTGTAGCCCATGAGCCAACCATCGCGATAGTCATTGGTGGTTCCGGTTTTGGCCGCGACCGGACGCTCGCCAAGCTGGAGATAGCTTGAAGCCCCGAAGACTGGAGTACGCGCGTCATTGTCGGAAAGCACATGTGAGAGCGTTCTCGCGACGTTTGCGTCCACGACTTTTTTCCCTTCACGCACGCGCCACTCTTCTAAGACGGTACCGTCGTTATCCTCGACACGCAGAATCGCCGCGGTGTCATAGCGGACGCCTTCGTTGGCGAATGTGGCGTAAGCGTTGGTGTGTTCAAGGAGTTTTACCTCGCCTCCGCCCAGCACAAGCGAGAGTCCGAACGCCGAGTGGTCGCCAAAAGAGGAATAGCCAAGGCTCGTGGCAAAATCAAGCGCGTTCTCCACGCCCACCAGGTACACCATCTTGACCGCCGGGATGTTGAGCGAACGCTGGAGCGCGTCGCGCACACGGATGGGCCCCGCTTCCCCGCCATCGTAGTTGTGCGGCGTGTAATTGCCGGTCACCGTGGGAAAGGTCGTTTCGACGTCCCACAGGACCGTATTGGGCGTGTAGCCCAGCGCGAATGACTTCGCGTAGACGATCGGTTTGAAACTGCTCCCAGGTTGACGCAGGCGTGTGGCGACGTTCACTTGGCCGTCGATCTCGTCGTCGAAATAATCTTTTGAGCCGACCATCGAGAGGATCTGTCCGGTCTTAGGATCGATGGCGACCAGAGCACTATTGGTAAGGCCATAGCGTTCGCGGTTCTCGTCCACCCCCTTGGCGACTTCTTCCTCCGCGATCATCTGCAAGTCGTAGTCGAGTGTGGTCACAACCTTAAGTCCACCCTGCTCAACCGCACTGCGGCCGTAGGTTTCCTCGAGGAGTTCCTTCACGTACAGGACAAAGTGCGGCGCATCGATGTTGGTGAGAGAGACCTCAACGGGCGTCTGCTCGAGGATCGCAGCGTCGTGCTCTTCCTGGGTAATGAATTCCTGATCAAGCATTTCGCCCAAGACATAGTCGCGGCGAGCTTGAAGCCGGTCAGGGTTGTTGAGGTAAAAGGTCGTGGCTTTGGGAAGGGAGGCGAGGGTGGCGGCTTGCGCGAGCGTGAGCTCGTTCACGGAGAGGTTGAAGTAGTTTTGTGCGGCCGCCTCGATGCCGTAGTAGGTGGAGCCGTAGGGGATTTCGTTGAGGTAAATTTGGAGGAGCTCGTCCTTGGTATAGCGG
>JACQSJ010000036.1 GCA_016205995.1 Candidatus Uhrbacteria bacterium | reverse complement strand
TTAGGTTCATTGTGTAAACCCACCCGCCTTAGTGTTATTCAACCATCATTTTTGCTTCTTGTCAATTTTCCACCACTGCCTTTCCGTCCGCCATCAAGTCGCCTGGGAGGTTGGTGGTGACCGTCGAGCCGCTGCGGCTGACGAAGGCACCGGTGCGTGCATCGGTTCCTGAAATGCGGATATCATAGAGAAGTACAGGGGTCTCGCCGACCATGGTCTCATCGGGCGTGAGACCAAGCTCAAACCCGACACCAACGATTTTGCTTGTGGGGGAGAGGTTGGCTGCGATCGAATTCGTTTCCCAGTTAACAGCGTTCGTGATCGCATCGTATACAACTCCGCTGTTTTGCGAGGAAGACTGACGTCCGGTAAAGACAACGCCTTCACCGAGAGTTCCTTCGATCTGCACGGTTGTGAGTTCGTTGATTGTTCCACTTACATGCCAGAACACCCAGTATTTTGTTTCCATCCCCACGCGCGGTGGGAGTGGACCGCGACCAAGTTGATCTCCGTCTGCGGTTGCATAGCGACCGAAGGATTCAAACACGATGGGGGTCGTGATAGGGGAGATGATGGAAGATCCTTTTGAGCTGACCCGTTGTCCAGAGCCGTCGCCCAACGTGTAACCTGCGGTTGCGCGAGAGGTGAGATCCAGTCCGTCCCAGTCCTCCGTTTCGCTTTGCAAGATGCTCCAGCGTAGGGGAACGCGTATCTGAACCTCGCCGGACTCGCCGGTTGCAACTGTCCCGATCGGGACAGTTGCGTACACGTCCTTGGTGAGGAACGGACTGTCTGCCTCAATCGAGAGGACGAGATTCGTGACCTCGAACTCACCGGTATTTTCGTAACTCACTGTGAAGACCGCCTCGCCCCCTGGTCGAACGGTGGACGTATCGACGCTGTGTTCAACACGAATCTGTGGCGGTACGACCGGGGCGACGTGCGTTAGGGTTTCTTGGCGGTAGCGACTTTGATCAAACGTGAACGAGGGGTGGAAGATGAACGTCGCCTCCTCGCCCACTTCCCCAAGGTACCCGACAAAATCAACAGTGCCAGATTCGCCTGCGGCAATCGCTGGGACAACGAAAGCGCCACCAACGGTCGGTATCGGGGATGAAAGGAGCGTGAAGCCATCGGGCCACTGGGGTTCAATCGAGATCGTGGGGAAATCTATCTCGCTCGTGTTCTCATAGGTGATCGCCCCAGTGACTTCCTGGAATGCGACGAGCCGATCGGGAAGCGTAAGAGTGAGTTCGAGCGTCGAGGAGCTAGGCGAGAACGTATGGACGCTCACTTTCTTTCCAGCCTGGTCGCGCTCTTGCCCGTGGACAAACGTCATCGTGCTCGTGAACGACTGTTCGCCACCCACGTCGCCAAACATCACGCCGCGCACGCGCACGGAGCCCGTGCCGCCAACGGGAATGGTGCCAAGGTCGATACGGCCGTCATCGACCATTGTTTGCTCGACAGACACCTCTTGTAAGAGAAAGTGATCAGGGTAGGCGAGTTCGAGCTTGGCATCGCGGAGCTCTTCGTCTGTGCCGTTGTGGTAGCGGATGATCAGCGTCGACGGAGCGCCTGTGATGATCTCGAGCGGGGCCACGACAGCTTCAAACGAGATCTTGTCTTCAAAGGCCGATGGTTTAGTCAGTCCAAAAATAAGGGCGGCGATCCCCAAGCCCACGAGTGTCCCGATGAGGAGAAGATCAAAGGAGAATAGGAGTCGCGCGAATTTGAGGCCGCGATAGCGCTTGTCGAACCACTTGATAAAAGGAAGCAAGAGCATCTTTCCTGGATGCACGGACAAACATACCGCTCGGCCGATGACCGACTCGGGTTTGCCGACGCTGTCGCACGCGATTCCTTTTTTGAACTCTTCTGTGAGAGGCATATGAGTATGGTAGCCCCAGGCTTTAGCCTGGGCAATTTTTCGCTGCATCCCGGACTAAAGCCCGGGTCTACCGCTGAGCGTAAACACGTCTGCGGAGAGGCCGATGATTTCTGCGACGAAATCTCCGTCGATGTCTGCTGCGACGACTTCAAGCCCATCGCGGTTTGTCGAATCAAAAACGTTGAATTCGCTCTTGAGGTTTCCGTCACGGTCATAGACGCGGGCGAGCGGCGCGCCGCCCAGCCCCGGGCCGGTCACGATGTCGTCGATGTGGTCCCCGTCCACGTCGCCAACGGCCACGTGCACGCCCCCTCGGAAGCTCGCATCGTAAGCAAAGAACCCAGGGTTGATAAGAGTTCCATCTTTTTTAAAGACGCGAACATGGGGACCGCCGTTGTATCCTGCACCCGTGATAATTTCCTTGATGTTGTCCCCGTTTAGGTCCCCAATTGCTACGTTCACGCCGCCGCGGAACGAATCGGCGTAGGCGAAGAATCCGGGGTTGATGAGCACGCCGTCCTGGTTGAAGACGCGCACGTGTGGTCCGCCGCCGTTTTCGGTTCCTATGACAATCTCGACAGATCCGTCGCCCTCGAGGTCACCCACGGAGATGTTGATGCCACGATCGTAGCTTGTCGTGTATGGGGCGAACTGGGCGTGGAGCGAACCGTCGTCGTCGTAGATGTAGACGTAGGTATCATTCGCGGCGACGGTCTCGAGAGCTCCGTCGTGATCGGTGTCAAAACGAATTACCTGCAGGCCACCGCGGATCGCGTTGTCATAGGCGAAAAATCCCGTGCGCTTTGTGTTCCCATTCTGGTCGTACACGCGGGCAAATGCGCCATTGACGTAGGTCGCATTTAAAATGTCCTCAACGGGACGAAGCAAGATGATACCGTCTTGGGGCGCGATCGTAACCTCCGAGATGATGCGCCCGTTGTTCACGGTTGGATCCTGGGTGCCATGGAGTTTTTCGAACTCGCCGTCGAGCCGAATGTTTTGGGTCGTCGTCGTCGCGTTGACGATCACCTGGCCTTCTTCAAACTCCCGAAGCCAGACACCTTGGTCAATCGACATTTTCTGTGGGTTGAACACGTTTTGGAGCGTGCTCTTGGGTGCGCCGAGGTAGGCATCGAATTCATCGTAGGACCAGAGGGTCGCATGGTTGTACGTGCCTTCGTCGTAGGAAAAGTATCCATCGCCCAGAAGCGTCGTCGTCAGTCCATAGCGAACCGCCCGGTAGTCACTTCGGCTTCCTGCGCCGCCCGTGTTGTCGGTGTTCACGTTGATCATGTTCACGGGTGCGTAGGCGACACCGCTCTCGACTTCTAGATATTCGCCAACCATATTCTTCCATTCTGCCAGGGTATTATGGGAGGAGGGGAAAGTTTCAAACATCCGCCCGTTCACATACGGAAAAAAGTCCGGGTTCGAGCTTCCGTTGGTCATGATGATGTAGTCCTCGCCAATGAGCTCGCGCGTGGTGCGGAAAAGTTCCTCGTAGTTTTCCGCCCAGAGCGCATCCGCCTGTGACGCCGTGTCCGTGCGCCCGTTTCGATCCACGTCCACCGACCCCACCCAGCTGATCGAATCCTGGACCTCGTCAAAGTAGACGCCATCCCAGTACCCGCTCGCGAGCACGACATCCTTCACGTGACTAGCGAGATAGGGAACCCAGTCCGTGTTCAGGTTAAGCGCGCGCGTGTTCGGCCACACCGAAACTTGGTCGCCGTCGCCATCTTTGAGCCACCAACTCGACTTAATGTCCTTGTACATCGCCTCATGAATGGAATCGACCCAGTACGCGTCGTTCCAGCTCACCGTGGCAATGTAGGGGAGGATGATGATGTCGGGGTTGAGCGCGCGGATCGTTTTGAAAAAGGATTTATTCCAGACTTGAACCTCGATGGGGACGACGACGAGGTCGAACTTCGAGAGCTCCCGCGTATGCGCATCCAGAACCGGCCCACCTTCAAGATAGATACTTGCCGTGCGGACGTACTCGCTCTGGTCTGTGTGTGCATGAACACCCAAAGGCACGCTCGTGAGGGCGAGCGCGAGCAGGATCAAGAGATGGGCGAGGGCTCGGGGCATAGTTAGCGTTTGGTTGCGCGCAGCAGGAACGTGAGTATATGCATATTCGCATCCTCTCGGAATGGTTTGGCAAGATGGGCGCGGACGCGCTCGACCTCTTCTGTTGAGAGCGTCTGGAGCGGAACGATCTCCACCTTGTGCCAGCCGTTTTGCTCGAGGAGGGATGCGTAGTGAGCTGGGCGGAGTCGGTTGGGGATTCCCGAGAATCGGGCAAGCCGGTACAGGAAGTTTGAGTAGCGGTAGATGTTGAGTGGGTCGCGATCTCGCAGGACGCCCGTGTGGGTCATTGTGTCGACCTCGGCGATCAAGACGGCGCCGCTCTTTACCACATGGCTGAGCTGGTCGATTGTTTTTTCGACGTTTGAGAAATGTTCGAAGGCGGCCTGGCTTACCACCAGGTCGACCTCGGGCGGCAGCGAGGTAAGGTCAAACGATGGATCCACGATGTACCTAATGCGGTCGTCCTTGCCGGCGAGCGTCTTCTCAAGTTCTCCTGCGAGTTCCTCTTTGTGATCGAGTCCGTTCAGCAGCTCGTCGTAGAATGCTCGCGGTGTTTCATCGATCAGTCGGTTGGCATCGACCGTCAGGTATCGACGCGCGCCGCGGTCGAGAAGAAAAAGAGCCGGTCCCAAATCAGCTCCAGGACCGAGCTCTAATACAACTTTCCCCTGTACGACTTCACCGGTATAATCGTGCAATGCCTTGAGCCACTGGTCGACGACTTTTCGGTCGTAGGCAATCGCTCGTTCAAGGTCTGTGGGCGCAAAAGGCCGTGGTTCGCGATATCCGCGCAGGCCGTACCGAACCTTGTTTAAGAAAAGCACCGCCAAGCCAATGAGGTGGAGAAGCGCTTGTTGCATACTATTTTTTCGGCTCTCCCCCTTCCCAAGGG
>JACQSJ010000034.1 GCA_016205995.1 Candidatus Uhrbacteria bacterium | reverse complement strand
GCCCCAGGCTTCAGCCTGGGCGAGCTTGTTTCCTCCACGAGCGTTCCCCACTTCTCGCATGTCAGACATCGTCCAGCCCACTTGGTCGATTGGGCGTCACAATTGGTACAGACAAACATATCTACTAATTACATTTGGAGGACATCTTCGGTTGTTCAAAGTGCCACGCTTCGCTTGATAAGTTACAGAAGCCCGCAGATTTCATTGCCTCAATGAGCGCCCCTTGGCATTCATTCTTGCGGCACTGATCGTTGTTGGGATCCTTTGAACACTGACTCATCACAACGCATACCTGTCCTTTTTTTGTCGCCCAAATGTCCAGAGCGCGGCCCGTTGTATGTGGGCAGTTGGCTGGGTTGTTATCTCTTAAAATGCAGGTCGGCGGTCGACCAGGCTTCGGATCACAAGTTGAAGAGCCAGGAGGATTCTTGCAGTTTTGGGCGATAAGCTCTTTTTGCTTTTCAACTGACCGGAAGCTGGACGTAATATACATACCGTATCCCTGTGATTCTAAGATCTCAGCCGCTGCCTCGAGATCATCCGTCAGGTCCTCCGGCATCTGAGCCTTTCCAGGACCGGCAATGTTTGACCCCGTAGGGGATTTGAATGCCGTTGCCAAGGAACCGCTTACAGCGTCGTCTTCCTCCTCTTCGACTTCAGGGATCACTTCCAGTTCAGGAAACTGCAACCGTAAGAGATTCGGATTGACCGTGGCGAGAATGGCGTATGTACATAGCAAGAGAACCAGTCCGGTGAGTGCGTTCTTGATGCGTGTCTTGGCCTTCCCGATCGCCTCGGCTGACGCGCCCCCCAGGGCCCACTGCAGGCCGCTCACCATCACCATCACGATAGCGATCGTCGTGGAGATTCCTAAAAGGTATTTGTAGATGCCGGCGATGTAGTCCCCAAGATAGTTCACTTTAAGAACGTCGCCTTCAATCTTACCGTCGCTGAACTGCACGGTGGGGATGTCTACCGAGAGAGTGGGGGTGAGGAGTTTTGGCGCTTCATCCGCCAGAGCCGGCACGGCAAAGGCGAGTCCAACCATACTGGACAGAAACAAGCTTGAGATGAGGAGATGGCGTCGCATGTGGGTGAGACTAGTTGGAAGCGAGGATCTCTGTGATCAGGTCAATCAGGTCTTGCGTACGGATGGCTCCCACCAGCGTTTGGTCGCCGATGTAGAGCGTGGGGGTGGAGGTGATACCAAGCGCCAGACCCTCTTCATAGTCTTTTTTCACAACCGGAAGGGTATCCCGCTCATCGTAACAGGTTTGGAATTTCCCGACGTCCAGACCAAGGCTCGTGGCGATCTGGGTGAACTGTGTCTCGCTTAAGACCAGCTGTTCCCCAAAGAGGGCGTCATGGTACTGCCAGAACATTCCTTGTCGATCCGCGCAGTGGGCGGCTATAGCTGCCGGGGTAGCAAGCTCATGGGCCGACTCATTAGGCATATCCTTCCACACGACACGGACGTCATCGGGGAATGTTTTGACCAGGACGTCCAGCGAGTCGGCAAGGGTGGTGCAGGCAGCGCATTGAAAGTCGCCAAACTCCACGACCGTGACGGAGGGAGACTCAGCGCCTTTGCTCGGGTTCACAAACGTGACGGTGGGCTGAGTGAGTGAGCCGGCCTCAATGCGTGGTTCAGGGATGGGGATCTCTATCGGCTGGTTGCGGAACCAAAAAAAGACGAAGACCATCAGGCCCAGGACGGCGATTGAGAGGAACCAGAGCCATCGGTGTGTCATAGGTCATCTAGACCTTTGCGGAGGTCTTACTTTAGTCGCATGAGTTCAAGTTGCCCCGAGCGGTTGGTGAAATAGAGCGAGGAGCCATCGTCGGAGATCTGGAGGTTGTTCATGGCCGTCGCTTCTTCGGGAATGGCGATCAACGTGGATGTTCCAGCCGAGAGGTCAAGCTTGAAGAGGGCATCGGGTTCGTTTGCGTACAAGGATCGTTGCAAGCCGGCGTTGTTCGGGAGCTCAAGAGGGACGGCGCAGTAGACGACCGAAGCGGACGTCCATGTGCATTTATCCACCCAGGTGTTGAGGCCCAGTGATTGGCGGTTGTCGCCCATGGTGGAGGAGGTGGCGTCGACGATCCACAGCAGCGGTTTGTTGTTGCTATAGCTTCCCGTAACGGAGTAGAGGAGCTGTTTCCCGTTGGGCGACCACAGAGATTCAAACTCCAGGCCCTCTACGACCAGTCCTTTGAAGTTTTCTTTGTTCTTCCCCACGGGGTAGATCACATTGCGGTCCACGCCCCCCTGGATGGCATTGGACGTATCGGCGAACGCCACGACCTGGTCATTGGGTGACCAGTTCACTTGCACTTTGTCCTCGTTTTCGCCCAGTGCCTGGATACTTTGCGTCTTCGAACCGTCGTCGCTGGTCACGACGAGCCATCTGTTCTGGGGGTCAAGGGCGATCGACTTGGCGGCGAGTTCGTCCGCGACCGGGGAGAAGTCAAAGTCTTCCCAATGGGAGGGGAGCGTGACTTGCTTCTCGGTATCAAAGTTGTAGACGATGTTGGAGCCGT
>JACQSJ010000033.1 GCA_016205995.1 Candidatus Uhrbacteria bacterium | reverse complement strand
TTTAATTTTTCCAATCTCAATCGCCATACCTATGTTTCAGAGACGTGTGATGATTCTTCGAACTGAACCTGGTTGATGTCCGTGAGTTTCTCGGCGTCAAACAAGTTGGGGTTATAGACATTGTAGTAGAGCTCAATAAGTCCCTGCGTATCCAGCCGCGCGGAGGCAAGGCCCATGCTGTTAAGTTGTTCTTGGGTGATCTCAAGTCGACGAGAGAGCTGCTCCGTGCGATCTGCCAACTGCTTTTTGTTGAGCTTGGCCGCTGCCGCGGGAGAAATGGCCTCAGTAAAACGTGCCCAGAAGTTCTTTTTCTTATTCGTCAGTGGGTCATACGGCACGACAACATAAAACATCTTCTGCATGATCTGCCCAAGCTCCACAAGCTCCAGAACAAAATTACGATATTCGACAATTTGCGCATGCAGCAAGTCATTTTGCATGGTGCGCTCCTGCTCGCGTAGGCGATTCATGTAGGCGTCAATGTTCATGCGACGAGACTGGATCACGATCTGGACGGGATACTCCAGCGAGTTCAAAAACGTCATGTATGCCTGAATGATGGCCTCCTGTTCGTCGTTGGATTTGAGGGCAAAGTTGATACTCGACACAAGCAACACGGCGCGCACCGTTCCATCGGCCAGGAGCACCATGTCGTCACGAATCTCGGCGATATCCAAAAATCGTTCGGTCGATGGTCCTGGTTTGGGTTTGGCGAGTTTTTTGGATTGCATACTATTCCTCAGGTGTGTACACGCCCCCCGTGTTCACCACGAGCGTCAGTTCCTGTAAGCGAGACGTTCCGGCAAATTCCTTGCGGATGAACTGAGTCGATGGGGCAAGGGGAAGAATCTTCATGAGCTCCTTGAGTTCAGCATCAGAGTACTCACGGCTCCAAACACGCAGGCGAGGTTTCTTGAACGTCTGAATGAGATTCAGAAAAAAATAGTGGAATGGGGCTCCGTTAATCCGCACAAACGCGACGACCCCCCCCAGAGCTAGGAAGGGAATACCAATGAGGAGGAACGTCACAAAGGACAGGAGACGGAACAGAATGAAGTCGACCAAGAAAACCACCATGAGAATGATAAATTGCCTCGCGGTGATCGGCCCGAAAATTCTGTCTTCCGCATCAATAAATTGTGGCACGACAAATTGGTCTGGCATAATCCCTGAGACCAGGTGCTACTTGCTGCAGAAAATTTCTTGGCCCGGCTTTGCCAGCAAGAAATTTTCTGCAGCAAGTAGCCCCTGGTCTGTGTAGTGTATCAGAATCGGAGATCGGCGTTTAACTTCATCACCGCCTTGAGCTCCTCGTCTGTAAGCGTCTCCTCCCCTGCGGTCCGTTTCTTTCCCAGAATCTCGACAACGGGCACTCCCGTCAAAACCGCCTCGCGGGTAATCTCGACGTACATCTGGTTCAAAGGAGAGCCGCGCCACGCCTGGATGGCCTCCACTTTTTTCTCATATCCCTGTTCCTCCAGCAGATCCACTTTGTCTTTCACTTTTGTTGAGGCCTGGATTGGATCCTTCGACAAACGCCGAAAATCCGTAAGGCTTAATGAGCGCAGTTCATCAATGGGGCCTGAGAGGCGCTTCTCAAATGTTACCTCCTGCATACGCGGCGTCATTCGAGGCCGTGGAGCGACTACCTGCTGGGCTCCTACAACCGCCGCCTTCACTTTGGCACTGTCGATTTTTCCTTCCCGAGAGAGCTGCTCATGCTGGGCCGAGATAGCAACGCTCGTGCGAGAGACGTTGGGGGCGGCGGGCGCCACATGTTCATTGGGAACTTTTCCCGTAAGCTCGGCGTACCGTTTGGTGAGGAGCGACTCCTCTTTTTTGGCGAGAGTCTCCTTGTCAGGGACTCCCGCGCGTTTCTCGATTCGCTTACGCCGCTCTTCCTGGCTGAGGTTCCCCTGGAAGGCAGCCACGCGGCCTTCGATCATCGCGAGCATATCCGAGAGCCGGCGACCCGTGACTCCCAGTCCGCCGTTCTCCACGGCTTTCTCCAGCTGGGCTCGCGTCTGTTCGGGCGTACGCACATCACGTACGCGCGACTCGATCAATTTCGCACACCGCTCCTGCAGTTGGGCATCCTCAAACTTGAACACCGAGTTCTCACAAATCTCTTTAACAATGCCAGGGATATCCAGCGGTCCCTTGGTTTCAAGAATCGCGGCTTTCTGCTGTTTGATGTCCTCGAGTTCCTCCTCGAGCTTGTGAGCCTCCGGCGTATCTGTGTCATCCCGACCGATCCCCCCGCTCGCGAGCGGGGGGAGAATGGAGGGATCTCGCATCAAGTCCCTCAGCGCAAACGGCAAATCCTTCTCAAACGGCGCAAGCACGCGCTCTCCCACTCCCTTGGCAATCAGCAGGGCTCCGCGTTGGGAAACATGAAACTCTTCAGCAAGTGTCTCGAAAAAATCTTCAGGGGTGCTGTTTCCATCAACTAAACTTCTGACACACAGTGAGAGGAGGGATTCGCTTGCATCCGCAATCCCGGCTTGCGACAAAAGATCTCGATAGGCATCGTAGGTGGAATCCTGTTGAAGGACGGATTCAATCCGATCTTCACGACTCTGAGGAGGTAGGTTTGAAGACATCTCGACCATACATTAGCTTGTCCTCTTGGCCTTTTCTTGAACAAGTCGATCACGTGTCTGTTGCAAACGATCCACCTGCGCTTGGAGCTCATCGCGCTTGGAGCTCTTCTCGTTCACCTCGTCGAATTTGGCTTGACCACCTGCAGCGTCAATGATTGTCTGAACTTCTGCTTCGAGAGATGCAATCTCGTCACTATTTGTAAGTTGATTGTTTCCAGCGGCCTTCACACTTTCAAGGTTCGCTTGGGCTTTATCAAACCGAGACTGCGCTGCTTCGACTTCTTTCGCGGCTCGTTTTTCGTTCTTGCTTCCTTTAGCGGTCTCGAGTCGTTTTTTCGCCTGACTCAACTCGCTCTCAAGATTCACCAGGGGCTTTCGGGCACCCGTGACGGCTTGCTCAACGGCTTTCTCAATTTGGCGTCGAACGTCCGAAATCTGTCTCTTTTTATCGGCAATGGTCTTCTCAACGCCCGAAAGCGACTGAATCTCTCCATCCAGTGCCGCCAACGCGCCCTGGGTCGATGACTTTTCCGTGTCGATTTGGCCCATCGCCGCATCAATACGCTCGCCGCTAGACAGTCCAAAATGCGTATTCACATAGTCATCCACTTTTTCACCAGCCGCTGGTGTAGGCGGCAAGCCAAAGGAGCCAGCCTTTGTCTCCATCCCCTTACGCGCTGCGTCAAACGCCGTAAGCGATTCTGCCGCGGTCGTATTTCCTCCCCTGCTCATCTTATCGTTGGCCGCGCGCATGCGATCCATGGAGAGTGCCATCCTTTGGCGGTCCTGTTCGGACGTCCCGGCGGCTGTGTACTTAGCCTGCATCTGATCAACGACCTTCATGGCGCTGTCTTTGTCATGGGATCGAAGAGCCGCTTCAAATTGCTCTTCCATTTGCGTGCCGATATCAAGCTTGCTCACATCCGTTCCTTTGATAGCCGCCTTTTGTGCGTCCACACCGTAGTGGCCCTCGCGTGCAGCCTCCAACGCTGTGAGAGTCTTCCCATCTTTCTTGATGGTAGTCGGGATGCGTCCGGCACGCTCTTGGACCGCTTTATCCTGCCACGCATCCGCAGCAAGACCCTTTGTGTCATCGGCATCTTTAATAAGATGCGTGGACTTCGTGAAGTCGGCATTGGTCTTCTCAAACCCTTCAATGTCCGCCGTCTTGGCGACGTTCCCCTTGGCCATGTCCTTGTACTTGGCTCCCTGGCTCTTCCAGAGCGCCTCGACCTTGTCACGACCAAGGTCTTTTTGCAGACGCTTGTCTCCCATCATCTCCTCAAAGAGCGCGGCCATCCTATCCTTGCCAGCCTGTGATCTAGGCTCACTCTTGAGCATGGACTCGATCTGCCCCTTCTTCCAGTCACGGTCCTTGTTCTTCATGGCTTCTTTCTCCTTGTTCACGCCGCCGAACTTCGCCACGCGAATGCCCTGCTCAATATCAGCCTGTTTACCTTTCATGTAACGGCCACCAAAGCCTTCAGGCAACACCCCACCAACTTTTCCTGCCATGGCGGCGCGTCGAGACGCATTGAGTGGATTCATCTGTGAAGGGATGTTTCGAAGACCTGGAGGCAAGTAACGCGAACCAGCGGCGAGAGCCCCTCCGGCAACAACCGCGCCTCTGGCCCCTGCACGCAAACCGAGGGATCCCCCTTTAAGGCCCAGTGCCCCTGCTAAGGCAGGGACGCTCTTTGCCGCACCGATCGCCTTGCCCACAAACTTGCTGCTAAAGTCCCCAGAACAAAACTGCGATGCGGCCTTGAAGCCGGCAAACAGCATGGCCATGCCGATGAGAAAACTGAGGAAGTTATTCAAATCAAGAAGCGCGGAAACGAAACCGGCATTATTTGAACTGGTGCTCACGTCAAATCCAGAATTGGCCGCGACGTTCCCCGCCCCGGCAACCGCCAACGTCAACCATAAAAAAAACGTCAACACGGGCCCGATCCCCACCATGCACTTAAACTCCTTCCACCAGTCCTCATACGCATTGGAATCGATAATCCCCTTCGCGCCCTTCATGAACCACGCAAGAGGCGCGATGACGACCAGGACCCAGAGCATGATAATGCGAAATAGAAGAATTGCTATGAGAATAACAAGGGTCGCGAACACCCAGATGGTAAGCACCACGGACATGACACCAGCGGCAAAAAAATCAAACGACGATCCCGAGCCGGATCCGCTTTCGATAGATTTCCGCACGGTGGTACTGCTCGCGGAATATATTTCGTTCAAGCCAAGGAGTTGGATGAAGTTTCCGGCCGCAATTTCCCGCAGGGCGTTAGCAAACGTGAGCATGATCACCTGGCCGAAATCGATCAAGATCCCACACAAGGTTTTGGAAAAGTTCACGACGACCGCCATGATGAGCAGGCGTGGAACCTGCTGCTGCCATTTGAATTTCTCGGCGCCGAAGATGGTGCCAAAGGCGATGATGATCAGGATGACCACGAAAAACATGTTCACGGTGTCGCGTACGATGGCCCATCCCGCTTTGACAACCGGGTTCCCGACAAAATTGTTGAACGTCATGATCGGAACCATGACATCAATGAGGAGCACGATACCCCTGGTGATGGTGGCCGCGACGGAAAAGGCAACGTCAGCAAAAATCTGGAGGATGGAATCAGTGTTGAGGATGGAACCGGAGGTTGTGGTATGAGAGGATGCCGACGCAACCGGAATCTGAAACAAAAACGCGCCGATCAATGCAAAAATTCCAACACGCACCCGCTTGGTGGTGATGGTCTTGGTGCGACTCGAGAGCCAGCGATGGAGGGCGTAGAGTCGAAGGACAAACTTCCACATAACTCTTAAAAGTATAGCATGAAAATGCGCATCTGAGCGGACAAATGGGGATAAGAACAGGTCTTTACTTCCTCCAAACACGGCTTCATTACGCAGGTATTTTCCTAAAACAGGATAGATCCTCCCAGAAGAACTCCCTGCACCTAAAATACTGATTTTTTTTCACCCCGGTGAAAATTTGTCAGCATTGTTTTCTCCCAATGTAAACGGTGACCCACTTTTGGATCCTTGCCGACTTCACAAAATCCTCGACGTCCTTCATAACATCTCGATCTGATTGCCAAGCACTCTTTTGTACCTGTTCAAAACCAGCGCCTTTTAGAAAATACCGAAGAGCATCTCGTCCACGTCTTGCATTGACAGGAACATCGTAGAGAACTAGGCAAACATAGCCGTCAAGCAATCTGGGTCGTTCACGCATAGTCCACTTCATCAGTTCCACCCTTCCTTCGTTGGACAACTCAATAAAAAGTCGTCCCTCCATCTTTTTCGATGTGACCAATTTTTTTCTTTTTAGATAAGCCATCCGATTTCGATACTCCCGTTGTTCACGAAGGCGGTCCTCTGCAAGCTGTTCCTCAGGATCAAGACGATACTTTCGCCTTCGAGCCCACTGTTCAAACAATTCCGCTGTCTCTGTTGTTCCTTCATCAATCATTCGCAAGAGAGAGATAATGGCTTTCTTACCTTTTTGTTTTTTCTCCTCCATATGATGACTTTTGTTCACCCCGGTGAAAATTTGTCAGTTTGTTACAAAAGAATCACTGTCGAACGTCTAACGACTCAACAAGATCTCTTGATCCACTTGAAGAAAAAACCGGACGGGTCCTCGAGCACACCTCGAGATCTCGTCCGGTCGTAGCACACCACTGACAAGCGGCATGCCGTGACAGGTCGTAACCTGTCGTCGTTAGTCGCTCTCAGGACAGTCCCCTACTGGACGTACCCTTCCGCGATGGAGCTCGTGTTCCCGAACCACAGCAGCGCGCTGCAGCCGAGCTCCGTCTGGCTCGCCAGGCCCGGGCTCCAGGTCACGAGATCGCTCTCGTCCCACTCTTCGTCGTCCAACGTGATGTCGACGGCGACGCCGTACTCGAGGTAGGCGCTCGTGTAGTGCCCGTAGCAGTACCAGTCATCGTCGATGCCGTCCCCGTCGCTATCGACGTTGACGTTGAGGCGCACGCCCAACAGGTTCGCGTAATCGCCCTCGTTGCTCCAGCTCACCTCGTCGTCGTTCACGACGTTGGGCTGGGGCATGACCCAGTAGTCGCCCAGGCTCAACTGGGAGAAGACCGGCTGGACGGTGAGCGTAAGCTCCGGCACGTTGGTCGGATAGTCGACTTCGATCGTGAGCGTGTCCGTGTCCTCTTCGGACTCGGTCGCATCATCATCATCAGCAGCCGCATCATCGTCGTCGATGGGCTCGTCATCGACGGTGTCATCATCATCGGCAGGCTCGTCGGTCGCATCGTCGTCATCGACGGGCTCTCCGGTGGCGTCATCATCGTCAGCAGGCTCGTCGGCGGTGTCGTCGTCACCAGGCTCGCCTCCCGTCCCGGGACCGTCCATGAGGTCCATGCCCCCTCCGCACGTGGTCACCGCCTCGAAGTCCAGGCACCAAACATCCGCCTGGCAGCTCCCCAAGGACAGCGCGTTCTGCACCGTTCCGGGCGGAACCGTCTTGATCGTCCTGTGCCCAAATCCCATGAGCAGGTATACGTCCCAGCTCAGGACAGGGAGTGCACGTCCATCCGAGACGGCATACACGTCGGAGGCGTCCGTCTCCTTCACGAGCTCGCCTTCGCGCAGGCCGTCGTACTGCGGCACGGCGATGGGAGACGTGATGGCCGCGCCCTCCCCCAAGCATTCGAACTCGGCCTGGGAGATCAGCACGACCTCGTCGAAGGAGTACCCCATGCCCCAGAACACGTCTTCGTTCTGGATCCAGCGCGTCTTGCCGTCTTCCAGCACGTACACGCGCACGTTGTTCGGCGTCTTCACGAGCGTGCCGTCGGGGTGCCAGAGGGTGGTGGCGAGGTCGGACTGGTAGAAATCGCCGTCCTGCTCGTCGCCCTCGCTGCGGATGCCGCAGGAGAAGGACTCGGAGCCGATCGTCGCGACATCCACCCCCTCGCTGGCGTTGCCGGCCCAGTAGGTCGCCGGGATCGAGATCCCGTGGTCGGCCGTGAGGGAGGCGTCGCCCTCGTGGAGCCCGATGTGGACGTGGTCGCCGCTCGCGTTCCCGGTGTTGCCTTCGTAGCCCAGCAGCGTCCCCAGCGCCACCTCGTCCCCGTCGGAGACAAAGATCTCCGAGAGGTGCGCGATGACGACGTAGGTCCCGTTCCCCTGGTCGATGTTCACGTGGTAGCCGAACCCCGAGGTCGCGGACTCCCGGTGGACACGGGCGATGCCCGAGACCGGCGCGAACACCTCCTCCTGGATGTTGTTGTTCGTGTCCAGGTCGATGTCGTTGCGGGTCGAGGGCGTGGTGTGGCTGTGGGTGCCGCCCACCCCCTGCGTGCACATCTTCTGCACGCCCGCGGGGAACGGGAGCTGGATGACCAACCCGCCGCCGCCCTGGTTGCTGGAGCTCGCTCCTTCCTCTCGCGGGACGACCAGCGAGTCGCAGCCCGAGAACAGGAGGGTGGGGATGATCCCACACAGCGGGATCGAGGAAAGGACACGATATCGAACGAGGGACATGACAGCTCCGAGTTGGAAGCATCCATTTGGGTCTGGCTGTCCACCATGGTCAACCTTCCCGGGCGGCGCGCCAGATCTTGCGCACCGGACCGTGTCGGTCGAACCTGTATGGACTGTTTCCCAATGCGATGAGATTGGCTTGAACGGGGAGCGAGCCGCCGAGATGTAGGTAATCCTACATTGAGGTG
>JACQSJ010000032.1 GCA_016205995.1 Candidatus Uhrbacteria bacterium | reverse complement strand
TCGCTACACTGAGCACAAAAATCATTCAACACTTTAGCACCGGCAATTCGAGTGTCAAGAAAACAAAAAAGAAGATGTGTATATCTTCTTTTGTTCGTTTCCTACGGCTTGAGAGATTGAAAAATTTTTTTGAAACCAGAGGTGAGCTTATCCATGTCTCCGAGGCGGGTAAACAGCTGTCCTATGCCTCCCCGCGAGCCTGTGCCACGGATATGGTGGCCCCAGAGAACCAGCCCCATGGCCGTGCTCATGCTGGGATCGTGAATCTTGTCGATGACACTGGTGATTCCGATGGGCGTCCCTAACGAGACGGGCAAGCGGAACGCCGCCTTTGCTGCGTCGAGAATCCCGCTGAGCTTTGCCCCTCCCCCAGTGAGGATGACTCCCGCAGGCAGCATTCCTGATCGGTCAATCTTCTTAAGTTCACGATCCACATGTTCAAAAATTTCCTGCACACGAGCCTCTGTGATATCTGCCACAAACTTCCGGCCCACGATCTCCTCCTCAGGAGCACCGAGTTCGCCCAGGTTGATCTCCTCCTTTTTTGGGACGTCATCTGGGAGACAGGTCGCATGGCGCAATTTCACTTGTTCCGCGACCTCGATGGAGGTACGCAACCCAATGGCAATATCCGAGGTCACATGGTCAGAGCCGATAGGCAATACGGCCGTATGCAGGACATCCCCTTCCTCGTACACCACCAAGCTGGTCGTGGAGGCGCCAATGTTCACCACACAGACCCCCAGTTCCTTCTGTCGATCGCTCACCACCGCCTCGGCCGTAGCCAAGATGGAGAACACTAGGTCCTCGATATCCAATCCCGTTCGGTAGACCGCCTTGGTGAGATTTTTGATCTGTGAGCCAAGACCCTGGATGATAATCGCATCGACTTCTAACCGGATCCCATTCATGCCAACGGGATCTTTTACCCCCCGCTGGCCATCGACGGTAAAACACTTAGGGATCACGTGAATGATCTCGTAGTTGGTGGGGGTAGCGACTGTGCGGGCTGCCTCGATGGAGCGCTCGACGTCCTCGTCCCGAATCTCCCCATCAGAGCGGCCAACGCCAATGACCCCGCGGGAATCCTGCGAAAGGATGTGGCTCCCGTTAATGCCTACCCACGCTTTGCTCAAAGGCAGGCCCGTGATGCGCTCCGCCTGTTCAAGGGCGCGGGAGATTGACGACACCGCGTCTTCAAGGTTCGTAATCGTCCCCTTACTCACCCCGGCGCTGGGAACCTCAACAGCTCCAATAATATGGATCTGGTCTCCTCCTTCTGCGGAGGGCACGAGTTTGCCTACGGCGACTCTGATCGCGTAGGTGCCCACATCTAGCCCTGTAAAAATCTCTTCAGACATAACTAGTCCAAGTATATCGTTATGGGAGCGCTCTCACAAGATCGGCCACATGGGGGTAAAAAATAATGATCCCCACGACCGCGGCAATCACCGAAACGATGAGCACGGCCGCGGCCATGATGTCCTTCACGTCCTTCACGATGGGGTGGATCCTGGGCTTGAAGGAATCCACGATACGCTCAAAAACACTGTTCACAAGCTCAAGTGTCAAAACCGAGCCAATAAGGAGCACGAGCAAAATCCACTCGTAGATTCTGACGGAAAAGAGCACTCCAGAGGCCACGACCAACACGGCCGCGTACACCTGGATCCGAAAATTCTGCTCAGATCCAAAAACCACGCGAACGCCACGGATCGCATGGGCGATGCTCTTAAAAATATGTCGGATTCGAATCATAAGCGTGGGTCGATGTGGAGCGATCGGAGGACCTTTTCTTGGAGGGAAAACATCCGTTTGGCGTCACGGGGGGTCTCGTGGTCATAGCCCCACAGGTGCAATACCCCATGGACGATGAGAAAGCACAGTTCGTCTCGGGTTGAGTGACCCATGTCCCGAGCCTGGCGCGCGGCCTGCGCATAATTGAGCAGGACTTCCCCCTTGAGGGGTCCCTCATCAAGCTCAAAGGACAGAACGTCTGTGACTCGATCTTTCCCTCTCCAAGTTTTATTGAGCGCACGCATCTGGGAGGCAGAGACAAATCCAATGGAAATGGTGGCGTCGCCCCTGTGTTTGAACGCTCGTGAACACGCGACAAGGACCTTCCTCACCAGCGGCTTGGAAAGTTTCTGGCCTCCTCGCAAGAGATCCTGGTTCAATTCCGCCTGGAGCATACTACCCTGCGCTTTCGGGAGCGGCGGCTTCTGCGTCTTCCCCGATCTCCACGCTATTGATCATCATTTGGAAGGTCTGGAGGTAGTCGACCCGAGCGTTGAGACCCGTATCATAGACGAAGATAAAGACGAGGTCCCCCAAGTCGATGTAGCTCGTGAGCTGGTCGATCTGCGCCATGGGCAGGCCATTTTTTGTGACCCCAATGGTGGGTCGGGCGTCTGGCTCAAAAAACTCGAGCCACGTTTCAAGCGTTTCCCCTAGGTTCTTGGCCATGGTCGTAATGCGGAAGCCCTCGCCGGTCCCTGAGTCCAGCATCCAACCGGTATCAATGCCCTCCCTCTCCCAATCAGCTGGGTGGGAATACGCAAATGGAAGCCCATCGGCGACTCCGGAGACTTCCACAACGAGCCCAGATTCAAGCAGTGTCCCTGGCGCCGTTCCGCCTGGATTATAGCGATGGAATACTTCATTCCCGTCCAAGAATCCGTCCGCGTCCGTATCGGGAAGACGTGGGTTGGTGTCATATACAAGCTCCTCCTCGGTATCGGTAAGACCGTCTGAGTCCGTGTCCACTCCCGGGACAATCTCCACGGGGAACAGATCAGGTTCGGCTACCGGTTCCCCTTCTGGCTCCTCCTCCGGTTCTTCTTCCGGCTCTTTTTCGGGCTGTGGCGTTGGCGCGGGTCGTGTGACCGGTGCCGTCGGGGGCGCAGGCGTTTCGTCCGCACTCCTGAGCAAGAAAAAGCCACCAACCCCCAACACAAGCAGGGCCACGACACCAGCGATGATGATCTTTTTCGTTGAACTCGCCTTCTTTGGAACAACAGGCTTTGGCGGCGCCTTGGGCGCGGGAACAGCTGGTGTCTTCACCTCAATGGGTGGCGCTGCAGGCTTCTTGGCCATGGGTTCGTGCATGGACGCCTCGGCCCCATGGCGATATCGCTCAGGCATCGTAAACACCCGCGCCTCTATCCCTGGTTGGGGGGGTGGCATTTTTGGTTGCTCGATTTTTTGTTGGCTCTCGGCCATAGGTGTTTAGCTTGACTCTGTCGGTGCCTCTCGCAGTGGCCCATCTCCATTTGGGTTATACCCGGCCGAAACTTCCCCCCCATCCAGGTACCCATCGCCGTCCGTATCAGGATTGAGCGGATCCGTTTCCCAGGTGCGGATCTCCTCTGGATCAAACAGTCCGTCGGAGTCCGTGTCCTCAGATCGCGCGCTGGTTCCGAACTCGGCCTCCTCCTCATCCGTCAGCCCGTCCTTGTCTGTGTCGGTGCGCGAAACAACCGACTCTTCCTCTTCCTCAACAACCTCCTCTTCCACCACCGGAGCCTCCTCTTCGACCTCTACGACCTCTTCGACCTCCCTCTCTGGCGGCTCTGGCGTGACGGGCGTTCGCGAGCCCAAAATTTTCATCGAGAGAAAAAACGCCGAGCCGATCACGACCAAGATTCCAACCACAAGAACGATAACCTTCCAGGGGAACCCGCCTTTTGGTTCTGAACCTGTGGGCATGGGGACACGCGGGGCTGGGGCGACAGGTGCCATGGCAACAGGCGGCGGATTCACCACGTCCGTGGGAGACGTAACTTGTGGCGCTACCTTATCCGTGGCAGCGAACATGTCTTCGGGGTCTTTAACATCATCGAACATAGCGTTGTTTCAATTATTGGTCCTATTGGTCTTATTGGTCCTATTCCTCGAGTCTCCCTGACCCATTTGGGTCATATCCCGCGGCGACTTCCGCCCCGTCGAGGTACCCATCGCCATCAGTGTCGGGATTCAGAGGATCGGAGCCGTACGTGAGCAGTTCGTCCAAATCTTGTAATCCGTCATCATCCGTATCGGATTCTTCAATAGGCTGTATGTCGCCCTGCGCCTCAATCAAATCTTCCACTGCGTCCACACAGCTTATCGCCATGGACTCGTCAACGATTTCAAGACAGTAAGCCGTCTCACGCGATTCCTTTGCCTGTTCAAGTAAGCCGATATCCTCACACCGTTCAGGATGACGCCCTTGACAATTCTCACTCGTCAACGGTCCCAAGATGCGCTCAACGCACTGCTCTTCACGCCTCTCATCGACAATCCCCTCGCATCGTTGGATGTCTTGCGATTCCACCGCGGTCGCCAACGCCACATCATCCGCACAGCGCTGTGCATATGCCGTCACAGAAATGCCCGAACACGCCGCCGCCTCCTGCGTTGTGCGCGCCACGGACCAATAACAGTTATCCTGACTCTCCTGTGTTTCAAGCAGATCGCACATCTCAACGGACCCCTCGGACTGTGCAAGGTCTTTGACCAAGCCGTCACGACAGGCATCCGGATCCGCCGACTCCTCGCAACGGGTAAACTCCTCCCTCATCTGCGCACTCCCATTTTGGATGACGACATCCTCCTGGCGCGCGCTCTGGATGAGACGCACGACCACGAAAACGACCACAATACCCAACACCACCCCGCCCGCAATGAGAGCGATGGGTTTCCAGGGGAGAGACTTCTGTTGTGGGTAGTCGTTGAAATCCATAGGCTACTGGTACGGGCAGTACGTGAAGGTGAAGTCGCTAAAGAGCATGGAGCCGGTGCCATAAAAGACATTGCGCACAGGGATCTGCTGCTCCGTTGACTGGCACACAAATCCGTCTGGGAATGGCAGGACCACATCCGATCCCGCTTGGACTTCTCCGGTGGTGCTGGTCGTGTCTCCGGTGGCGTCCGTCGCCGTGAAGGTCACGTTGGTGCCCAAGATGGAATCGACGATCGACTCGTACATCTCTTGGATCTCTTCCTGATTTTCGGCCGAGAAGGCATAGTTCCCCGTACAGTCGCTGACGCTTGAGGCCGAGCTTGCCGATGCCCAAGCGCACTCGTTGCTGGAAATGTGGGCGGTATAGCCCTTATAGACCGAGCTACTCGTGATCGCTGCGGTGTAGAACAGGATGTCAGGATCGACTCCCTCCAGAGGGTACTCGTCCATGAAATCGTCGTACATATCCGCCGCACACGCCGCTTTGCCCTTGTAAACATTGGTATTATACGTCTTGGAGTAGAAGGGGTCGCTGGGGTCATCAGGGTCGTCGGGATCACACGACTCCGACACAGTCCATCCGCTAGCAGAGTCAGCACTGTCAATCCAATCAAAGTCCCCGTCAGACAAGACAATGACAATCTTCACGTCCGCTGTGGACGTGGCAAAGAGGGCGACTGCCTCCTCAATGCCGTTGTACGTGGGGGTTGAACCCGAGGTGGAGGTGACGCAGGTAGAGTAGCTTTCAACGTAACTGATCAGAGAGGATTCTTCATCTTCTCCGACCAGGAGCGAATCGGTGCGCGCCCCATCGGACTGCGCGTTGTTCTCGTTGCAGAAATCGGCATTACTGTAGGAGGTCGTGTAGGAGACCAAACCGATCTGCATAGTGGCCCCTGAGCCGTCATAGGCGTCGAATAACTCTTCGATCGCATCGATCGTGGAGTCAACCGCCAAGTCAATCTGCCGGTCGCCTCCCAATGTATCATTCATGCTACCCGTCAAGTCTGTCACGAACACGATGTCTACGTCCGGAGGCGTGATGTTGGCATCATCCAAGTCCGCCGTGATGGTGGTGGCGACGGCGCAGGCCGGGACCGTGAGCGTGCCGTTGTCCGGCGAGTCGCCCTCGGCATTGAGATAACTATAGAGGTTGATGGATTCCATGGGCTCGGCCGAAACCTGGCTTTGGACAAGAAGTCCGGTGGTCTCATACCCAAACGGGCAGGCCGACCCGCAGTCATCCGCGCATACGGGAGCCTCGCAGGTTCCGCCGGCACATGAGTTTGCATCTGTCCCACTAGACAAGACCACAGGATTCCCCGACGAAAGAAACACGTTGTAATTGAGCGTGCAGTACTCCCCATTTTCCGCGCCTCCGTTGCACACGCCTAGCCAACGACAGGTGTAATCGATGTCATCCACGGTCGTGGATCCCCCATAGGTTTCGCATGCGCCGGAAGTCGTCGATGTTGTCGCGTCAAAGTACCTGAGGGCCGTCGAGTATCCCCCGTCGCAAATCTCACCCTCGTCCACCTCGCCATCGCCACAGTACCCACCCGAGGAAGTCTGGTACTGACAGGTCGCCGTACAGGAGTTGCAGGTACTCTCATAGTCCGCCACGCAACCTGTGCCGTTGAGTGAGCCGTCATCGCAGGACTCCACGCCCACGTAGACGTAGTCGTCGCCACAGACGTTGCCAACACAGGTATTCAGGCACGCGTCGTTGTTGCTGGAGTTGCCGTCATCGCAGGACTCATTACCTTCCACAATGCCATTGCCGCACTGCTGGTCGCCGCCTACAGGCCCGATCCACGTCGACGGCCAGGTACAGTCGGCCTCACACACGCGATACCGATAGAGGTCATAGGTGTTGATCGAACAGGTACTATCCGTACAGTCGCCGTCGTTGTCGCACGCATCTCCTTCATCCTCCCCTCCCACGCACACGGATCCAACCCCCGGAGTCTCATAGCCTAGATCTCCGCATGTGTCACCCGAGTTGCAATCACTGTCAGAGGTACAGGTCGTCAGGCCATCCGAACACAGCGCCTCCAGCGATTCCTCGTAGTCCCCATCGCACTCCTCACTCCCGTTCACACGACCGTCGCCACAGGAGAGACCTGGCAGCGTGCAGTTGTAGGCACAGTTGTCGGCACTGGCGTCATACTGGCCGTTTGAGACGTCGCAGCTATTGAGATCCGCCCAGGAGTCCGCCGGCAACGATGAAAAGTTCGACGTCGTTCCGCAGTCACAGACCTCACTGGCGGCCAAATAGCCATCGCCGCAGAAGAACCCATCGCCATCCTGACACGTATCGGCGCAATGACCGTAGGTGCCATTGAGCGCGCCGTCATCGCAATCCTCGCCCGTCTCCACAACGCCATTGCCACAATCATAGGGGGCGCATTCGGCGCCCGCGGTTTCGGCCTGTGTCTCATCTTGGAAGTCAGAACAGTCTGGCAAACACGCCACGGTGATGACTCCGTCGTCCCCATCGCTATCGGTACACGCGATGATGTCCGTGTCCCCGATCTCACAGTCTTCACCAGCTCCTTGTGTCCCATCCCCACACAACGACGACTCCCCCCAGGCAGACGCATCGCAGAAGACAGGCGTGGATGAGAACCCCGAACCCAGCGGCATCCCGTTGCTAGGAGCATTCCCTGTGGGGTACTCCACGACGATGGTCACCTCGTCGACGCTGCTGGTATCCAGGTCTCCTTCCCAAATATTGTTCCCACTAGACTCGAGCTGGGCGTACAAAAGGTAATCCTCGCCTCCAACGCTTCGGTAGCCGTAGAGATGCGAATTCTCTGGACAGATGAACGTTCCCTCCTCGCCGTTCCAGCAGGAGGCAGCGTCATAGCCTGTCTCTACGTCGTCGACTGTCTCTGCACAGTTATAAAATTCGTTAATGGGATCGGTCGGGAGCGCGACGCCAAGCTCATTGGCGAGCGACGCGTTCCAGGAGCTCCAGATGGAGTTGGAGAGCGCGGGCACGAATGTCCCGGACTGAACCGTGGGGAAGCCGGCCACACATTCCTCTGTTCCCGGACACTCAGTATCCTGCGTACACGATTGTCCCTTGGTCACGGAGCAGTGCCCGTTTTCTTCTCCAAACGTATTCACGGTCGCGGCCATGTCCATCACGTCCAGAAGACGCACCATGTCGCGGGTGAGCTTGCCCTTCTGCGCGTCACAGACGATTCCCGTATCCTTAAATTTGTCAAAACAGTCGCCGTCCCACTCACAGCTCACATATTCCCCTTCCTCATCTTCTTCGCTCTCATAGTACTGCCAGTAGCTCCCCGTCGCACTATCTTGACACAAATTGATGTCCGTAACGTCATTGGTGTTCCCATTGAACCGCCAGTTTGTCAGGAGCTGATCGAAGATGTCCTGTGCTTCACTGCTGGCGTTGTCATTGTAGGAGACGATATACATGTTGGGGTAAATCGCCCCTGCGTTGACGTTAGCCGCGGCCACGTAAATCGTATTGCCGGCCTGCACCGCAGGGTATCCATCAAGCTCGGTCGCCGAAAACGAACCGGAGAATTCCTGTTCTTCCACCCACGCTTGGGGGGTGAGGTACGCCTCATCATTGGGAACGACACGCACACCGATCGCGTCACTCGTACCAGATACTTTGAAAATCAATTCTTGGATGATCCCCGAGCTGGCAAGCGACGTGACGTCAATGGGGTCCTCCAGGGCAGGGAGGTCATCCTCCGTTCCCGGATCACCGGCATCGCGGCAGTAATAGAATGAAAAGTTGCTCGGAAGGTCATCCTCGAGATACGGGAAGTCCATGGTTGTGGACGTGAGCGAGGGCCAGGGGTTTTCGCACAACAACGCCTGAACCTCTCGTGTGCCCCCGACGGTTCTGGCCGCGCGAGCTTCGTTTATGAGCGGCGTGGCCAAATCGTCCACGACTGCGGCGGTGGTTGGGCTAAATAACACATCCGAGGTGATCGTGGCGGTTGAGAGCACAATCTCGCGGCCGTCACTGCCGCTGGCCGTGTAGTTGCGTGTGGTGTCCTGCGGCGTCTCGCTCACACTCGCCACGACATCGGTCGCAAGTGTGTCCACGACAGAAGACGACCATCCCCACCCCCAGGCATAGAGCCCGGGAAGCGGCGCGATCTCCTCGTAGCCGCCGACACGATACGTCTGCGGTGTCGCGACAAACGCGTGGTTCTCACCGGTCGTGCTGAAAAACCCGATGCTTGGTGATTCATACTCGGCCACGGGCGGCACCTTCCCCGTGTCCTCCAAGAGCACGCGATCCAGATCGCAAATGTCGTCCCCGACCGCAAACTCTCGCGTGAACGTCGTGTTGTTGCAATCCTCACCTACACACAGAGTGACGTCATCCGCGCTCAAGACTCCCTGCTTCTGGGTGTCAGCCGCATCCGCATCACCCACGACCACCAGGCGGTACACGGCGTCCTCTTCAAACAATCGATCCGCTCGCAGATACACGCGTGAGGTGCCGTTTGCTTGCACGGCGACTTCGTACGTGACAGGGACGTGGCAGGCAAAGGTCGAGGAAGCGCTTGTCTCTTGACCAAACAGTCCCAACACGAACCGCTTAAGCCAATTCCACAGACGGCTGGCGCTGGACGAAGAAGCGGGAGGAGGATTGGCACCTTCATATCCGGTTGGACAGTCCACGACCTCGTCAACGGCTTCCAGCACTCCATCTCCGTTTGTATCTTTAGAGACAAGGTCAAGGTACAGGTTGGCCGTGAACTCGCTTTGGTCAATGACCCCGTCCCCGTCCGTATCCTGCGTTGGATCAAACGTTGCCTCGTTCATCGCTTCAGAGAACGTGAGCCAAACGGCAGTGTTGCGACAGTACCCGTTCCCTGTGAACAACGAGCCGTTGTAATCCGTTGTCGCGGCAATAGTCGTAATGTTGCTCGCAATGTTGTCAGCCGGAGCTATTTGCCCTGCCACAATCGTCGGCCGCTCAAAGCAACAGTTACTTTCTCCACAACCAATACCAATCACCCCGCAAGAGGCGTCTGTCGTGCAGGCGCATTGTAACTGCACCGTAGCTTCTCCTGTAGCCGTCCCTCCAACCGTCACGGACACGGTTGAGATTGCGTACCCTGTAAACTCATTCACTTCTTCTGGGGAACCGGTGGCGATTTGGCTAACGCCGTAATCGCCCACGGAAAACGCGGCGCTTGAAAGCGCGTCGCACTCTTCGCCGGTTCCTGTCTCGCCGTCGCCACAAAACGAGGGGGTCGAGTACGCGTATGAAGAACCCGCCCGTAAACAACGGTTCGAACATCCTTCCGTGCCGTCGCACTCCTCACCAACGCCCACGATGCCGTTGCCGCAACAGTTCACAACAGAGGCAACCAAGGAGCTAGTCGGCGTGCCTGGAGGACACGCAACAGTTCCCTCCTTCAAACACAAGCTCGAACAGCCGTCGCCTGCAAGATCGTAGTCACCCGGATCGCAGTCTTCTCCGTTTTCGACGATGTTGTTGCCGCAAATCGCATACACGTCTTCTTCAGCTGTAGAGCCTTCCAGAAGGCAATTCGCGGAGCAGCCGTCGCCGGAGGCGGAATTCTCGTCATCGCAATCCTCTCCACCCGTATTCGCCGCCCAGTCTCGGACCCCTTCTCCACACACCGCATTCACGGATCGGGATCCTTCATTCAAACAGATAGCGGAGCAGCCGTCGCCTCCCGTGAGGTTCCCGTCGTCGCAGTCCTCGCCCGAGACCGCTTGCCGCACCCCGTCGCCACAACAACCCGAACCTGAAAGTTCGCACGTGCCACCGGTGTCATACGGACAGTCGATATCTGAACCTGAACAGACAGCAAGCGAAATAGAACAGGAGCCTACACAGGAACCCGAGTCGCACGTCCCGTTATTAGAACACGTCGCCTCCGCATCCTCGTAGTCCTCGCAGGTTCCCGACTCCGAGCAAGAGCCGCTTTCGCAATCACCATCAAGGGTACACCCTTCGTCCACATCCAGGGCAGACGAACACACCGCACTCTCGCACGACTCCTCGCAGGACGCATCTGTGGTGCACGCCGCGCTCGAATCCGAGCATCGGAACGGACACTGATCATTTCCCTCATTCAAACACACACTCGAACAGCCGTCGTCATCCGCCGTTGCCCCGTCGTCGCACTCCTCCGAAGTCTCCACCGTCCCGTTCCCGCACACGCCCTGGGCTTCCGTCACAGGCGCACCGGCGTTAAGGCAGGCGGCCGTACAGTAATTAGGGATGTCGCTGGTGAGTTCAATTGCCCCCGCTGAAATCATGTACGCCGTAATTTCGTTCTGAGAGGATGCGGACCCTGTAGTGGCTCCCACGGTATTGGGATCATCGGTCGCGGTCCACGCGGCCCAGTCAAAGGAACCTGACTGGAGCGTTTGCCCTTGGGCAGAACAATCATCGGGCTCACCTTGGCCGGTCGCGTCAAACTCCGCTCGTTCCCCGACGTAGGACATGGTGGCTAGCGCCGGGTCGAGGGTCACGGAATCAAGGGCACAGCTCACATCGTCATCCTTGGTCTTGAACCTCCAGGAAAAGTCATTTTCAAAATACCGATTCTCGTCCGTACCGTAGTTGGAACCGGACTCTGACAACGCCACGCCGGTGTAGGAAAGAACCGCGTCCCCGTCCACAACCACGCGATACCAGGTGTTGGCATCCATCGTCTCCCCATCTTCAAAATTGATGTAAAACTTCTTGGTCGTCGAGCTGTAGCTTACCGAATCAACCATGTCCGCCTCAACTAGGCCCGATGTCTCGCACAGCGAGTTCAAGCACGTATAGAGCGTAACGCTCCCCTCGTCGATGGTCGTGTCGGACATGACCGTGTTGAACTCTCCCCACGGCAGGGCATTCACGCACGCGGTCGAACACTGCGGGAAGTAGTCGTCGATTTCCGGATCGACAAAGTTGATCGTGAGCAACCCCGTGTCCGTCGGGTCGTTTTGTGCATTCGTGACCGTGGCGGTAATGCCTGCCGGGTCATTCGCGGGCGTCTCCTCTTGAGCTGCAACGTCATTGATACAAATCCCCGTGCCGGGCACGGCCGGGTCGATCACCGCGCCATCAAAGTCCGACGCCCAACTGAGCGTGTAGCCGGTGCAGCTCACGGCCACGCATAAATCGTTGGCGGCGATGAGCTGGGCAGAATAGTCAACATCCGTCTGTTCTGTTTCAGTATAGACACTTGGCCGAACATTCACGTCTCCAACTTCGCACGGCGCTCCCGAGCTACTGGTCGTAAACTCCCACGAAAAGTCCTCCTCTAGGTATCCCCCTGCCGCGCTCACGATCTGATCCTCGCCTTGAAGCGTCACGCGGTGGAGGCTGTTGGTCGCAAGAGCCCCCGCGGTAGGTGACCAGGCAAATCCGGTCTCATCCGGGACCGGAACTCCAGGAACCGCCACCCACGTTGTACATTCCCCTTCGGTCAACGCCGTACATTTCTCTACCAGAACGGTGCTGGAGTTGATCGACAGCGGATTCATGGCCATGTTGAACTCGGCCTCCACGCTCGCGGTCACGCACACGTCCTCTGGCTGGCTCCACCCTTCCCACGGGCTGGGAGACACCCCTGATGTCGAACACGAGACGATGACCTGAGGCGTGTTGGGCGTGATCCCTGTTGTGATCTTGAACGCATAGTGGGCCTCCACGTCTGTCACGTCCTCGCAAGATTCTGAACAGGCTCCATTGGAACAGCAGCTCTCGCCCTCCGAACAGAGGCTCGCGTCCTCGCGACAGTCGCCAACCGTAAACGTGATTGAATTGGACGAATAACCGTTCACGGCCTCCTCCACATACACCGGTCCGGTCTGTGCCTCCTCTGGCACGATCACGGAGGAAATTTCATCGTTCTCCCACAAAGAGTAATCGGCTTCCTGAAGCGAATAAAACGTCACCGTTCCGTCGGCGGTTCCAAAGTTTTCTCCGGCGATCGTCACTTCCAACTCGGCTGGACCGGCGGATGGATCAATGTCACAAATGGCCGGCCCCGGAGTGTCATCCAACACGACGAACTCGACCGCATCGGAGTCAACACCATCCGCGCGCTCAAGCGTCAGCGCGTGCTCAATGGCATCAATGGGGTCCAGACTTGCTGTTTGATAGGTTTCCGGCACCTTCACCGTCACGTAGGTGTCATGCCAGAAATCGTCGCCACAGGCATCGGGAAAATCTGTATCGCCCAATGCGGTATATCCGAGGGACTCATTTTCAAACATGATTGAACCGGTTGATGTTCCAAAGCCGGTTCCGTAAATGGTGACATACTGACCAGGCGGACCCCAGGTTGACGCATCATCGCATGTCGCTCCCTCGTTGCAATCGTCATCATCTCCACAGTGGGCATTATCGTCTGAGCAGGCTTTCCATCCTGAATCGACCGACGAGATGATCGGGTTTGTGCTGCTAAAAATGTCCGCAACGGTAAAGGCAACGGTGTTGGATCCTACGCGGATCGACTCACACGTCCCCTCGCCCTCGTCACAGTCGTCGTCGGTCGCACAGTAGTCGAGTGTCTCCGAGCACCAACGCGTCGCGCAGGTTTCTTGGGCATCCGCATCGCAGTCCGTATCATCCGCACAGATCGTTGTGGTGGCATTCCCTTCTTTGTCGATGCAGAGGTAGTCCCCCGTCCACACCTGACCGAGATAGACCCCCGCGTTGACGTTTGGAACCACGACATCGAGCTGTTCGTCCTCCCAAGACAGATAGGAACTCGCTTCGTAGTTGGTAAAATAGAATGTCGATGATCCTTGTTCGCTTCCGAAACTGTTGCCGTAGACATCGATAGAGCTTCCGTAGTCATCCGTGTTTGGGTCGAGCTCACAAATGCCTGGGCGCTCAATGGCGTTTACGTCAAAGGGTAGGATCGAGGGGCCATAGGTGTCATCGGTCCGCTCTGTTTCCTCCTCCGACGTGGTCACGGAAATCGGCCCGTTCATGGCGTCATCGGGAACTTGAACGATGATCTCGGTCTCAGACCATTGGACTTGCGCGTTGCACGCATACGCCGTTGTCTGCACTTCATCGCCCGATTCGGTTCCTAAAAATGTGATGACGCCTTCGTCAGCACCGAAGCCCTCGCCAGAAATCGTCACCAGGTTACCGACGGCCCCGTCGCCCGGGGACACGCCTTCGATCTTGGGCGTGGTCACACACAAACCGTCCACACACTGACCGCTCGCGCAGTCTGCATCTTCGGTACACTCATCCCCCTCGCATGCGCCACAATAGTAAGCGCTCGAGGGTTCGCCGCCGCAGTCAACTTCGGTCTCACCCAAGTCCTCATCGAGCACTTCGTTGTTGCAATTGGCTGCACGCAGAACGATCGTCACCTGGCTCGCGGTGTCCGTGTTGCCGGCGCAGTCATACCCACGCGCCCACACGTCGTACTCCTCGTTGGTTGTATACCCTTCGGTATCCCACTCTTCGAGCGTGTCTGTGAAGAAGGCATTGACGACGTTGCTGCCCGTAAGCGCACCGGCCGCGGAGAAGTCCACACCCGAGGAGTAGATTGCCTCCTCATCGTCGATCACATAGAAGTCCACGGTGGAAACGCCGCTGTCGTCCGATGTCAACGCCTGGAGCAACTCGATGGAACCCGCATACAAGCTCTCCCCGTCCTCGGGCGCGTCCATCACCACACTGGGGTCCTCAATATCAACTTCCTCTCCGGTCGTGAAACTGAAGGTGCAGGGATAGGTGGTTGTGCACGTAAGGGACGAACCGCTTGTTGATTCAACGACGCTTGAATCCACCTCGATGGTATAGCTTGAAAGCGCGTCAAAACAGAATTCATCTCCGTACGGACTTTCACACGCCTGCGACGGAGTGAACGTCACTGTACGGTTAGAGGTGGAAAAGGTGCCGTCGACGAGGGTCCCGCCAGCGTCTTCAATCACGATCCCCTCCTCCACGGTCCCTGAATCCACGCGCTTGGAAAAAACAAATTGGAGTTGGAGGTTCTGGAGCGCTTCCGCACATTCCGTATTCACGGAACTCAGGTAAAACACCGAGCTGCCAGACCCGTCTGCATACGATCCCGGCCCCGCGTCTGAACCAGAGATATCCGCTCCGGTCGCATCCACCAAGGCTCCCAACACAAAGGAGACGATGGCGAAGCTGGCAAACACGAGCAAAAGGCCGATGATCGCGTTGATAATGATCTGCTTTGCTTTTTTGAGCCGGTCTGCATTCCCTCCTGCCGTCATCCACACAAAGCCTCCATACAGGAGGAACACGACGGCCACGACACCCACAAAGCTGATCGCGGTGCGAATAAGGCGAGCGATGATGACGGTGACACTCGCCGAAGTCGAGAACCCTGCGGCTTCCGCAAATGACTCAAAATCCACTTCCTGTGCACTCACCGGCACGGCCACAAAAACTCCGCTGAGGATCAGCGCAAGTAAGAAGCATAGGAATGTGAGTCGTGTGGCGGTGCGCATGGGTTACAGTTCTGTCTCGGTGTTATCGGGGAGCGTGTAATTCGGGATGCTGGCGGGGGTCGGAACGACTTCGATGGCCTCTTGTTCCTCCGTCTGACAGGCGTTTGCGCTGGCGATCCCGTTACAACAATAGGGGAAATCGTCATCGCGACCTTCTGTGCAGTTTGCGCCGGGACCAATGGCTGGATACATACAAATCTGATACGCGCTCTTGATCTCATTGGTAAGCGTTGGCCAATAATCCCATCCGCCCTCGTCCGTACTCACCAGCACCGGATGTTCAATAAGGACCGTTGTGCGTTCATTCGTCTCATTATTCTCCTTACGGATGGCGAACCAAAACTCATAATATGGATCCGGCCAAAGCGACACGCTATTGGTCTTGACCGTGGAGGACTTCAGGTAGGTATTGAAGGTCACTTCCACGTTAGCGCTCGTGCTAATCTCATCCTCTTCGATCTCTGGGTCTAGTCCCCCTTCGATAATCTGCGGAACCGTATCCTCGATTTCATCGTTAGTCGTAAAGCTCCACTCGTAGTTATCGTTGTCATCCCCGTCTTCACACGCAATGGTGTCGGATTCAGATCCACACGCGTCCCCATCGTTATCGCCGTCAAGCGAATTGGCGGCGGCGTCCACCACACCGTCAAACGTGAACCCGATCGGTTCTGCCTGTGGAATCTCTTCTTCGTTGAGCGTTGCCGCGCGCACGACCGTCTCGATGAGCTGATTACTCGGCAAGCAATAAATCGTATCCCCGCATGGATCCTCGCCACACGCATCGATGGTGGTGAAGCTGATCGTACGGTAGGCGTTGCTGATCTCAAACGTGCCTTCCACCGTGTTGCCGCTCTCGTCAAATACCCGGATGTTGTTGAACAACGGCTCCTCGCCGATGATGTACGATCCTGTCGTTGCCACCGGATCCATAGCTTCCGAGAAGTTGATCTCGATGGTCACGTTGCGCGGCTCCTCGGAGCTGGCCGCAGGCACCACGCTCGTCACATAGGGAGGCGTAAGGTCAATCTCCGTGGAAACCTCAAACGTCCAGGTATACCCACTTGCATACGCACCAGAGAATGCGGCCGAACCGTCCGCGCGTTCAATCTCGGTGGTGAGCTCGACCGTGTAGTTGGTATCCACCTCTGAACTCCCGAGGTATCCAACGGGGTCAAAGACAAAAATCTCAAAGGCCTCGTTGTAGGTCACTACGACGGCGTCAGTAGCCAGGGCCGACCCAGGACCCGTGGCGGTTGGGTAAATGAGAACGGCGTCCGTATTGAGGTCGGTGGAATCTGGATTCTCGTCGTAGCCAGAAATAATGGACGCGGGGTTGATGGCTTCCTTAAAGCTCACGAAGATGCGAGTGTTACGAGGGATGTCCACGGCATCGCGTTCAGGATAGTGGTCATCGAGGATGCCCCCTCCCAGCGAGCCTGAAAGCGGTTCCGAGTACGCATCCGCAATGGCCTCGGAGGTTCCGGTAAACGCGGCATCAAGTAGTCGGTTGAGAATAAATGTGGCAATGGAGTAGGCGGAAAACATGATCACGAGCCCGATGATGGACTGCTGGAAAATCCTTTTGGCTTTCTTCACGGGCTCCGCTTCCCCGCGGGCGAGGAAATACAGATAGCCCGCGTAAATGATGAGGCAGACGAAAATGATGCCCACCACGGAGAGCGCCACGCGGATGACGCGGGCAATGATGATGGCAATTGAATCTGTGGGAAGTGTGGAGGCCTCACCGAGTTGTTCAAAGGCCGTCTGTTGCGCCTGCGCCGGAGCCGCAACGACAAGCAGGCCAAAAACACAAAACGTCACGATCAAAAGAATGAGCGCGCGCACAGAGTGCCGGAATAATGAAAGGTCGTGAGGTCGATGCATGTGGGTCCGCCTCAGCGTGCTTCTATTGTAGCGCATCTGCGCGTGTCCGGCAGTGTAAAGATGTGGATAGAAACAAAAAAACGAGCCGAGCCCGTTCTTTTGTTTGTCCGTGCATTATCCTATTTCCCTCAGCACCAGCGTGAAGAAGGCAAAGAGACCGGCGATGATGAGGGTGGCAAAAATGCCGTAGGTCATTTTCGAGAGGGCGGAAGTATGTTCTTCGTCCCGGTAAGACGCAATCATGTACTGAAACCCGCCGTTGAGGATGAGCGTGACGGCGATGATACCCAGCCACAGCATGAGCACCCGGACAATCCGTAGCATAAACTCGAAGTAGGAAGGCCCATCCGTAAAATTCTCGATGAGTGGCACGGCCGCATGGGCGTCCAGGGAAAAGAGACCCAAACCAACCAGGACAGGCACAAACGCGTGCAGGAGAGTTCCAACGATCTCTTTCACCCGCGAGCCATCTGCTCTTCCGGCCACGGCGGTCATCGCCGCTCCCATCACTTTGCCCATATCGGCTTTGCTCGTGGCTCCGCTTTTCTCCACGACTTCATTTACGATACGAGCCAAATCTTCGTCGCTCATCTGCGTGGGAAGGTACTGCTCAAGCACCACCACTTCCGTCTGGGCACTTGTTGCCAAGTCCTCACGTCCACCCGCCTTGAACGATTCGATGGAGTCCTTCAGCTGTTTCACCTGGCTCTTCACCACATCCGTCACCTCCGCGTCGGAGAGGTCATGCTGGACATCGATCTTCTTGTTCTTCATCGCTGAAACCAGCAAGCGCAACGTGGAAAGCGTTGCGCTGTCTTTGGCTTTCATGGCAGCCTTCATGTGATCGGTGATGATGCTTGTCAGGCTCATAGTATTCCTTGTAGCCTTTGTAGCCCTCGAGTCCCTTTCCTATCGACGATGACCACCCTGAGGGCGCACGGTCTCGTCCAGCTGTCCGACGCGGATCAAGTACTCACGGCGCGCTCGGGATACGAGACGTCGCAGGGCACTCTTCTTAACCTTCGTCTTGTTAGGCTCGTCTGTATGGAAGCGCGTCTTCCTGACTTGAAGCATGCTTCCGCTCTGCTGCACGCGTCGTGAGAAGCGTCGGTAGAGGCTCTCAAAGCTCTCCCCTTTTTTACGTTTTACGTTGACCACAAGGTTTCTATTACGAATTTGGAAGAATTAATGCGCTGGCAGTATCCGAAAAAGGAACGGTTTTGTCAAGCTCTAACTTCTTTTTCACCAACCCCACCACCTTCTTGACATCCACAATCTCCTGGGCTCCGGACTCCATCTCGCGAATAATGATCGTGCCGTCGAGCACTTCTTTTTGTCCCAAGATGAGGGTGAGTTCTACCCCTAGCTTGTTGGCGGCCTCGAGCTGCCCCTTGAGGGCGTTCTTCCCAAACGCCTCCGCGACCGGAATCCCGGCCTGACGAAACTCTTCATAAAGTTTGAGGCCCACGCGCCGCGAGGCATCGCCCAACTGGGCAAAAAACACGCGGGGCTGCGGGCGCTCCGGAGGATTGACCCCTTTGGCTTCCAGCGCGCGCACGATGCGCTCTAACCCAAGGGCGAACCCACACGCGGGCGTGGCACGCCCTCCAAGAAGTTCAACCAGCCCATCATACCGGCCTCCCCCGCCCAAGGCGCTTTGGGAGCCGTCACCTGTGTCATCGGCAAGGACGAACTCAAATACGCTGTGCGTGTAATAATCCAGTCCCCGCACCAGGTAGGGGTTGAGCACGTAAGGGACATCCACCTCCTCCAGGAACTCAAGCACCTTCATGAAGTGCTCCTTGCTCTTCTCGTCAAGCCAATCCAGGATCTGCGGCGCGCCTTGCAGGAGCTCACGCGTCACCTCTTCCTTGCTGTCCAGGATGCGAAGCGGATTTTTCTGGAGCCGTCGCTTGTCGTCTTCGGAGAGCTTGCTGCGGTGAGCGCGGAAGTAGGAAACAAGCTCCGTGAGATACGCCGCACGGCACTCTGAGGTGCCAATCGAGTTGATCTCCACCTTCACGTCCAGGCCCAGCTGCTTGAAAATCTGGTGAGCGATCACGATGAGCTGCGCGTCCACGATCGGCTCGTCCACACCAAAGCTCTCAAACCCGGCCTGATAGAACTGTCGATAGCGGCCGGCTTGCGGGCGGTCGTGGCGGAACATGGGCCCCAGGTACCACATCTTGACCGGCTGCGGGCGGTCGAGCATGCCGTGGCTAATGTACGCACGCGCGGCACTGGCGGTCGCTTCTGGGCGCAACGCCACGGAACGGTTGGACGGATCGGTAAAGACGTACATCTCTTTTTCGACGATGTCGGTTCCCTTGCCGATGGTACGCTGGAACAAGTCTGAGCGCTCCAAAATCGGCAGGTCGATGCGGTCAAAACTATACGACTCAGCAATCGACCGAATGGTATCGCGCACCAAATTCCACCTCCCCTGGTCTTCTGGAAGGATATCGCGGAACCCGCGCAATAACTCAAACGTCTTGCCAGACTTCTCGGCTTCCTCCTCGAGATCTTTCTTAGGCTCCTCCTTGAGAACTTTCTTGGGAGCCGACTCCTTCTGGGGAGCCACCTTCTTTTTGGGATACATACTTCGTCGTGTCACCCCGACCCCGAGCTTGTCGAGGGGGAGGGATCTCCTGCGCTGAAGAGATCCCTCCTCCCGTTGGTCGTCGGGATGACAAAAGGTTAGAGATTATAGATGGGGACATCGAACGTGCCGATGCGGGAGAGTGGCAGACCTCGTACCCAAACACGGCCTGTCACGAACTTGCGAGCGACCGGACCGAAGCTTCGTGAGTCCAGAGACGAATCTCTATTATCACCCAGGACATAATATTCGTCCTCTCCCAGAGTCACACGAGCTTTTCCAGTCGTCTGTTCCTGAAGGTAAGCTTCTTCCAAGACCAATCCGTTTGGATGCTCCACGTTGTAGATGGTGATGCTTCCATTGGTCACTTCTACCGTCTCGCCGGGAAGCGCCACCACACGCTTGATGAAGTATTGTGTATCGTCACGCGGATACTTGAACACGACGATCTCGCCGCGCATGGGCTCGCGGAACCGATACGTCACTTCGTCGATGATAAGGTACTCGTGGTCGTAGAAGTTGGGTTCCATGCTCGCCCCCTTCACGTAAAACGGCTGGATGATCAAGAGGCGGATCGGAAAGATGATCGCGCTTGAGATCACGACGATCTGGACGACCTCCAACAAAAATGCTGCCACCGCGCCACCCACCGGCCCGAATCGTTCGTAGAGCTTGTCCTCAAACTGCGAAAATCGCGACGACATAAAGATGTTGCCAGCCTATCAAGAAAAACGGGCTGGGGCAAGCCACGTCGGTCGCGACCGACGTGGCAAGCGTCACGCCACAGCCTCCTTCGCGTCCCCGCCCACACGCACGCGCTGGACGGTGAGACCCTCTCCGCCGTCTAGCGGATGCTCAAGCGCGCGAATAAAATCAGACCGATGGGAGATGATGACGAACGTCGTGTCAGGACGCTCACGTTTCTCTTTGACCAGAATGGCCGCTACTTGGGCTTCCGTTTCTTCGTCCAGCTCCTCGGTGGCCTGATCCAGAAACACCACCCCGCCGTTTTCCTGTGAACGAATCTTCAACAACACCCTCGCCAGCCCGAGCCTCGCGCGCTCCCCGCCGCTTAAGCCCGCAACCTTGCTTTCCACGTCTACTTTGCCGTGTGCGGAAAACCGCTTTGCCAATCCCAGCTCCTCCAACACCGTGCGCATAGCTGCGTCATCGACGTCCGTATTGCCAAAGGCGAGATTCTCGCGCAGATTCCCGGAATCGAAAACATACGGATGTTGGCTCAAGTACGCCATGCGCGTATAGAGCGCATCCGGCCCTGTCTTTTTCACCGCTTGCACATCCATTCCGCCTAACCGAACCTGTCCGCTCGTGGGCTCATAATACCCGCTCAACAAACTCACCAGCGTCGTCTTACCCTCCCCGCTCTTGCCTTCCAGCCGCACCACGCCTCCGGCTGGCACGGAAAAATCCAATCCTGACAAAATCTGTCTACCATCAATCTCTAACCCCACGTCTTCAACACGGATCGAAAAATCGGGGAGCGTCGAGGCGCCCACGCGGTTTCGATCTTCCGCTTTCTCGTCCCTGGCGTACCCGTTAAACACCTCTTCCATTTCCACGATCGCCTTGATGCTTTCCAACAGCGCATTGTCGTTGCGCAGCAACGAGTCAAACGCCTGCCGGAACATCCCTGCATAGACAAGCGAGGCGACAATGTCCCCCGCATTACCCACGCCCGCCTCGCGCATCGCCACGCCTCCGGCTGTCAATCCGGCAATAACCGAGCCGCCCAGTACCCAGCCATTGCGAAACTCCATATCAAGGCGCGCTTCGCGGCGTTCAAGCGCAAGCGTATTGGCTTTGGTGGAAAGCTCTTGAATGCGCGATGCCATGTCCTCGCGCATACCGCCGAGCACAATTTCCTGATGCGCGCCAATCTGCTCCTCGATCTCCTGGGCGACTTCGCCCTCATTCTCATACGTCTTTTTAATAAGCGGATCCAGCGTCCGTTCACTGCGTTTTGAAATCGCCAACGCGATCGGTGCGCTGCCCAAAGCGACAAGCCCCAG
>JACQSJ010000031.1 GCA_016205995.1 Candidatus Uhrbacteria bacterium | reverse complement strand
GCGGTATCCATCCTCGCGGGTGGTGTAACGTACGAGGACCCCGGCGCGGGCGGAGGCTGCGTACAGGTACTAGCAGCTCATGGGGTATCTCCTCGGGGTTGGGATCAGCCGTTCATACGAACTCCCGCGGGTGTAGAACCCGTACGGACCTCGTCGAAACCATAACGACGCAGGAAGCAGCAAACATTCTGTCATCCCGAGGAGCGCAGCGACGAGGGATCTCCTAGTCATTTGGAGATCCTTCCTCCTCGCGTTGCTCGTCGTCAGGATGACAAACATTGTTTGTCATTTTCTGCATCGATTCATTTAAGAATCAGGTGAACCTCGCATGCATGGAGCGAGGTTCGTGGCTTTGGCCCTAGGAAGACACGAGTGACTCATGTCCTTTTAGGGCTGGGCGAGGATGTTCCACGAATGGTTCATCCTCGCCCCGTGCGCTTGCCTTTCTGAGGCGTGGAGGCTCTGCTTCCTCTTGGCTCACCACTTACGTCAGGTGACTACGCTCGATTTACGTTCGAGAACGTGCCGTCGTTTTACCAGACTTGGTCTTTGTCTGAACTCCCGTGTGGGAGAGATGTTGGGCTTCCGCTAGCCCTCGGTGCCGGTGGCGGCGTCGGCGTCGGGCTCCTCGGCCACGTCGGAGTCCTCGTCGGACTCGTCGATGGCGTCGGGGGCGGGGGACGAGGCGTCCTCGGCGCGGGCGGCCTTGAGCTGCTCCTGGAAGGTCGCGTAGCCCTCGTCGCCGAGCACGAGCTCGACGAGCTTGAGGGCGGCGCGGAGGTGCGTGCCGCGCTTGCCGACGATCGCGACCGGGATCAGCTTGCTCAGCGCGTCCGTGGCCTCGTCCTTGGCGCAGAACATCGGCCCGACCGCGGAGATCAACAGGTCGCGCTCGCCGCGGGTCATCTTGACCGGGGACCCCTCGGGCAGGTCCTCGGCCATGGCCTCGCCGTTGGTCTGCGCGTCCTTGATCGCCGGCATCCACGAGCTCCGGAACCAGTCCCGATCCCCGATCTCGGCCTCCACCTTCGCCAGGGTCCAGGCGAACTGGAGGGCGGCGTAGGCGGTCTGCCGGGACTTGCTGGCCCAGTCCTCGAGGGTCTCGGCGTGGGGGGCCAGGGGCTCGTACATCCCCGCGATCATCTGGATCGCGAGGCTGAGCTCCTCCTTCGTGACGCGGGGGGCGGAGTAGGGCTTGCGGACGGGGCGGAGGTTGACGTGGCGGGCGGGCAGGGCGATCGTCTGGGACTTGGTGGTCATGGCGACTCCTTGGGACTCGCGTCCCTGTGGGGTTCTGGAGATCGTCGTGAATGCAGCTGACCGGCCGCACTCGCTCCAGATGCCCCACAAGGGGGCATGTTGTTTTTTGGAATCCCCGTGACGAGCGGGGAAGGATCCGTTTGTTACCTTTGTCGGATTGAGGTCCGACGCAGGAATTCGGAGAAGAATGGTTTCAGTGACCTGCCGAAGCTGGTGTAAAACCCGAGGTACCAGGCATATGGTTCGAGTAAGCAATGCCTAGTCGAGCCATTTGGCACTTCGTTTTTCTCTCTCCTCCGAGTTCCTGGGTCAGAAAAAAAGCCAGTTCCTGTGTGTATCGTCTATAAGGAGAGAGATACAAACAGAAACTGGCTTTCTATCGACCTTTTACCGTGGCCGCTACGGACTCTCTCCCCAGAGAATGTTTAGTTGTAGTGATCTTGATGGCGATACTATATCACTTTCTGTCAACTTTGTCAAGACTCACAGGAAGAAGTTCGCAAACAAAGTAGCTAAATTTAGTATAATTTGTTAATTCAGCCGATGTTAACATCTCCAAACATAGAATGGGTGGTGGTATAATCATTCTCGCCTATGCCTTTTTCAGGCCTGATCGGACATCACAGAATTCAAACGATTCTTTCTAGGATGCTAACGGGCGGCAGTCTCCCACATGCCCTCTTGTTTGTGGGTCCTGAAGGGGTGGGGAAGGCCACTATTGTCTACCAGCTTGTGAAGGTGCTTTTGGGCTCTCTCACACACCCTGATTTTCTGACTCTGGAGCGCTTCGTTGATGAGAAGACGGGGAAGCGCAAATCCCAGATTAGCGTCGAACAGGTGCGGGAGCTCAATGCCCGCCTTGGGCTTAGCTCCCTGTCTGGTGGTTGGAAGGTTGTTTTTATAGAAGAAGCCAGTGCCCTTTCGATGGGGGCCGTGAACGCCCTTTTGAAAACGCTCGAGGAACCCAAGGGCAAAGTCCTCTTTCTCTTGCGCGCCGGTTCAACCGACGCCCTTCCCGCAACGGTTGTTTCTCGATGCCAGACGATTCGGTTCGGGATCGTGCGGAGGAGTGAAATCGTCGAGGGACTCGTGAAGATGGGATTCGCCAAGGCTGATGCCCAAGCCGCCACGGCCCAGTCGCTTGGTCGCCCGGGTCGTGCCATCCGTTTCTTAAAAGAGAGTAGCTACCAGGCAGAGATTACGACCGGACTCAATCAGGCTGTGGCGTTTTTCTCAGGAAGCCTGCCCAAGCGTTTACACCAGGTGATGGAGCTGATTCCCAAGGGCGAGATCGAAAAGGACGAGGTGCTCAGCTCCCTCATCGACCAGTGGGAGCTGGTCTGTCGAGATGTCCTGTTGCGCCAGTTGGGTCTGGGTGACCTTGTGACGTTTCCTTCCACCGATTCTCTCGACCGTCTTGCCACCAAGATGTCCTCTCAGAATCTCTTGTCCACCTTTTCTCGCCTGGGAGAAGTCCGCGAGGCTACGCAGTATCACATCAATTCACATTTGAGCCTGGAGCACGTCGCTCTAGCCACTTCATAAAACGTCCCCTTTGACCCGTAACCACCCCTAACCCCTCCTTAAAAAGGAGGGGGACCGAACAGCCATATGAAATATCTTTCAATCGTTTCACTCTCCCTTATCCTCCTTGGTGCTGGTTGTCTTGGTGGGGGAGGTGGTTCCCGTTCAGGTGCCGACGGAGGCGTGTTCAAGACGCTTAATGCTGGCCAGGAGTGGGGACAGGCCGTCGTGGTGCCAACGGCCGCCGGAATCGGGACACTGGCCACCACCGACGTCCTCAACATGGAGATGGACCCGCAGGATAGCAATTATCTGTACATCGGCACGCGGGAGAGTGGGGTGCTTTATTCAGATGATGGGGGAGCGTCCTGGCGTCAGCCTCGCACAGCTGCTCTGGCCGAGGGCTTGATTTACAAAGTCGAAGTGGATCCCACGGACGTCTGTAAGGTGTACGTGGCTAAGGGATCACGCCTGTATGCGACGGATAATTGCATGCGTTCGTTTGATAGCGAGGTGTATGTCGATAACCGCAGCGGCGTGAGCGTCGTCCAAGTGGCGGTTGACTGGTACAACCCACGTACGCTCTGGGTGGGGTTGAGCAACGGAGATGTGTTGAGGAGCGGTGACTCAGGTCGGACATGGACGACCGTTCTGAAGACTGGCGAGGAGATCTCGGGATTTCTCATCAGTAACACCAATTCGCGCCACGTACTCGTAAGCACATTTACCAAAGGGATCTACAAGACGACTGACGGGGGAGAGAACTGGGACGAGGTCGATGGAGGGTTACGTGAACTCAAGCAATCGGGGAAGGTGTACCAGATGGTTCAGTCGGAAGATTCAGGGGTGGTCATTGCAGCCAGTCAGTACGGACTCGCTCGCTCGACAGATTTCGGTTCAACGTGGGAGGGGATTTCGTTGCTTACATCACCCGGACAAGTAAGTATTCGCGCTCTGGGTATCAACAAAGAGCAACCGACGACGATGTACTACGCGGCAAACTCGACCTTCTACAAAACAACCGATGGAGGCGCGACATGGGATACAGAACGGTTCCCAACATCTCGTGTTCCGCGTGCCCTATTGGTTGACCCGAGAGATCCCCAAGTGTTATACATCGGCGTAGCAACTTCGATTGAATAACTCTATGCACGCATTGTTACATCAACAGAAACCCGCGTTTGAATCGGCGATCGATCATCTTCAGAAAGAGTTAGGAGGTTTGCGCACCGGACGCGCGACCCCCGCTTTGGTCGAGGATATTTCCGTGAGCGCATATGACGCCATGATGGAGATTAAGGGCCTGGCTTCGATTCAGGCGCAGGATGCCAAGACGCTCCTTATCGATCCATGGGACAAGAACCTGTTGAGGAATATTGAGAAGGGCATTCGCGATGCGGGCGTCGGATTGAGTCCGGTCGTGGATGGAACGGTCATCCGCATCGTGATGCCCGCGATGACGGAGGATAGTCGCAAGAGCATGGTCAAGAAGATGAAAGAATTTTTGGAGGACGCACGGATTGCCCTGCGTCAGGTTCGAGAAGAAGCACGAGAGGCTGCGGGGAAGATGGAGAAGGACAAGCAGATTTCTGAAGATGAGAAGTTCAAGCTCATCGACGAGATTGACAAGATGACCAAGGAGTTCAATGAGCGGATCGACGCCATCGGGGAAAAGAAGGAGGAAGAAATAATGACCGTTTAACGCGACCGCCCTCGGGACCGAACTTTGAGATCGGACAAAGATGCTCCGACTCAAAGTTGTCCCTTCGGTCAGTCGCTCACCGCGTCCTATGGAAAAAGGAGTTACCATGGAAAAATTGGTTGCCCTCGCCAAAACGCGAGGGTTCGTCTATCCCGGGAGTGACATCTACGGCGGTTTGGCGAACTCGTGGGATTACGGGCCACTGGGGACAGAACTCAAACGCAATATCATGAACGCGTGGTGGCAGCGATTCGTTACAGGTCGCGGAGACATGGTTGGAATTGATGCGGCTGTCATCATGAACCCAAAAGTTTGGGAGGCATCCGGTCACGTCGAAGGATTTACGGATCCCTTGGTGGAGTGCAAGAAATGTCACGAGCGGTTCCGCGCCGACCAGATCGATATCGCCAAGGCGTGTGCGAAGTGTGGGGGCAAGGATGGGTTTACGGATCCCAAAAATTTTAACCTGCTCTTTAAGACGTTTATCGGCTCGACGGAAGATACTAAGTCCGTCGCGTACTTGCGAGGGGAACTGGCACAGGCGATGTTTGTCGACTTTCCACAGGTACTCATGTCCAGCCGTAAGCGCGTCCCATTTGGAATCGCCCAGCAAGGAAAGTGTTACCGCAACGAGATTACGCCAGGTAATTTTATCTTCCGCACCCGTGAGTTTAACCTCATGGAGTTCGAGTATTTTGTCCACGAGAGCGAATGGGAAAAATGGTTTGAGTATTGGCTTGAGCAGATGAAGAGTTGGCTCGATTTTTGTGGGGTGAATAAAGAGCACCTCGTATTTCATGAAATTGAGGACGGGGAGCGCGCCCATTATTCAAAGCGCACGATTGACATCGAGTACCTGTATCCATTTGGACAAAAAGAATTGTACGGCTTGGCATATCGCACCGACTTTGATCTCAAGCGTCACATGGAAGTATCTGGAGCGGATCTTCGTTATACCGATCCTAAGACAAATGAGAAGTATCTTCCGCACGTGATCGAACCGACCTTTGGGATCGATCGTACGGTACTTATCACACTTCTCGAGGCGTACACAGAAGAGCAGGCACCGACCTCGGAAGAAGGTCAGACCGATACGCGCGTTGTCCTCAAACTTCCAAAAGCGCTGGCACCGTTCAAGATCGCGATCCTTCCACTTTCAAAGAAAGACGAACTGGCCGCCATGGCTCAGCCCCTTGCGGATCGACTGCGATCACGCTTTGCAACTGACTATGACGAAACGCAATCCATCGGAAAACGCTATCGTCGACAAGATGAGATCGGGACGCCGTACTGTGTGACGGTCGATTTTGAGACACTCAATGATAAAGCCGTTACCATTCGCGATCGCGATACCATGGAACAGGTGCGCGTGGCGATCGATGAACTCGAAACGTGGTTCGCTCAGAAACTATGACCCAACTCACCCTCCAAAATGGTCTACGCGTGATGCTTGCGCCTGTGAACGGAACCGATACGGTTTCCGTTCTTGTGCTGGTGCGTGTGGGGTCTCGGTATGAGCCCGCGCATTTGAATGGCTCCTGCCATTTCATCGAGCACATGATGTTCAAGGGAACCCGTCGTCGCCCAACCGCGCAGCATATCTCGCGCACGCTCGATGCCATCGGCGCGGACTTCAATGCGTTTACAGGGAAGAACTACACAGGCTACTACGTCAAAGTTGATAAGAGTCATCTTGAGCTCGGGCTCGACATCATCGACGACATGATCTTTGCCTCCAAGATGGATAAGGATGAACTGAACCGCGAGCGTGGGGCGATCATTGAGGAGATTCACATGTACGAGGATAATCCGATGATGCACGTATCTGATTTACTTGAGGAGGTGATGTTTGATGGCAGTACACTTGGGTGGGAGATTGCAGGAACCCCGAAAATTATCCGCGAAGTGGATCGCGATGAGATGTACGCCTTCTGGAAGAAGTACTACCAGCCTTCCAACATGGTGCTGGTCGTGTCGGGAAATATCGACACGCGCGTAACGCGTTGGGTCGAGGCGACGTTCGGGAAGCGTAAGAGTGCACATAAGAGGTTCGACGGATTTGCCGAGTTTCGGCCACACCGTCCGCACAAGAAGCCGATGGCTCGTGTCCAAACAAAACCAACTGAGCAAATCCAACTCGCGATTGGCTTCCCTTCGTTTGGCATGCAAGATCCGCGCAATACGGCACTCACACTTTTGGGTGTGATCTTGGGGGGAAACATGAGTTCTCGGTTGTTTGTCGAAGTGCGCGAACGAAAAGGCCTTGCGTATTTCGTGCGCGTGGCCAATGATGCCTATGAGGAGGTGGGAAATTTCATGATTCGTGCGGGACTGGATAAACAACGGCTCGACGTCGCGGTCACGACAATCATGCGCGAAGTTCGGAAGATCGTCCGCGAACCCGTCACCGCCAAGGAGCTGCGCGACGCCAAGGCGTACGTGCGCGGCCAGATGGCGATCCGTTTGGAAGACAGCTATGAACGGGCGCAATGGTTTGCGCGAGAGAAGATGTTTCAGAAATCCGTCCGCACGCCGCAGCAGTATCTCAAGATGATCGAGAAGGTGACCCTCAAAGATGTGCGCGCCGTTGCGGGAGCCGTGTTCGACCTTAAGCAGATGAGTCTCGCGGCCGTCGGTCCGTTCAAGAACGGAGATGATCTTTTGAAGAAAGCAAAACTCAACACGTAACCACCCCCGACCCCTTCCCTCGACAAGCTCGGGACAGGCTCTTAAAAAGGAGGGGGGCTGAACTATGAAAACCGTCGTTGCCAACTGGAAGATGAACGTCGGCGTTCGAGAAAGTGTCGCGCTTGCCCGCGCCTCTCTGTTGACGTTGCGAGGCCGTAAGGTGATCCCCGACCTGGTGATCTGCCCGCCATTTGTTGCGCTCTCGGAAGTGCGCAAAGTCGTCGCGCGCAGCTCGGCGAATATCGGGGCGCAGAATATGTTTTGGGAACCCAGCGGCTCGCACACGGGGGAGACGTCTTCCCGGATGTTGCTGGAACTGGGCGTGAGCCATTGTCTCATCGGACACTCCGAGCGTCGGGTACAGCTGGGCGAGACGGATGAGATGATCAATAAGAAAGTTCTTCATGCGCTCAGTGAACAGATGACACCGATTCTGTGTGTGGGGGAAAGTAAGGAACAACGGGTGGCAGGAGACGCACGCGCCGTTGTCGAGGCACAGCTTTCCTCCGCTCTTCGAGGCGTGCGGTTGCACACGCAGGGGTCCCTCTTTGTTGCGTACGAACCTGTATGGGCGATTGGAACCAACGACTCGGCTTCGGTGGGCGACGTGATTGAGATGCATCGGTTCATCCGTTCTGTGCTCGAACGTATCTTTCCGGATGCCCCAGCCGGGCAGTTCTCAATCCTCTATGGCGGTAGCGTGGACGGGGAGAACGCCTATGGGTTTTTACGTGAGGCAGAAGTTGACGGCGTGCTTGTGGGTTCGGCGAGCGTGAAGATTAACCAATTCAAAGAAATCGTTGAGGCAGCGGCGGAGGTTTTAGAAGCTCAATCAGCCTAGCGTATGGAATGGATTTTTTTCTTTCTCATCTTTGCCGCCCTTACCGTGATTGGGTGGGTGGTCTATCGCAAAGTTCCCCAGCTGCGCGTGATTGACGTCAACTCGATCCCCAAAGAACGCGAGCGGAAAGTGAAAGAGCAGCTTATCCTGTCGAAGTTCCAGCGCGTGGGTGGAGCGAAGATCCAAAAGGTCACCAAGGCGACATCCGACCTGGTAGGAGTCGTTTCTCGTCAGGGACGTCGCGTTGTCCAGCGCCTGTATCGGCTCGAGCAGTACTATCAAAAGCTCAAACGTTCAGGGGATGAGGGGGTGCATCGTTACTCTGACGAGACGATCCGTGCCCGCCTGGAAGAGGCGTCCGTGCTTATCAAGCAAGAGGAGTACATCCCGGCGGAGAAGATTTTTATCGATATCATCAGCCACAATCCCAAGAGCGTGGACGGTTACGAGGGTTTGGGGAATATGTACCTCGTGAGCGGGCAGCTCGACCAAGCGCGCGAGACGCTGCAATTTGCTCTGCGCCTTTCACCGGACGACGCCAGTGTGAACGTGTCGATGGCGGAACTGGAGATCAAACAAGGGAATCAAAAGGCGGCCCTGCCGTTTTTGCGCCGCGCCATCGCGAAGCGTCCCAAGAATCCAAGGTACCTGGATTACTACATTGAGACCGCGCTTGAGGTGGGATCTCTTAAAGACGCTCGCGAGGGAATCCAGACGCTTAAAGAGGTGAACCCAGAAAATAACAAGATTGAAGAGTTCGAGGTGAGGTTCCAAGAAAAGAAGGACGCGTATATCCAGAAGACTTCTTTTCCAGAAGGTGAGGCTTCACAAGAAGAGTAGGGTTTGTTATCATTTTCGCGCTCTGTAAATTTTAGATCTCACAGAACTCGATGAGATTGACTTGAACGGGGTGGCGTCGCCGGAGCCCTACTAAAAGTAGGGTGACAAGACGACGGGGCCCCGTGAAAGGCAAGATCGCGAGTTCTGTGAGATCATGCCGCAGTAGCTCAGCTGGTAGAGCGCGTCCATGGTAAGGACGAGGTATCGTGTTCGATTCCCGACTGTGGCTCCAGATATGGGCAGGTACTCAAGCGGTCAACGAGGACAGACTGTAAATCTGTTGGCT
>JACQSJ010000030.1 GCA_016205995.1 Candidatus Uhrbacteria bacterium | reverse complement strand
TCGGAAAGAGTGAAGGCGCAGAAATAGATTTTTCGGTCCCCCCCCTGCCCGAGGGGGGGATAGGGGGGGTGGGAGAGCGGCGACGAAGTGCAGTCGAGCTTCACTCAGGTCTGGATCCAAACAAGGATCAGTCATACTTTTTGTGGGCCATGAACCCCACGGTTTTGCCGCGTGTCCTCTTTCCGGTCGGAGCCATGACCAAGCCCCAGGTGCGCGAGAAGGCTCGGGAGCTTGGGCTCGAAGTCGCTGATAAGAAAGACTCAACAGGGATCTGTTTTATCGGAGAGGTGTCGATGCGAGCCTTCTTACAGGAGCGGCTTCCGAAGAATCCTGGTAACGTCGTGACAGTCGATGGCACGATCATCGGGGGGCATGAGGGTCTTGCTTTTTACACGTTTGGTCAGCGAGAGGGTTTGGGGATCGGTGGGGGCACGCCGTACTACGTCGTGGAGAAGAGACCCACGACGAACGAACTGGTCGTGGCGAGCAATTATCACCCTTCACTCTACCGTAGGGAACTCACGGCCTCGCAACTCAACTGGTTTGAGAAGCCACAGATTCCGTTCACGTGCAAAGCTCGCATCCGTTATCGCCAAGAGCTTCAGGACTGTTCCATTTCGGCCCCCCTCCTTTTTAAGGAGGGGTTGGGGGTGGTTAGCATCGATCGTGTCCTTGTCACCTTCCCTTCTCCCCAGCGCGCCGTCACCCCCGGCCAGAGCATTGTTTTCTACGAGGAGGATAAAGTCCTCGGTGGAGGGATAATCGAATGATGTCAAACGCGTGTGTGGACAAAGTAAATAGCAGCCTCAGATGGCTGCTTTTTCGTACCTCCTTGCGTTCTAGGTGTTCTCGCGGGCATCGCGCAGGAGCGCCACGAGGGGCTCGAGCGAGTCGTCCGCAAGGATCATGGTGACGCGGTCCCACATGGCACTGAGGCTGTTCTCCCGGAAGTCCCGCAGCTTGCGGTCGATCTCCGATGGGGGGACGACCAGCACGTTGAAATTCGTTGGTCCCATCATGTGGACGTCCACGACGGAGTCGCCGATGACGAGCGTTTCATCTTTCGTCGAACCGCAGAGCTCGCAGAAACGCCTTGCGGCGTGTTCCTTGGTCGTGCTCGCTACGACATTGGGGTGGTGGCCGGTCAGTCGGCCGACCTCATTGAACGTGAGACGTGTCCCAGCGACGGCCGCAGAGATGTTGCGATCTCGGAGCCATCTCTGAACCACTTGTTCAATGCCGAAGGTGATGACCACACGATGTCGCATGAGCTGCAGGAGATCCGAAGCGCCGGGACGCTCCACGAGTTCCTGAGCCACAGCTTCGAAGTCGTCTCGCGTGAGCCCGGCCTCCATGTACCAGTGTACGTCGTTGGCGACCCAGGCTCCATCGACGACCGCTTGGTTCTGGGCGGGCAGGTGTCCGTGGAACCAATCCGGATCGTCCAGCGACCGTTGAGGTACTTGGGTGTGGAGTTGGTCCCAGTACCAGGTGCGGATGGCTGCATCCTGTTCGCGAAGCGTCTCCGGAAGACGTCGACCGACGGCCGCCCACGTATTTCCGGTGTGGAGTGTGCCGTCGAAGTCGAAACAGCCGTTGCGCACGCGTGCTGCACGCGACATCAGTTCGTGCATGGAGACTCGACTGATCACGTTGGGTTCGCCCGAGGTGATCAGCTCGATGGCGTGACCCAGCGATCGGGTGTGTTGGGCACGGTAGGCCAAGATTTCCTCCGTCGTCTCCTATTCTGGCGTTTGGCCAGAATGGATGTGGGTAGCCTAGGAGTTTCCTACAGCCCTGTCAAAACCCCCGCCCACCGATAGAACTCGGCTGCGTCGCCAGCCTCGAGGTTGACCTCAAGCTTTTCAAACGTGACAGGATCAGTCTCATGGATAGCAAGGGGGACGGGAGTGAGGAGGCTCTCGCTCGAGCCCGCGTTCACTTGCACGGAACCTGACAGGGGGATCACGTGGATCGTCTCAAGGAAGTCGTAATTGACAAACGAGGCGACATCGTCCAGAACGAGGTGTGATGTATAGTTGGTTTTGATCTTGAGGGGTACGTCGGTTTCGTTTGATGCGATGATACGTCCACGAGTGAATCGAATCGTCATCTCGTCCTCGTACAGCCGTTCGAGCTCGATCCGCGTGTTGGGAGCCAGCCAAAGGATCGTTTTGGCCTGGTCGAGGTTTTCGAGTTCCACCCCTATCGTGAGTTGCAGAAATCCATCGCCTGTCTCGACGACGGATCCACGACGCAGTCCCTCACCAAAGCCGTAGCCGGCATCCTCACCCAGACTCGCTGCGACTCGCACGGTCAACTCCGGTGGAAGCGAAAACCGTTGGGCAACCAAGAGACCCATGATGGCCAGAAATAAGGCGGCTGTGAGAATGCGTATCGACATGCTAGAATTCTACCATAAGAATTTAGGAGATTGCTTCGGCCTTCGGCCTCGCAATGACATATTTTATGCTCCACTTCTATTACGGCGAAGAATGTCCGCACTGCCACCACATGATGCCTCTGGTCGATAAGCTGATCGGGGAGGGAAAGGAGATCCAGAAGTTCGAGGCCTGGCACAATGAGGAGAACGCGAAGGCGCTGGAGAAGGCCGACGGCGGCCGTTGCGGAGGCGTGCCGTTCTTTCATAACACCGACACGAACCAGATCATCTGCGGCTCCACGGAAGAGGCCCGCATCCGAGCCTGGGCCGAGGGGAAGGATTTCGAATAACCATATGAGCTCGAAACACCTATTCGCCGCGTCCCTCGTGAGCCTCCTCCTGGCAGGTTCTGGATGTGTCGCAACAGAAGTTTCGAGCCTCACGGGAGAACAAGCGGCGGCGGCGATTACGCTTTCAGCCGGGCAGGAGATCGTCGTCCAACCGACGGTCTTGGGAATGGGGGGGAGCTTTGTCGACTGGCTGGGGGGAGAAAAAGAAGAAAGGACGCTGACCATCGTCGATTGGACCGCGGGCGAGCGAGTGAGTGTATTTTGGTCGATCACGTCCCAGGTGGAAACGGCCGAGTCGGTTACGGCGCGTGCGGCCTACGATGAGAAATATGCAACCTCCCCCGTAGGGATGGAGATCCCGGATGAGCCAGAGCCTCAGTACGAGGAGAAGATCGTGAACGGGTCGATCGCAAGCGAGTCGATGGCGCAGGCGGATACGCTTATGCTTCCTGAGGCTTGGCCAGAGGGGGACGGCGGCGTGTCGACAAGCTCGCTCATCTGGCTTTCTCGCTCACACTACGACGAGTTGGTGAATACGCGTACGACGACAGTGAGTCTCGGGCTCTTCGACGAGTCGCTGATGCGTGTGGAGGATGCGACCGGCAAGATCGCATCGGTCTTCGATGAACTCTCAAGCCTTATTGGACCGCTCCTCGGGACACCACCAGAACAAGGGGAGGAAGAAACGGACAACTCGCTCGTGTCGCTCAAGGCAGAACCAGAGTGGGGAGAGTTCACGCTCCTGGTCGACGGGGTGAAGACACGCGTGAGGGTTGTCGAGGCAAAGAATGCCTTTGCCTCCTACAAGATCCTCGCCAATCCCGACAACCCGCTTATCCTCGAAGTCCAGTTGACGCCACTTTCACAAGGGAATCTGGAACTCCTGAGCAAGGACGGTTTCTCAGAAGGATTTGGGGGATATGAGGTAACAGAGATCCATAAAAAAGCAGCCCAGTGAGGCTGCATTTTTACTCGAATTTCATCATCCAGTGCGGGTCGACTTCCACCGTGAGGTCGAGGAAGACCTTTGAGCCCATGACCCCCTCCAGTTCCTTTCGGGTTGACTGGCCGATCTCGCGGATACCCCGCCCTCCCTTGCCGATGATCATGCTCTTGTAGCGGTCATCGGTCGTGAAGATAGTGCCGGCAATGTACAGCGTCCCGTTATCGCGTTCTTCGACCTCGGCTACTTCTACATGGGTGGAGTAGGGGACCTCTTGGCGCAGGCGGAGGAAGAGTTTCTCTCGAATCAGCTCGGCAAGCCAGGTTTTGTTGGGCATGTCAGTGAGCTGGTGTTCGGGATAGTAGAACTCACCCTCGGGGAGGAGGCTGAAGAGCGTTTCGACGAGCTTGTCGATATGCGTGCCGCGCAGGGCGGAGACCTCGACGGTCGCCGTGTAGTTTTCTGAAAGGTCTCGATAGAAGTCGAGGTAGGGTTTCTCGCGTAGGTCGATCTTGTTGATGACCAGGACTTTGGGCTTGTCCAAGCTTTCGATCATGCGCATAACCTCCCGCTCCTCCTGGCCGATTTCGCGCGTCGGGTCAACGACGTAGGCAACCGCATCGACGTCTTGGAGTGAGGCGCCGACAGACTGGGCAAGACGCTTTGAAAGGGCGTCCTTTGCTCCGCGCAGGACTCCTGGCGTATCCACAAACACCATCTGTCCCTCTGGTCGGGTGATGATGCCTTGGATCGGCAAGCGGGTGGTTTGGGGTTTGGGGGTCGTAATGGCTATTTTGGAACCCACGATGGAGTTCATGAGGGTGGATTTGCCCACGTTGGATCGCCCGATCATGACGACGAAACCAGATTTTGGCATAGCTAGATGCGAGTGAGTTTTGTAACAAGCTCCACGTGCGGGGTGTGCGGGAACATATCGATGGCGCGTATGGCGTCGACTCGAAAGAGTTTTTGTAATTGTACCATCTCGCGTGCGAAGTTCTTGAAGTTGCAGGACACGTAGACGATCGTCTCGGGTGGGTGTGCCAGGATGTCCGCCAGCGCCTTATCGTGCATCCCGCTGCGGGGTGGGTCGAGGATGACGACATTCGCGCCCAGCGCCGTCCAGTCGAACTCCTCAGTCTTATCGTCTCGGAACTCGACCACGACGTTGTTGAGGGTTGCGTTGACGCGTGCGTCCGCGATGGCCTCGGGAATCATCTCAACCCCGATCGTGCGGGCGGCTCGGTTGGCGAGCGCCACAGAGAAGAAGCCAGAACCACAGTAGAGGTCCAGTAACGTCTTGCCCGCGAGGTCGCCACAGAATTCCTCGACGGTCTGCAGGAGCAGGGTAGCGCCGTGGGGGTTGGTTTGGAAGAACGCGTTGGGGCTGATGCGGTAACGGTGGCCGAGAATTTCTTCCTCGATGTATCCCGGGCCGGTGACCGTCTCGAGTTTATCGCCGAAACTCACGTCCGTGATCGTGGAGTTTTGTGACCAGATCCAAGTCGTCGGGGCGAGCGTTTCGGCACAACGCAACTGTCCCGATCGGGACAGTTGTGTTTCGTGTTCGTCGCCGGGTTTGGACGTGACAAGGTTCACCATTGTCTGCCCCAGGGTCGTTGATCGGATGACCGCGTAGCGTAGCAGTCCTGTGTGAGCCTTTCGATCGTAGTATGACAACCCGCTATGCTTCACCCAGTCGCGAACCTGCATGAACAAGTCGTCGATCTGTGTGTCGGCGAGGAAGCAGCTATTGCCATCGATTACCCTCCACCATTTGCCTTTCTCCCGCATCCCGACACGTCCCTCGAAGTCGATCACAAAATCCATGCGGTTACGGTAATGCTCGGTTACCGGGGATGGTAGAATGGTCTGGCACCATGGCGGGAGCTTTTTCAGGCCAAACGACCCGTTGATATCAGAAAGCTTCTGTTTCAGCTGCTTTTCGTACGAGATGTGCGACCACGAACAGGAACCGCAGACGTCTTTTTGTGGACACGGACTAGACATAACGAGCCAAGGCTACGCTTTTTTCCACCATTAATCAAACCATGATTGTTATCGCCCACAACATCCGTTCGCTCCACAACGTCGGATCGATCTTCCGGTCGTGCGATGTGTTCGGCGTTGAGAAGCTCTATTTGAGTGGGATTACGGGCGCGCCTCCGCGGAAGGAGATTGCCAAGGTAGCGCTTGGGAGCGAACACCGTGTTGCCTGGGAGACTGTGGGCGATATGCTCGGGCTCATCAGTCGTCTTCAGTCAGACGGGTACATCGTCGTCGCGCTGGAGAACGAACCACGGGCAAAACCCATTGACGCATGTGTCCCGATCGGACCACTTGCGATTATTCTTGGGAGCGAGGTTTCAGGGATTGATTCCTCCGTGCTGGATCTGTGTGACCACGTCGTGAAAATTCCCATGCCTGGGCGCAAGCAGTCGCTCAATGTCTCCGTTGCTGCGGGCATCGCGTTGTTTGCTCTCACTTCTCAGGCACGGTAAAATGGTCCCATGTTGACGATCGTCATTCCCACAAAGAATGAGGAGGGCTATCTCCCGGCGTTGCTCGACTCGATTAAGAGACAGACCATCCAACCGTCTGAGGTGATTGTTGCTGACGCGCAGTCAACAGATCGTACGCGCGAGATTGCCCGATCGTATGGAGCCAAGGTGATCGAAGGAGGGTTGATCTCCTTTGGCCGCAATGCTGGGGCGAAGGAGGCGAAAACAGATTTCATCCTGTTCCTCGATGCCGACGTCGAGTTGCGAGACCCGGAATTTTTGGAGAAGGCGGTGGGGGAGATGTTGGAGCGGCGGATCGACCTTGCCACCTGCGACGTGTTCCCCCTCTCCGACCAGTTCATCGATCATTTTTTGCACAAAGCGTACAACACCTATGTCCGCGCGTGGGGGGCCCTGTATCCCCATGCACCTGGGTTCTGCATGCTCGTGCGCCGGCGCTTGCATGAGAAGATCGTAGGGTTCGACGAGCGAGTGACGTTTTGCGAGGACCATGACTACGCGCGTCGCGCCGTGGAGCATGGGACGTTTGGGTTTCTTCGATCAACCAAGATTCCCGTCTCGATCCGCCGGCTCGACCGTGATGGGCGGATGAAGATTGCCATCAAGTATATGCTTGCCGAGTTGCACTTGGCGCTGCTGGGCCCAATTCGTCACGATAAATTCCGTTACACGTTCGGGCATACGGCGGCGGTGCGGGAAAAAAAGAAACACGGATAACCTATGGAGGGAGGCCTGTTTGAAGCAAAGGGAATCCAGTTGCAGCACATTCGTGAGGTAACGGAGACCGACCTGGAATCACTTCAGGCAAAGTTTAAGTTTCACCACTTGGACTACGATGACATTCGTTCCCAAACACCCATCTCCAAATTTGATGCCTACAAGCACTATGTCTTTCTTGTGTTCCATGTGCCCACCGTGCACGAGCAAACGGGGCATGTCTATGGGGAGGAACTGTATGCTTTTTTGAGTGACGAGGCGTTGGTCATAGTCACGCACAGACCCATTGCGGCGGTCGACGACTTCATGGCGAGGATGGAAAAGAGTACGAAGTTCCGGTCCGTTGTTCTTGGGAAGGGGACAGCGTTTTGCTTGCAACGGATTTTGGGAGAGGTTTTCCGAGATTCGTTGAGTATCGTGGCCGATCTCACGCTTGAGGTTCGGCGGCTCGAGGAGGCGATTGAGAACCGTCATGACAAACGCCTGACCGTCGACTTGGGACACGTCAGGCGGAACATCTTATTTCTGCGCCACGTGATCGACCCGCAGCGTAGCGTATTGGCGAGTCTGGCGCATCTCAAGCGCAGCTTCATGACCGATGACGTCGTGGTGTATTTCGATGACGTGCATGATGTCCTGGATACGATCTGGCTCTCGGTGGATAACCTGAAGCTCATCATTGACGGGCTGTTTGACGTGAATGAGGCACTGCTCTCCCATCGCACCAATGAGGTTGTAACCTTGCTCACGTTCATCTCCGCCGCGCTCATGGTGCCGACGCTCATCGCAGGCTTCTATGGGATGAATGTTCCCTGGCTGCCGTATGCCACGGACGCGCGAGTGATTTCGCTCTTGTATGTGGTGGGGTTCTTTGGGATGGTCATGATGGTCGTCTTCATTATCCGGCGCTCCCGCCATTAAGTATGGAGATTCCCATCGTCGTGCAACACCGCCATGTGCATCTTTCGCCAGAGGACGAACAGGTCCTGTTTGGTGGCGAAATGGAGCCAGCGAGACCCATTGAGCATCATGGGCAGTTCGTGGCGCGTCAGACGCTCGCTGTCCATGGGCCTAGCGGAGTATTCTCGGATGTGTGCGTGCTTGGGCCTGTGAGGGAGAAGACGCAGGTTGAGCTTTCTTCAAGCGACGCGTTCGCGATTGGAGTGAATGCCCCCCTGCGCCTTTCGGGGGATACAGAGCGTTCCGCGACCGTGCTGCTGAAAACGCCTCGAGGAGAAGTCCAAGCGAAGATGAGCACGATTGTTCCCATTCGCCATCTCCATCTTTCCCCGCAGGTTGCCCAGACGCTCCACCTCGCCCATCAAGAGAGCGTCACCATACAGATGAAGGGCCGAGAATGGATCGTCTTTGACCACGTGGTCGTGCGCGTCCATCCAACATTTAGCCCAGCGTTCCACCTCACCAAGGATGAGGCGGCTCCCGCCTGGATTCAAACCGGCGACATCGCCATTCTATGAAACGTTTTCTTATCATGCTGGCGATGTTCCTCCTTCCGGTCGCGGCACACGCGGCGGCTGATTTATCGATCAACCCGCAGGATATCCGTTTCTCAAAAGGGCTTCTTGTCGCTGGCGATGAAGTTCGACTGTATGCCACGGTTTACAACGTCGGAGATGAAGACGTTTCGGGGTATGTAAGCTTTTACCAAGGAGCTACATTGATCGATGATTCGCTCGTTATTTCCTTACCGGCGGGCGGGAGCCCCGAAGAGGTCTATGTCGATTTCGTTGTCCCGGAGGGGACATTCAACATCCTCGCGTTGATCCAAGGGACGGATCCGGAGGATGTGAATGTAGATAACGACAATGCGCTCACGTCCACTTTTTCTCCCGTGGTTGACGACGACCGCGATGGCATCGAGAACGAGAGCGATAACTGTTCGGCCACATCCAACAACAACCAATTGGATACGGATGGTGATGGAGAAGGAGATGCCTGTGACTCGGACGACGACAACGATGGCTTGTCAGATGACGTGGAAGCCGAACTCACGACCGACACCACACAACAAGATTCTGACGGTGATGGGGTGAACGATGCAGATGATGCGTTTCCCACGGACGCGGAGGAAACGGTGATGCAGGAAGAACCGCAAGCGGAAGCTGCGCCAGAAGAGGAGCCCGAGCCTCCCGCCCCACCGAGCTCAGAAGCATTCCAAAAGATCGTGGAGGAGGTAGCCAAGACGATCAAAGAGACAGTGGCTGTACAAGAAGAGGAAGAGCCAGCGACAGAGGTATCGTCGGAGGTGCACATCTCTCCCAATGCGGTTTTTGGCTACACACGAGACTCCTGGAATACGTTTACGTTTGAGGTTTTCTCGAACATCTCGGAGCAAGCCGTGTATGTCTGGGACTTCGGCGACGGCGTGACTTCTTCCAAACCAACCGTCCAGCATACGTACAATCGTTCGGGGGCGTTCCAGGTGACACTTACAATGACCGACGCGAGTGGGATTGTTTCCTCTGAATCGACAACGGTGCTTGTCCCGTTTTTCAACCTGAACAATCGGGTCGTACTCGTCTCCGTCGTCGCCCTCTTGCTGTTACTCGCCGCGGGGGCCGCCTCTTTCGTGCGGCTTGGAAAGAAGCCAGACCTCCATGCTTAAATTTCTTCATCGAGAGTCAAAGACGATCATGGGAGCCGCAACGATTGTCGGCGTCCTTTCGTTGGCGAGCCGGCTCGTTGGGCTTGTTCGAGACCGTGTGTTGGCCGGTGCGTTTGGGGCAGGGGATACGCTCGATGTGTACTATGCGGCGTTCAAGATCCCGGACCTTCTCTTCAACCTGATCGTGGTGGGGGCCCTTTCTGCGAGTTTCATTCCGCTGTTCATGTCCCACTATCAGGAGCTGGCCGGCAAAGCTCGCGCCTGGAACTTCACAAATAATGCGCTGCACTTGATCGGTGGAGGGGTGGTCGTGGTATCGCTGGTGCTGATCCTCTTTGCTGGACCGCTCGCCGCGGTTATTGCTCCAGGATTCCAGGAAGCCAAGCAATTGCGCGTGGCGGAGTTCATGCGGGTGATGTTCCTCGCACAGATCCTTCTAGCGATTTCAATGATCTACGGATCTGTGCTTCAAAGTCTCAAGAAGTTTTTTCTCTACGCCCTTGCTCCCATATTGTACAACGTTGGGATCATCGTTGGAGCTCTTTGGCTCGTTGATCTGATGGGAATCGTTGGTCTTGCGTGGGGAGTCGTCCTTGGCGCGGCATTTCACCTTGCGGCGCAATGCGTGGGTGTTTGGGAAAGCGGATACCGCTATCAATGGATGCTCGACCTGCGGTCTCGTGACATGAGAGAGATGATCCGGTTGATGGGACCGCGGACTGTTGGTCTGGCCATCAACCAGTTAATGTTGCTGCTCTTGACTGTCATGGCCTCCACGTTTGTCGCCGGTTCGCTCACCGTGTTCCAATTCGCCTATAACATTGAGTTCTTCCCGGTTGGCATCATCGGGGTCTCGTTTGCGATCGCCGTGTTCCCGACGATCTCGGAGATGGCGAACAAACGTGACACCCAGGGACTTATCGATACCATCGTAGGGACGACCCGACAGCTCCTGTACCTGCTTGTGCCCATGACGTTGCTCTTCCTCATTTTTCGGGCGCAGATTGTCCGTGTGGTTGTCGGGGCAGGGGCGTTCGATTGGGCGGCGACGATCGCGAGCGCTGACACGCTGGCGTTTTTCGCTCTTACGTTTATCCCGCAGTCTCTGATCTTTGTGCTGGCGCGGGCGTTCTACGCCATCCACGACACGATCTCGCCCTTGATGATCGCGCTTGTCTCCGCACTCGTGGGGATGCTGAGCGCTTTTCTTCTCAAGGATCAATTTGGTGTGATCGCCTTGGCTATTGCCTATTCCATCGCGGCGTGTGTAAACGCGCTCTTGTTGTGGGTCTTCCTTCGCCAGAAGCTGGGGACGCTCAAGGAGACAGCGATGTTGTCCCTTCTCTTGAAGCTGACGGTTGCAGGCATGGTGGCAGGACTCGTCATGCAATTGCTCAAGCCGGTCGTCCTCGCGTTCCTCTCGCTGGAGAGCTTTGTCGGGGTCTTCTTTCAGGCGTTCATGGCTGGAGGAGCGGGGATCCTTGTGTACCTTTTCATTGCTGGTTTCCTGCGCGTGGAAGAGCAGAAGAAATTCTTCGAGGGTCTGAGACGCGGTGCCTTCCGACAGTCTCGCCCGCAAGAGGTTGTCTCGGACGGCTAGATGGACGCACGGCCAGGGCTTTTGTAGAATGCGCTTGCTATGAACATCCACGAAGTCAGGTCAACGTACTTGAAATTTTTTCGGGAGCGCGGCCACGCCGTTTTGGCGTCCGCTTCGTTGATTCCAGAAAACGATCCCACGACGCTCTTTACTGGGAGCGGGATGCAGCCAATGATCTCATATCTGTTAGGCGAGAAGCACCCACAGGGCGTCCGGTTGGCGGACTCGCAAAAATGTTTTCGCTCCCAGGATATCGAGGAGGTTGGCGATAATCGGCATACGACGTTTTTTGAAATGCTCGGTAACTGGTCGTTGGGGGACTACTTCAAGACGGAGCAGCTCGCCTGGGTTTTTGGGTTTCTTACGACAAAGATTGGTCTTGATCCGAAGAATCTCTACGTGACCGTTTTTCGAGGGAATGACGAAATTCCCCGTGACAACGAGTCTGTCACCATATGGAAGGATGTTTTTGGGAAGGCGGGGGTCGAAGCACGCGACGTAGACTTTGCTGAGCGAGACGGGATGCAAGGTGGTCGCATTTTCTACTACGACGAGAAAAAGAACTGGTGGTCGCGTTCAGGTGTGCCAAGCGATATGCCAGTTGGGGAACCTGGGGGGCCGGACTCAGAGATGTTTTGGGACTTTGGAGAGCGCCGCCAGGATCACGAACGTTCTGAGTTCAGAGATCAGCCCTGCCATGTGAATTGCGATTGCGGACGCTTCATGGAGATCGGAAACAGTGTATTCATGGAATACAAAAAGGTGGAGACCGGCTTTGAAGCGCTACCGCAAAAGAATGTCGACTTCGGTGGAGGCCTCGAACGCATCGCTGCAGCGGCGAGCGGTAACCCAGATGTCCTTACGCTTTCCGTGTTTGGAGGAGCCAAATCCGTGCTGGAGTCGATGGGTTCGGTAACCTACGGGACAGATCCTGCATCGACACGGTCCATGCGGGTAGTCCTGGATCACCTCCGCGCCGCGACATTTTTGATAAGCGACGGTGTCCTCCCATCGAATAAGGATCAGGGGTACTTTGTCCGACGGTTGATTCGTCGGGCCGTCAGGTTTGGAAAACAGTTGGGAATCAACGGGGCTTTCGCGTCTGCGGTTGGGGAGGCGTTTGTCACAGAGTATGTGTCATCGTATGGGGAGCTGGAATCAAAACGGTCGACGATTCTTGAAGAATTGAGCCGTGAGGAAGAGAAATTTCGCAAGACACTCACCAAGGGAGAAAGAGAATTTGAGAGATTGTTTTTGGAGAAAGCAAAAATTTCGGGCGAGGATGCATTCCTCCTTTATTCGACGTACGGATTCCCTATTGAGTTGACAGAGGAGATGGCTGTCGAGCGAGGCCAGGTTGTTGATCGGCTCGTGTTTCAAGAAGAGTTCAAGAAGCACCAAGAGCTTTCCCGCGCGGGCTCTGAGCAAAAATTTACAGGAGGACTCGCCGACCACTCCGTGGCCACAGTGAAACTCCACACAGCTACCCATATGTTGCATCAGGCGTTGCGATCAGTCCTCGGTCAGCATGTCGAGCAAAAAGGGTCGAACATTACACCTGAGCGTCTTCGGTTCGATTTCTCCCACCCCCAGAAAATGACACCAGAGCAACTAGAAGCGACGGAGAACCTCGTGAACGAAAATATCAATAAAGACTTTCCTGTGCATTTTCAGATGCTGACGCTTGAAGAAGCAAAGGGTCGTGGGGCAATCGGTTTATTTGAAGACAAGTACGCCACGCTTGGGGATAAGATTAAAGTGTATTTCATCGGCAACGAGGCAACCGGGGAGTACTACAGCAAGGAGGTTTGTGGTGGTCCACACGTCGAACGCACGGGTCTTTTGGGCCATTTCAAGATCCTAAAAGAAGAGGCGGTTGCCGGTGGAGTGCGTAGAATTAAAGCTATTTTAGAATAAAAAAGCTATCCACTATTATTTCTTGACAGCGATAGTCTCCATCAGTACAATACCGGCGCCTTAAATATCTCGAATTTCTTGCCGTTTTTGCATGATGGTGCTAGAATGTGCGCGTTCATTATGGCAAATGCGTCAAAGGATTTCATCGAGATGCGGGGCACGGTAGAAGAGCTTCTGCCGGCCGCGAACTTCAAAATCAAACTAGAAAACGGGCAGATGATCACCGGGCACCTCTCAGGAAAGATGCGGAAGTTCCGCATCAGGATTCTCCCTGGGGATGAGGTCAAGGTGGAAATAAGTCCGTACGATCTTACAAAGGGTCGTGTTGTCTACCGCTTTTAACCGGACGTCATCGAAATGATCGATGACGTTTCTGATTCTGAAACGGGTTATGAAAGTACGAGCATCCGCCAAGAAAATTTGCCGAGACTGTAAAGTGATCCGACGTGAAGGTCGGGTAGTTGTTATTTGTAAGAACCCACGACATAAGCAACGACAAGGCTAACCTATGGCACGCATCGCAGGAGTCACCATCCCAAACGACAAACGAATCGTCATCGCCCTGACCTATGTGTATGGCGTTGGCGGGCCGACGGCGAAGAAAATTCTCGCTCAGGCAGGAGTCGATGAGAGCATCCGAACAAAAGACCTCACGGACGATCAGGTCAACGGCATCCGAACGCTTCTGGAAAAGAACTTTCGACTGGAAGGCGATCTTCGTCGGGACAAGCTCTCCAATATCAAGCGACTGAAGGAGATTGGAAGTTATCGAGGAACTCGTCATGCCAAAGGACTTCCCGTCCGTGGTCAGCGAACAAAGTCCAACTCGCGCACGGTTCGTGGCAATATGCGAAAGACCATGGGAAGCGGACGACGAACCCTCACTAAGACCTAACCCTTTATGGCTGAACAGAACATCACCAAGCCGCGATCAAAGAAGAAAGTCGCTCGCCAGGTTTCGCAAGGGTGTGCGTATATTCAGGCTACGTTTAACAACACCATCTTGACGTTGACCGACTTGAATGGAAATACGCTTGGATGGTCGAGCGCCGGAAACTGCGGATTTAAAGGGCCAAAGAAGTCCACTCCGTACGCAGCAAGTATCGTTGTGAAGACAGCGGCTGATCGCGTGAAAGAAACAGGGCTTCGAGAGGTGAATGTGTTTGTCAGTGGCGTTGGGACCGGTCGTGACTCAGCTATCCGGGCCCTCAATGCAAACGGCTTCCAGGTTCTCTCAATCAAAGATTTGACACCGCTTCCTCATAACGGGTGTCGTCAACCCAAACCTCGACGCGTCTAGGATATGGCAACTCAGCGAACCCCCATCGTCAAACGATCCCGCCGACTCGGCATTACGCTTGGCAAGGAAAAGTACGTGCGTCGTCGCGCCTATCCTCCTGGCGTACACGGACCAAAGCAGGCCATGAGCCGGTCTCGCTTGTCCTCGTATGGAGAGCAGCTTAAGGAAAAGCAGAAAGCGAAAGCGATCTACGGAATCCTTGAGCGACAGTTCTCCAACTATTTTGCGAAGGCAAGCCGGACGGGTGGCAATACCGCGGAGTATCTCGTACGATATCTCGAACTACGTTTGGACAATGTCGTGTACCGTCTTGGCTGGGCCAAGACCCGACGGCAGGCACGTCAGATGGTTGGACACGGATTCATTTTGGTGAATGACAAGCGTGTCGACATCCCATCGTTCAGCGTCTCAATTGGCGATGTCATCTCCATCAAACCCTCCAAAGTGGAGAAAGGGATCGTGAAGAGCATCCCTGAAGCGATGAACCACAGCACCCTGCCCGCATGGATTTCTCGGGACGAGAAAGCGATGACGGGAAAAGTGACAGCCCTTCCAGAAGGAGAGGACCTCAAGCAGGACTTTGACCCAACGCTCATCGTAGAGTTTTACTCTCGATAATCATCTTTTTTCTTTCGTATGGAGAACATTCTTCTTCCATCACGTATCCAGTACGACGACGGGGAACGCCCACATGAGGGGGTGCTCACCGTTGAGCCTTGTTTTCATGGATACGGAACGACCCTGGGGAACGCGTTACGACGCGTACTCCTTTCGTCTCTTCCTGGAGCGGCTGTGACGGCGGTCAAGATTAAGGGGGTGAATCATGAGTTTCAGGCTGTGAAGGGAGTGAAGGAAGATGCCCTCGAGATTATCTTGAATGTGAAGTCCCTTCGTCTGAAGTGTTTTTCAGATGAGCCGGTGAAGTTGAGCCTGAGTGTGAAAGGAGCCAAGGTTGTCACGGCAGGAGACATCATCCCCAATGCCGACGTGGAAATTATCAACCCGGAACTTGTCATTGCCCATGTGACGGAGGATACAGCGGGGTTTGAGATGGAGCTGACGGTTCGCAAAGGACGAGGATACACGACAAGCGAGGATCGAGCCGGTGAGGCCCCACGAGATATCGGGACGATTGCGATCGATGCCTTGTTCTCACCTGTCCGGAACGTTGGATACCGCGTCGAGAATACGCGCGTGGGCGAGATCACCAACTTCGATAAGCTGATCATGAATATTGAAACGGACGGCTCAATGACTCCGAAAGAAGCGGTTGAAGAGTCCGCAAAGATCCTTATTGACTATTTTTCAATTCTGAACAATAATCAGGCGCCTATTCAAGCAGAATCCTTTGGAGAGGCTGAACCTGAAGAGAAGTAAGGAGGGGACGAACCACGTATGCGACACCGAAAGAAAGGAACCATTCTAGGCCGTGAAAAAGCTCCTCGGGAAGCCCTGCTTCGAAATCTTGCCGCAAGCGTGATCTTGTACGAGAAAGTCACGACGACGGAAGCTAAGGCGAAGGCCGTAAAGCCATTGGTCGAGAAAGCCATTACATCAGGCAAGAAACCGACACTCGCTTCGCGCCGGAATCTCATGGCCTTTTTCTACACGGAGCACCCTGTAAAGAAAATTTTTGAGGTACTCGGACCGCGCTACCAAAATCGAGCAGGTGGGTATACACGCATCATCAAACTCGCTCCTCGAAAAAATGATGGGGCCGAGATGGTACAGATCGAACTGGTTTAAACGATATGTCTCACGAAATCCACACCATTGACGCGACAGGAAAGGCTCCAGGACGTTTGGCCACTGAGGTCACGAGAATTCTTATTGGCAAAAACAAGACAAGCTTCACCCCCCACATTGATGACGGTGACCACGTCCAAGTTGTCAATGCAGCAAAGATGGTGCTGACGGGGAAGAAGTTGACACAAAAAGTGTACAGCCACCACACGACCTATGCTGCTGGACTCCGACAGAAAAAGTTGAGCACGGTCTGGGCAGAGGATCCCGGCGATGTCCTGCGCCGCGCGGTCTCACGGATGCTTCCCAAGAACAAGCACCGGAGTGCGCGCCTTAAACGCCTCGTCGTAACCAACTAGCCGAGTATGAGCGAAACAAAATATATTGAGGCGATTGGACGACGTAAGGAAGCAGTTGCACGTGTGCGGCTCCATCATGGCGGGTCGGGTACGATCAAGATTAATGATCGCGAGCTCGTCGAGTATCTCCCGCTTGAGACTATGCAGCAGACGGTCGTGGCTCCGTTGAAAGAGACGGGGATGGAGAACGTGTTCGACATCACGGTCCATGTGACGGGTGGGGGAATCCATGGTCAGGCTGATGGAATCCGTTTGGGAATTGCCCGTGCACTCGTAGACTTCAATCCGGAATTTCGAAGCACATTGAAGAAAGCTGGCTTCCTCAGTCGCGATGCCCGCGTTCGAGAGCGAAAGAAGTTCGGCCACAAGTCCGCTCGCCGCTCCCCCCAGTGGTCCAAGCGTTAAACAGACCTTGAAAGCCACCCTACTCTTATTGAAGGGTGGTTTTGACTTATCTGGACCCGAATGGTTAAATCGCCGCGAAGGAGGTGAGAACCATGTCACCACGAACCGTCCGCGTGTCGATTCGCCCTCAGCTGGAGGGTCTGCAGAGGCGCCGCGAGATCAAGCACGACCTGGACTTCGCACGAGAGCACGGGATCGCCATTGTGCGTCTGGAGCCGCGTGGTCCCGAAGTCCCCGCTGCGGTCACGCTGCGGACCATGCTCCGCGATCCCGTGAAGGGGCAGCCCAACACCGACACCTGGGAGGTGCTCATCGCCCCCCAGAATGAAGGGATGCTCATCAGACTTCTCGCGCACAGAGCGAATCTCACGACCATGCGGCCCGAAGACGTCCCTATCCCGGCCGACCTGGACGTCCGCTACGAGATCGTCGATCGCCTGCAACAGGGACACGTTCGTCTGTCGAGTCTGGGGCCCCCGCGCTCCGGCACCTTCGTCGAGATGACGCTCGGCATCACGCGTGATCTCGTTCGCATCGCGGGCATCACGCGGTCGAGCTCGACCGAGATGCTGCGACGCGAGCGTGGGCTGGCCAAGTACTACAACGAGCAGGCCCGCCTCGCCTACCAGGCGTCTCACTGGCCGTTCAGGGGACCCGTTTCGCTCCTGGGCCTCAGGTACCCGCGGATCCCGGTTCCCGAGCCGGAGATCCGAACGCTTCCGGAAATTCCACGAGGGAAGGATCCATGGGAGTTCGGTGGCGAGCTCTGGGAACAGCTCGTCGAGGTCGGGGCCGCGCACTTCGCCGAGGTCATGGAGTCGCTCTGGAAGGCGGCGTTCACGACCCCTCCGTTCATTCAGGCGCAGCTCCTGGCTGACGGATATCAACTCGACCGGATCGATTCGACGCGCATGGGAGTGGAGTCCCTCACCGAGCTCATGCGGGGATATCGCGGAGGGGACCGGCTCACCATGGTGGCCGCGCCGGACCTGCCCGAGCGCCATCTCGTTGACATCACGGCCATGGGTCGCTAGCCAAGTTCAGGCACAATCAACCCAGCGAGCCCGGCTCGCCCAACTACGTCGGTCACGACCGCCGTGGCCTTCCCGCCATAGCTCACTCGAGCAACGGCGGGTTTTCTGTTTCGTCGCTTCCACATTGGGGCTTCTTCATCTAAAATAGCCGCGTGTGACAGAACGTGTTGCGAAAAATGCCCTCTACCTGACCATCGCCTCCGTTGGACAAAAGATCATTGCTTTTGTTTACTTTTTGTTCTTGGCCAGGGTCATGATGCCAGATCTGACCGGGCAATACTTTCTCGCCCTCTCGATTACCACCATCTTTTCCGTGGTCGCCGAGTTCGGGATTACCTCCGTCACTACCCGCGAGATCGCTAAGGATCCCACTCAAGCCCGCCAACTTATTTCCCACGCGCTCGCGCTCAAGTTCCCACTCATGGTGTGTGCGGTGACGGGGTCTCTCCTGACCGGTTGGCTCCTGGGATATGAACCAGCCGTACAGACCCTCATCGGAATGGCTTGCGTTGTCCTGGTTCTGGACGCCCTCCAGGTTTTTTTCTACGGGGTGTTGCGCGGCTTCCAGGCACTTCAGTTTGAGGCCGTAGGTATTTTTTCTGGGATGTTTACCACGGCGATCGTCGGTGGTCTCGTGCTTGTGTTGGCCCCCTCGCTTCCACTGCTCATCGTAGCCCTCATGTCTGGAAGTTTTATCAACCTGGCGGTTGCCGCCTCCCGTGTGGCGAGTCGACTTGGCTGGTCTACCCTCATCCCACAATGGTCAAGCCAGGACGCGCGGCTCATCCTCACGATGGCCTTCCCGTTTGCCCTGGCCGCCATTTTCGTCAAGGTCTACTCATATGTGGACTCGATCCTCATTTCGAAAATCCTCGACACGACGGCTGTGGGCCTCTATGCGATCGCGTATAAGTTTACCTACGCATTTCAGTTCCTCCCGTTGGCGTTTATTGCTGCCCTGTATCCAGGAATGAGCGCTGTCGCAGGGAAGGATGAAGCAACGCTCGAGCGGATTCTTCTCAAGAGCATGTGGTACATGGCCCTTCTTTCTGCTCCGATCGTTTTTGGTCTATACGCCGTTGCCCCTGAGGTGATTGCGCTTGCGGGCGAAGGATACGAGCAAGCGACCGTTGTGTTACAGGCGCTCATTTTCGTCCTCATCCCGATCTTCCTCGACTTCCCCATAGGTTCGCTTCTCAACGCCTGTGGGAAGCAGTCAATCAAAACCGCGATCATGGGCGCCACGATGATCGTCAATATCGTCCTCAACGTGATCCTCATTCCACGTGTTGGCATCCTCGGCGCTGCCTATGCGGCCTTGGCGAGTTTCATCTTCATGTTCGGGGCTGGACTCTTCTATATTCCAACGGTGCTACCATCCTTTTCGTTCGGGCGTCTTCTGCGCACAATTCTCCCAATGTATCTCGTTGGCCTGGTCATGCTTGCGGTTGTTGTCATACTCAAACCGATCATTGGATGGATTCCGGTGATCCTGGTTGGAGGTGTCGTGTACCTCGCTGGTTTGGTTCTTACAGGTTCCCTGACCCTGACCGACCTTCGACATTTCAAACGCGTATGAGTGAGAAGCATCTCCTCCTCGTCACTCCAGATTTTCCCCCCAATGAGGGCGGCGTGGCCCGCTATCTTCAAGCGGTTGCCGAGCACTTGAAGGATCGAATCGAGGTCCTTGCGGATCCACATCCTTTGTGGAATACGTTCGATCCACAGGCTGGATATCCCGTGTATCGCGCTCCGTTGCTGAGTCGGTTTATCTGGCCCAGATGGCTGAAGACGGTTCGATATCTTTGGACATACCGGTCACGCTACGATCTCATCCTGACGAGCCACGTCCTTCCGATCGGTTCAGCCGCCTTGCTCGCGAAAAAGTTCACGGGAACGCCCTACGTTCTGTTCGTTCATGGCATGGACATCCGCCTTGCCGCGTCTTCGAGTCGGAAGCGTCGTCTCGCAACGAAGGTCCTGCAGGGTGCGCGATTGGTTGTCGCCAACTCGCAAGCCCTCGCCCGTGAGCTTGCCAGCGACTTCGGCATCCATGAGGTCCTCGTCATATACCCATGTGTTCCTCTACCTCCGCCACCCCCGACGCCCCATGGGGGTCGGGGCCCCGACCGGAGCGTCGGGGCTCATCCACTTAGTCCTCCTGGTCCTTTCACACTCTTAACCGTCTCTCGTCTCGTTGAACGAAAAGGCCACACCCATGTTCTCAACGCGCTCGCCCATCTTCGAGGCACTGGTGAACTCGGGGTCTTTGTCTACCACATCGTCGGCGAGGGGCCGATGGAGTTGAGCTTGCGCTCGATGGTTGAGACGCTCGACCTCAGTCGTCAGGTCGTGTTCCACGGCAAGGTTTCCGACGAGGAGCGCCAGCGTTTGTACCAGGAGTCGGATGTCTTCGTGATGCCTATCTCGCAGGACCCGGTCGACAAAGAAGGGTTTGGGCTCGTGTACATCGAAGCAGCTGCCGCAGGGCTTCCGTCGATTGCCACCAATGTCGAGGGTGTCGATGAGGCCGTCATTGATCAACAAACAGGTCTGCTGCTTGAGTCACAAGATGAGCGTTTGCTCGCGAGCGCGATCGTGTTCTTGGCAAGGAACCCGGAACTTCGTTCGTCGATGTCCTTACAAGCCCGCGAGCACGCAAAGACGTTTACGTGTCAGAACCAGATGAGCAAGCTGGACCTGTACCTATGAGGCTCTCGGTCATCATTCCAACATACCAACACGCCACAACGCTTCCTCGTGCGCTTGATTCAGCATTCGCCCAGACGCGTCAACCAGATGAGGTGATCGTCGTCGATGACGGGTCGACAGATGCGACCGTCGAGGCACTCGCCCCGTATCGCGATCGTATTGGGTATCTCTATCAGGATAATCAAGGCGCACCCGTTGCTCGCAATCGTGGGTTCAAGCAGTCCACGGGTGAGCTCGTTATTTTTTGGGATGCCGACGTTATCGCGGAACCGATGATGCTTGAGAGGCTTGAAGATGCGTTGAAGGAGAATCCTGAAGCCGCCTGGGCGTACGCGAGTTTTTGGTGGGGTCGCCGCCTTTTCCAGGGTCGACCATTCAGCGCCGAGGCGCTTCGTTCTCAGAACTACATCCACACAACAGCCCTCATTCGTCGTAAAGATTTTCCGGGTTTTGACGAGTCGCTCAAGCGCTTCCAGGATTGGGATCTCTGGCTTACCATGAGTGAGCAGGGAAAGGTTGGGATCTTTGTCAATGAATCGCTCTATCGCGTCTTGGTTGAATCTGATCGCCCGTCCTATTCCCGATGGTTACCCAAGTTTGTGTACCAATTGCCATGGCGGTTTCTTGGTTGGACTCCACAAGCCATTCGTCGATACAAGGCTGCCCATGACGTGATCGTCCACAAGCACCGTCTATGATCTCCGCCATCACCGTCAATTACAAAACGATCGACTACACGCTTAAGATGCTTGAGTCGCTTTTCGCGCACCACGATTCGACGGGGCTTGAGGTGTTTGTCGTTGAGAACGCATCAGGGGATTCGACGGAAGAATTGGAGCATCGGTTCCCTCAGGTTCGCGTCATCCACAATAAAACGAATCTTGGTTTTGCCGGAGGATGCAACGTGGCCATCAAGGAGGCGACAGGGGACTTCATCGTCCTTGTGAATCCTGACATCTTGTTTGACGACAATGCACTCGAACAACTCGAGGGCAAGATGGTGACCTCACCGGACGTCGGGATCGGCGGAATCTCGCTGAAGAATCTCAACGGGAGTCAGCAGGCTTGCGTGTGGGCGTTTCCAGAACCTCTTGACCAGTACCTGCTTCTGTTAAAGCTCAATCACCCGTTTCCACGTCTGACACCGTTCAAGCGTTGGCTCATGCGAGGATTCGACTACTCCCAGTCTGCCGATGTCGATCAGGTCATGGGAGCGCTTTTCTGTATTCGGCGAGAGCTCATTGAGGAGATCGGGTTTCTCGATGAGCGTTTTTTCATGTGGTACGAGGAAGTCGACTATTGCCGCCGCGCCAAGAACGCCGGATGGCGCGTTCGATATTTTTCCGACATCACGGCCAGGCATAAGAAGGGTGCCAGCTTCGACCGCGTCCTGACGATTCATAAACAAGCTTTGCTTCGACGTTCGATCAGGCGCTACATGTTCAAGCATCACGGAGCACTCGCGGGCACGCTGTTCCTCTTTTCCGAGCCACTCTTCTGGATCACCGGCCTTGTTGCCGGTCTCGTCAAACCTCGATAGCTATGCGCCAATTTTTCTCCCGCACATTTTGGTACGCGCTTGCCTGCATGGCCGCCCTCTATGGAATCGGCATCGTGGGGTATTACACGGGAACCTCGTTGGTTTTGTTAGCCGTCGTTGCAGCGCTTAGCGCGGGGCTTGCCTTCAAGAAGCTCGATTACGCGCTCTACCTTGTCTTCATTGAGCTTTTCTCAAATCCTCATGGAGCACTCCTTCTTGCGGACGTCGGTGGCTTCGCGGTCTCCATGCGTATGGCGATATTCGGTGGGGTTATGCTGGGGTGGGGGATTGGGTACTTGGCGCGACGATATCGTCCCGAGCTCAAAGACGGTCGTGCGCAGATTTTCCTCTTTGTCGCCCTGGCGGCCGCGCTTGGATTCATCATCGGTGTGCTCTCGCGAGATCCCGTGTCTGTCTTCAAGGATGGGAATGCATACTTGTATCTCTTTTACCTTCTCCCGATTCTCTCCGTTGCCTGGAATCACAAACATCGCCATGACCTCCTTCAAATTCTCGCGGCTGGCGCGATCTGGGCTGCGGCCATCTCGTTTACGATCCTCTACATCTTTACCCACTTCTGGGTTGCTCTTCTTACGCCTCTCTACGAGCTTGTCCGAGATCTGCGCATTGCCGAAGTAACAGACGTGGGCAACGGCGTGTATCGCGTGTTCGTTCAATCACAAATGTTCACCGCCATTTTTGGATGGTTTGTCCTGGCGCTGACTCTTACCGGGGAAAAGCGACGCTGGCTCATGGGCCTTGGTGCGATCATCATCGCCATCGTGCTTCTCGCACTTTCGCGCAGCTTTTGGGTAGGGCTCATGCCAGCGCTCCTTTTCATCGTGGTGATGCTCTACAAAACAGCCAGGCCTCGACTCAACGCCATCTTGCGATTCACCGGTTTGTCTGTACTCACGGCGGCGTTAGGCGTCGCACTCCTATTCGCCATCGCATTGTTTCCCGTTCCCGATCCAAGCCTCGCGGGCGGTTCGCTCTTTGACTCGCTCAAGGATCGTACGACGGAGACAGGAGACGCGGGAATCTCAAGTCGCTGGAAGCTTCTCTCCCCGATGATTAATGAAATCCTCGCAAGTCCGCTGACCGGACATGGTTTTGGCAAAGCGGTCACATTTGAAACCGACGACCCACGCATCCGAGCGATCAGTCCCGACGGCACCTGGTCCACGACCTCCATGGAGTGGGGCTGGTTTGAGCTCTGGAT
>JACQSJ010000028.1 GCA_016205995.1 Candidatus Uhrbacteria bacterium | reverse complement strand
CCCCTAACCCCTCCTTGGAAAGGAGGGGGACCGAACTTCCAAACCTCGTACATTTGAGATAAACTATCCTCGCAACAATCTACTGTGGATTGATTTTATTATGGCTAAAAAGGAAACAAAGAAACCTGCCAAAGGCGCTTCAGGCGAATACGGTGCGTCACAAATCCAGGTCCTAGAGGGACTCGACCCGGTGCGCAAGCGCCCGGGGATGTACATCGGCTCGACCGGCCTCACGGGCCTGCACCACCTCATCTGGGAAGTCATGGACAACTCCTTTGACGAGGCCATGGCCGGACACGGCAAGCAGATCACGCTGCGCCTGCTCCCTGGCAACATGGTGTCTGTCGAAGACGAAGGCCGCGGGATCCCCGTCGAACCTCACCCCCAGTTCAAAGTCTCAGCCCTCGAGCTCGTGCTCACCAAACTCCACGCTGGAGGAAAATTCGGTGGCGGCGGGTACAAAGTTTCCGGCGGTTTGCACGGCGTGGGAGTCTCGGTCGTGAACGCGCTCTCCACGTACCTCAAGGCGGAGGTGAAACGCGATGGCAAACTCTGGGTACAGGAATATTCCTGCGGAAAGCCAAAGGCCAAGGTGAAGTCCGTCGGCCCAGCCAAGGGCACAGGCACCACCATCACCTTCCGTCCAGACGAGTCAATCTTCGAGTCCGTTGAATTCGACTTCAAGACGATCATCGACCATCTGCGCCAGCAGGCGTACCTAACCAAGGGCATCAAACTTGTACTGGCCGATGAGCGCGACCCGACCGCGCCATCTGTCTACGCCTTCTACTTCGAGGGCGGTGTGGCTTCCTATGTCCGCCACATCAACCACGGCAAAGAAGAAAAGCACAAAAACATTTTCTACGTGCACAAACTCGACGAGGCCACCGACGTCGAAGTCGAAACCGCCGTGCAGTACACGGGCGAGTACCATGAATCCGTCTACTGTTACGCCAACAACATCACCAACCCCGAAGGCGGTATGCACCTCTCGGGCTTCCGCGCCGCGCTCACCCGCGAGCTCAACAACTACGCCCGCAACAAGGGGCTCCTGAAAGAAAAAGACCAAAACCTCTCTGGGGACGACGTCCGCGAGGGTCTCACGGCCGTCATCTCCGTCAAGATCAAGGAGCCACAATTTGAAGGGCAGACCAAAGCCAAGCTCGGCAACCCCGAAGCGCGTACGGCCGTGGAGGCCGTCTTTGGCGAGGCGTTTAGAATTTTTCTCGAGGAACATCCAGCCGATGCCGAGGCGATCGTGGCCAAATGTTTCCTTGCGGCCCAGGCCCGTGCAGCCGCCCGTGCGGCTCGCGACACGGTGTTGCGTAAAGGCGCACTGGAAGGCCTCACGCTCCCAGGCAAACTTTCGGACTGTTCCAGCAAGGATCCCAGTATCTCTGAAATTTTCATCGTCGAGGGAGACTCCGCCGGTGGATCCGCCAAGCAAGGTCGCAACCGCGAGACGCAGGCCATCCTCCCGCTGCGCGGAAAAATCTTGAACGTCGAGCGTGCGCGGCTGGACAAGATGCTTGGCAACAACGAGATCAAGTCGCTGGTGATCGCCCTGGGCACCAATATCGGCGAGGGTTTCGACATGGCGAGCCTGCGCTACGACAAAGTCGTCATCATGACAGATGCCGACGTGGACGGCGCACACATCCGGACGCTGCTCTTGACTCTCTTCTACCGCTACTTCCCCGATCTCATCCACCAAGGTCACATCTACATCGCCCAGCCGCCCCTGTACCGCGTGAACATCGGAAAGAATTTCCGCTATGCGTACACGGAGGAAGAGAAGCAGAGAATGATCGAGGAACTTATTGGTGATATCGGAAAGGGCAAGAAGATGGCGGAGGTGGAAAAGGTGGACGAGGTGGTCGAAGGCGAAAGCGAGACCGAGCAGATGGACGTCTCGGGCGTAAAGGTGAATATTCAGCGCTACAAAGGTTTGGGAGAAATGAACCCCGACCAGCTCTGGGAGACCACCATGGATCCCAAGACCCGTGTCATGAAACGCGTCACGATCGAAGACGCGGAGAAAGCCGAGGAAGTCTTCGATGTCCTCATGGGCGCCGACGTCGCCCCGCGCAAACGGTTTATCCAGACGCACGCCAAGACCGTGAAGAACCTTGACGTGTAACTCCTCTGTCGTGTATAGTCGCCACATCGACCCCCACCCGGGGGTTTTAAGATACTTCTTTCTATGAAGAACCCGTTCCAATGGCTCTGGCGCTACCTCCGTGAGGCGCGCGAGGAGCTGTACAAAGTCACCTGGCCAAACCGCCAGACCACAACCAAGTTCTCCTTGATCGTGATCGGCCTATGCGTCGTCTTGGCCGCTTTTTTTGGAGGTCTTGATTGGGTGCTTAATAAGGGCCTCGAGTGGCTCATCCTCGTCACCAGCTAACCTATGGCAAAACAAACAGCCAATTTTGGACGCCGCTGGTTCGCGATCCATACCTACTCGGGCTACGAGGAAAACGTCGCCGAGAACCTGACCCAGCGTATCGAGACGATGGATATGGAAGACAAAATCTTCAATGTTCTCGTTCCAAAGGAAAAGAAAATCAAAATCAAAAACGGAAAGCGCAAAACGGTCGAAGAGAAGATCTTCCCTGGGTATGTCCTAGTTGAAATGACCGTAACGGACGACTCCTGGTATGTGGTGCGTAACACGCCCAACGTGACCGGTTTCATTGGAACCGGAACCACGCCGACGCCGATTGCCGAGGAAGAAATGGAGTCGCTCAAGAAGCGCATGGGCGTGGATGTACCTGAGTTTAAGATGGACGTTCAAAAGGGCGATTCTGTGCAGATCACAGATGGTCCGTTCAAGAACCAGGAAGGTAAAGTCGCGGAAATCGACGAGGAGCGCGGCAAGATCAAGGTGCTCGTGAACCTCTTTGG
>JACQSJ010000029.1 GCA_016205995.1 Candidatus Uhrbacteria bacterium | reverse complement strand
GGTGTTAAAGTGTTGAATGATTTTTGTGCTCAGTGTAGCGAATTTTGAGCACATGATTTGTTCAAGCGTAATAAGAGTCATTCTATGGCCCAAGTGAAGCCGGACATCGAGACCTTTGCCAAGATCAAGGTCGTTGGCATTGGAGGAGGTGGAGGAGCAGCGGTCAACCGCATGATCTCGGACAACATCAAGGGGGTTGAATTCATTGTCGTGAACACCGATGTTCAGGCGCTTAACCAGAACCTGTCTCCTCGCAAGATTCCCATTGGGAAAACGCTCACGCGTGGGCTTGGAGCCGGGATGAACCCGGAGATTGGTTCTCGGGCGGCGGAGGAGAACCAGAATGAAATTCGAGAGGCGCTCTCAGGTGCGGACATGGTGTTCCTCACTTGCGGATTGGGAGGAGGAACAGGAACCGGGGCGATTCCGGAAGTGGCAAAACTTGCCAAAGACATCGGTGCGCTGACTGTGGCCGTTGTGACCAAACCCTTTACCTTTGAAGGCGCCCAGCGTCGGCGGATTGCAGATGATGGATTTGAACGACTCCTTCAGCACGTAGATGCGATCATTACCATCCCTAACGACCGCGTCCTTCAGATCATCGACAAAAAGACATCCCTCATTGATGCCTTTAATGTCGTGGACGACGTGCTGCGCCAGGGTGTGCAGGGGATTGCAGAGCTTATTACCGTCCCGGGCCTTATTAACGTGGACTACGCGGACGTGAAAGCCATTATGGAAAGTTCCGGTTCCGCGCTCATGGGCATCGGCCGCGCCACCGGCGAAAATCGAGCTGTTGAGGCTGCTAAGCAGGCCATTGCGAGTCCTCTTCTGGAGCTTTCGATCGATGGGGCCAAAGGGATTCTGTTTACGATTTCGGGGGGAACAGACCTGGGAATGCACGAAGTTGCCGAGGCAGCCAAGGTGATCACCGGTTCCGCCGACGAAGATGCTCGCGTGATTTTCGGTGCTAACATTGATGAGGAAATGAACGAGGAGGTGCGCATTACCGTGGTTGCTACCGGGTTTGACTCGCGCGAACGCCGCACAAAAGCTCCGGGAACCGTTGAAGTCCAAGCGCAAAGTACCTGGGCTCCGCCCGCCAACAGCTACCTGCGTGTCCGCGATGAGGAACCACAGCCACAGCGCTCCAAGGTGAATTTCCAGGCTCCTGTCATGGAGCGTCCAGCTCCTCAGAAGATGGAGATGCCAAAAGCTCGGCCCATGCCCCTTCCAGCCCAGGCGCAGAAGGAAGAAGAGGAGATTGAAATCCCGGCGTTTATCAGAAAGAAGATGATGTAAGTCACAAACGACCCACAAGCGGGTCGTTTTTGATATAATGGTGCAACCGTAAACGATCGTGAGCGATAGAACTATGTACTGTGCCGTTTGTAGCCATAAAGATACGAAAGTCGTGGACTCCCGCATTGCCGCCGATGGGTCAAGCATCCGTCGTCGCCGCGAGTGCGAGAAGTGTGGGTTTCGGTTTTCGACGCTGGAGGAGGTGGAACTGTTGGACCTCACCGTGGTCAAGCGCGATGGGCGGCGAGAGGCCTATTCACGCGAGAAGCTGGAGCGGGGGTTGAGTAAGTCTCTGGAGAAGCGGCCGTTTACCGACCAAGCCTTTCAAAAACTGGTTCACAAAATCGAACGGGACGTCCAGAAAAAGCGTCGTGGCCAGCTCACCACGCAGGAGCTGGGCGAGATCGTGATGAAGCACCTCAAGAATTTCGACAAGGTGGCCTATATCCGTTTTGCCTCCGTGTACCGTTCCTTTGAGGACGTGGGCGCGTTTGAGTCAGAACTGAAGAAGTTGAAAAAACGAAAATAACGTATGGACGAGCCTAAAAAATCAGTTACCCAAACCCTCTTCGTCATTGGTCTCGCCGTTTCCGCGATTTTGGGGTCGGTTGCCGGGGCCGTCACGACCTTTGTCCTGAGCTCCCAACTTGGGTCCTTTGCTCTCTTCGACACCTCTTCCACGAACCTTTCCCCTGAAGCCGTCGAGTCTCGGATCGTGGAGTTAATTGAGGAGGAAAGCGCCACGATTGCGGTTGTGGAGCGGGTGACCCCGGCGGTGGTGAGCATCGTCGTCAAAAAGGAGCGGGGGGAGATCCAAAACGGGCCCTTGAGTTATTTTGGTGGGTCAATCTATTTTGGGGAAACGCTGGATGATGGGGCGGCGGCCGAGCTTGTCGAGGTGAGCAGCGGCACGGGCTTCTTTGTCACCCAAGATGGGTACTTGCTGACCAACCGTCATGTCGTGGATGAAGACGGGGCTTCCTACTTTGTCGTGACTAATGACGGGACAGAGTTGCCGGCCCAGCTCGTTGATGTGGATCCGTTGCAGGACATCGCGATCTTGCGCGTGGAGGGCGAGGCATTTTCGACCGTGACGCTGGGGGATTCCGACGACATCCGCATCGGCCAGACGGTTATCGCCATCGGCAACACCCTTTCTGAGTTTCGTAACACGGTCACCAAGGGCGTTGTCTCTGGGATCAATCGACGGGTCACAGCCGGAGACTCGTTCAATGCCGAGGTGATCGACCAAGCCATCCAAACCGACGCGGCCATTAATCCGGGTAATTCAGGAGGTCCGCTTATCAACCTCTTGGGTCAGGTCATTGGGATCAACACGGCCGTAAGTTTCCAGGGTGAGTCTGTGGCGTTTGCCATCCCCATCAATGAGGCCAAGCGCGCGGTGGAGGATGTGCAGGCCTATGGTCGCATCGTGCGCCCATGGCTGGGCGTACGGTATGTGCTGGTGGCTCCGGAGGAGGGAAGCGAGGTCGAAAATCTGTATGAGGTCGGCGCACTCATTGTTTCCGGCGACCAGCCAGGTGAGGTCGGGGTATTTGGGGGTTCACCGGCGGATCTGGCAGGGCTCAAAGAAGAGGATGTTATCATCGCCGTTATGGGGGAGAGACTTACCGAGGACCGGGCACTGGCGGAGCTCATCTCGGACTACCGGCCAGGGGATGTCGTGACGCTGACCATTTTGCGCGGGACGGAACAGCTTGACATCGATGTAACCTTAGCCGAGTACGGCGAGTAACTATGACAAGACGAACAAAAATTGTGTGCACGGTGGGGCCGGCAAGTGAGAGTCCAACCGTGCTTGAAAAAATGATACGCGCGGGGATGGACGTGGCCAGGCTGAACTTTTCTCACGCCACGCACAAGGACCACGCACGTCTTATCCGCAGGGTCCGTTCCGCAGCCAAGAAGGCAAGGAAGACCATTCCGATCATCGGGGATCTCCAAGGCCCCAAGATTCGGTTGGGCGACCTCCCGGAGGCGGGGGTCGAGTTATCAGCAGGGAGCCTGGTGACGTTTACGACGGCAACGGACAAGTACCTGGCAGGGAAACTCCCCGTCACGTACAAGTCCCTGCACAAGGACGTCAAAAAAGGTGATCGCGTGCTCATTGACGATGGGATTTTTGAGCTCGTCGTGACGCGCATCGTCGGGCGCAACATCCACGCAATGGTCGTGAATGGCGGCAAGGTCACCTCGCACAAGGGGATGAACTTTCCTGATTCTACGCTTCGCGTGTCCGCCATTACCTCCAAGGACAAAGAGGACGCTTTGTTTGGTATAGAGAAGGGGGTGCAATGGATCGCGCTCTCGTTTGTGACGGGTGCCACGCCGGTGCGAGCTCTCAAGCGTCTCATCAAGCAGCACACCCCAAAGGGGAAGACAGCCGCCCGGGTGATCGTGAAGATCGAGAAGCACGAAGCGGTTGATCGATTCGACGAGATTCTCAAAGCCGCCGATGCGATCATGATCGCCAGAGGCGACCTGGGTGTGGAGATTGACGCCGCGGAAGTACCGATCCGTCAGAAGGAACTCATTCACGCGAGTCGGCATGCAGGCAAACCGGTCGTCGTCGCCACCCAGATGCTGGATTCCATGATCCGTAACCCCCGGCCTACTCGCGCGGAAGTCTCCGACGTTGCCAACGCAGTGTTCGATTGTGCGAGCGCCGTGATGCTCTCGGGAGAATCCGCTAGTGGGAAGTATCCGGTGCAAGCCGTGAAGATGATGGCGCAGATCGTGAAAGAGGCGGAGGCCTCCTGCTACGATGACCAGTGTGAGGTGTCGTTGGTGGAATTATAAAACCCGCCGTCGCTCGAGCGAGCTATGGCGGGCGAGCCCCGTGATGGGGGAGGAAGATTGTCGATGACCAGCCGGAAGGCTGGTTTCTCGTTGGCGGCTAGTGGGCCACCTTCGGGGAGAGGCTCTGCGCGGCCTTGAGGACGGCGCTGGAGATCCTGGCCTCGCGCCAGTTCCAGCCCTCGCGCTCGAGGGCCTTGGCGGCGATGCCGAGCTGGGTCATGTTGACCCCACGAGCCTGGAATCCCTGCCAGAGCGCGCGCCGGTCGTGGCCGGACATGCCGGGCTTCCCGTGGATCTCGATGATGACCGCGCGACCCGCCTCGTGGTCGAGCAAGGCGAGGAACTTCTGGTCGGAAGCACACGTCAGACGCGAGAAGACGATCGGCGCCGGGGGCGGAGTGGCCTGGTCGGTGATGGGCGCCGGGGGCGGGTTCTGCAGCAGCGGGGAATCTTGACGAGACAACTCGGGCACGAGCAACTCCAGCAGAGGGAAGCGGTTGTTGGAAGCGGTACAGACGTACCTAGGTGGGGAACCCTGGCTAGCCCCTCAAGCAAGCCAAGATAAAAACGAGTCTAGAGATTGTCGAGGGAATTGTCAATCGTCGTTTCGGTTGTTGTTTCGGTTGTGCCTCGATATTCATCTTGTCCGATGAGCCAGGCTTGGCAGCGGGGATCCAGGCAGGCCTGCAGGGCAAAGATGTATTCCGTATCAGGCTCGAGTCCATCTGGGTCCAGGCTTAGTCGATCATGTTCGCCAGATTCTTTTCGCACGGCCGTCCCATCCACGGTGCTGATTGTGACGACAAAGTGGTTATACGTTTCCTGTGGCGGTTGCCACCGTAGAGTGAGGGTTGTCGAGGGAGCGCGCTCAAACGGGAGAACTTGCATCTGTGGATCCCAGGAATCAGAAGCGCCTTCGTAGAGGCTTGCGTGGATTTTGCCCGTGGAATCGATACGCGGCGTTGCCGACCACCAGGCATATCCCGCGCCGGCCATGGCAAGAAGAACGATGAGGAGAATGGTGTATTTCATACGCGCAAATAGTAACATATCGCAGGGGTGTGGGTGAACGCGGCGTAAATGAAAAGACGCCGGGGGGGCGTCTGCGTGGGTCACTCGTCGATGTGGCGGAGGAATTCCTCCGGCGGGGGCAGGTAGATGAGGTCGGCTCCGTAGGTGGTGTTGATGGATTCGATCTGCGGGCCGTGCATCGCGCCCATCACGATGATTGCGTGAGATCCACCGGTGCGCTCGAGGTGCTCGAGGGCTAGGATCAGCGCCAGTTCGCTTCGCAGCCGCATGAACGCGCTCTCGCAGGAGCGGGACATCTCCAGCCGGCCACGGTCCGCGTCGGAGAGGCCTGCCACACCGCGCCGGGTAAGGTCGTGATCGTGGGTATTCCTCTCCCAGTACTTCTCGCCCAGCACGCCCTGGAGGATGTCGCGTTCGAACCGGAGGGCTTGGAAGTGGCCCAAGAGCGGCCACTCTTCCGCACCGAAGACCGGAAGGTCTGGGTGAAGGACCAAGATCGCTATGCGCGCGTCCCGGGTCTCGTAGTCCTGCACAGTGATGGCGTCGATCAGGGCTTCCCGGTTCGTGCTCGAGATCTCATCGAGACGCCCGAGCGTCACCGGCACGCCGTCGTAGGGGAAGCCTTCCACGAACAGGACACTTCCCGCCGTACGGTTCTCGAGGATCCGGTGGTAGACCCAGGCCTGTGCTTGGTCCACGTTCTGGCCCATCTGCTGCGTGTGCCTTTCCAGTTCCAGGCGGTGGACCTGGCCGATCACGGTGATGTGCGGGGCGTGGGAGGCGGCGAACTCCCGAGCGCGTTCGCGCCGATGCAGCAGTGCGCGGAAGTACTCGTCGGTCCACGGCTCGAGGGTGTCGCTGTCCTGGATGATGCCCAGGTACTGGAAGATGCCTTTCTGGCGTGCCAGGATGTCGACGGCCACCCAGCCCGTGTCCTCCCAGTCCTGGTTGAGGGCTTCGACTGGGAAGCTGATGGGGACCGTGCGGGTCTTGGGATCAGGCGTGTCGGCCTGCGCGGGCACGACGTGGCTGGGCGTCAGATCGACATCGAATACGAGGATGTAGGTGGCCAGCAACACGGGGATGAGCCAGGCCAGGACTTGCAGAGGGTTCTTGTGCATGAGGGGTTCCTCCGTCCCGATGAAATCGGGAGAAACGAATGTAGACCAATAGACAGGGTTTGTAAAGATTCGCATGTAGGGGTCAGGTCTCCGGTCTACGGTTATACAATGGGTGATGGAAGGGTTGCGTGCCTAAAAGCCCTTGTGTTATCATGCCGTCGCTCTAAGGCGACTGATGGATCGGTGGTGTAGCCCGGTTAACACGTCTCCCTGTCACGGAGAAGATCGCGGGTTCGAATCCCGTCCGATCCGCCAAAAAGCCCTCACCAATACGGTGTGGGCTTTTTGATTATCGACTCACCAGTTTCTTGAGATCCCGGACTTCCTTTTCTGTCAGATGTCTGGCGCTGCCTTCGGGATAGGTGGTGGGCATTTTGAGACTGCCCAGGCGCGTGCGCATGAGATTGAGGATTTGGTAGCCAAGCTCCTCGCACATCAAGACCAGCTCGCGTTGCTGGCCGTCACGTAAGATCACCGCGAATCGGGTCGGGGAGAGGAGGCGTGTCTTGCCGAGTTTTTGGAAGCGCCCCAGGTCGATGGTCCGGATCGTCGGTTCGACGTCGATGACGTACTCTTGCTCGATTTCGTAGCGGGGGTTCATGAGGCGGTTGGCGAGCGTGCCATCGTTCGTAAGCAAGAGGAGTCCGGTGGTTTGCTGGCTCAGTCGCCCGACGGGGAAGACGCGTTCAGGGGAGTCGATGAGCTCCAGGACGTTATTCTCGCGCCCAGAGGTCGAGTAGCCGATCGGTTTGTGCAGGAGGATGTAGACGTTTTCTTTGCGAGCTAATCGAGCCCGTCCCTCAACTCGCACGATATCTTCCTCGCTCACCTGATCGCCCAGCCCGGCCGGAACGTCGTTGATAAAAACTTTTCCAGCCGCAATGAGGCGGTCTGCTTCCCGCCGCGAACAGTAGCCATTCTGGGCAAGGTACTTGTTGACGCGCATAGCGTTGGACATAGTGGATAAAGTGTAGCACACGCGTGATATCATAGGAGCCTATGCCAAACCTCGAAGACATTTATCATCGCCTTGAGAAGAACAAAAAGCGCCGCAAGGAAATAAATAAGGTGCTCAAAGATGAGCTTACGCACTCTTCCCGCCATAAAGAGATCGTGGAAGAGATGAAGACCTTGCGCGAGGAAAAGAAGGGGATCGAGCAGGATGTGCGAGCCGGGAATTCAGACGTGGCCGAGCTTGAGGAGTTGAAGGTCGAGATCGAGACCGACCAGGAGCTCCTGGCCGACCAGGCGCTTAACATGTACGTCAAGAACGAGACGGTCGAGATAAAAGATGAATACGACCAGACCTGGTACCCCGTGTTCAAGGTGAGTTTTAAGAAGGCAAATTAAAATCCCATCCTTGGGATGGGAGCGTGACCTCGGGAAGGTCAGTTGGGGTCGTGCGACTCGAAGCCGCTGTAGGCGAAGATGCCGTTGCCCTTGTACTCGGCCAGGGCGATGTACTCGCCCTCCTTGCACTTCACGATGAACTTCTCGCCCACCTGCGGGCGGTTGCCATCGATGAAGGTGCAGAGGGTGGGGTCGGCGGCGAGGGTCGCGGTTTCGGCGACGACGGGCAGTTCGGCCGCCGGGGCCGTGGTCGACTCGGGCTGCGCCGCGGCGGTCGGCTCGGGCCGCACCTGCACGGCCGGCGTCGATTCCACTGCTTCGGGGTCGCTCGTGCTCTCGCCGTCTTCGGCCGCCTGCGACTGGGGCGCGGCGTCGTCCTCGTCGGCCTGTGCCTCCGCGGCCTGGGTCGGCACGGACTGAGTCGCGGCTTCCTGCTGGACCTGCTCGTACCTCCAGTTGTTCCACCAGAGGACTGCTGCGAGGACGACGACCGCCCCCGTGATCGCTCCGGCGACGGTGGCCGTTCGGTTGGAGTTGCCGGGCTTGGTCTTGATCCTGATCTGGGGATCGGTGGCGTTGGGATCTTCGGACATCTTCTGTCTCCTGCAGTGCCTCTCGCGGAGGCGGGTGAAGGGAACCACTCCTGGCCATTGAGACCAAGACGAGAGGCTAACAGTTTTGTGAGAGCCTGTCAAAGGACTTAAAGCAAAAACGCCCGGAGGCGTTTTTATTTTATCTTTTCAACAATTTTCATGAAGACGGCTGGTTGGTCTTTTGCAAGTTGCGAGAGGACCTTGCGATCCAGCCCGATGCCCGCTTTCTTGAGGCCATCCATGAATCGAGAGTAACTTGTTCCAAGAGGTCGAAGCGCGGCGTTAAGGCGGACTTGCCAGAGGCGGCGGTAGCTACGCTTCTTGTTGCGACGGTCGCGGAAGGCGTTGACGCCGGCTTTCAGCATGGCTGGGCGCGCCAGACGGATCTTGGACTTGCGTCCCCACATCATGCCCTTGGTCTTCTCCATCAAGCTCTTGCGACGCTTGATGTGCTGTGTCCCACGTTTGACTCGAGGCATATTATTGGCTGTTTGGCATGAGTGTCTTAATGGCTCGTCGGTGGGCGCTGGAGAATGTCTTGTCAGAGCGCTTGTTACGAGTGGTCTTTCCTGATTCTCGTCCGTTGAAGTGATCCTGACCAGCTGTGCGCTTGAGCACCTTGCCAGTACCAGTGATTTTCACGCGGGAGGAGAAAGCTTTGTGAGTTTTTTGCTTGGCCATAAGAGGTTTGAAATGCGGCGAAAGTATATCGATAAGGTGGCTTTGTGTCAAGCGCGGGCGACGACCATGGTGAACCGGCCTGCAACGTACTTGCTCTCTTGTTCGATGCGCACAGGGTAGACGGCTTTGACCTGCTCGAGGAAGTCCACCATGACCTGCTGAGCCACATCGCGATGCGCCTTCTCTCGACCACGCAAGGGAAGCTCCACACGGATTTTATCCCCTTGCTCGAGGAACTTGAGTGCCTGCTTGAGACGAACTTGGAGATCTCCTACGCCGATACGCACAGAGAGGCGTATGCCCTTGATGTCGACTTCGGCGGACTGCGCCTTGCTCTTTTTGGCTTCCTTTTCTTTCTGGTACTTAAACTGGCCGTAGTCGAGGATTTTGCACACCGGCGGCTCGGCCTTTGGCGAGACTTCGACGAGATCCATTTCTTTAGCCTCCGCCAGCTTAATCGCTTCCTCGATGGGAAGCACGCCAAGCGCCTCGCCCTCCAATCCGATGACACGGACCTCAGGGCTTTTGATCTTTTGGTTCACCCGATATTGGGTAACGTTCAGGGTGGGTCTTCGGATTCGATGGCGATGAATACGCATAGATGTCTGAGAGTATAAGAAAAAAGGTGAAAAATGACAAGCAATCGACTATACTAGCCCTGCGCTTAGCCCGTGTGCGGATAGGAGAAATTTGTTCTCGACGACGGAGCCGGTCGGCGCTAGACAACAAGCCTCCCTCCATCGTCGAGAACAAATTTCTCCTATCCGCACACGTGTGCACTTATGCCCACGCTCGCCATTAACAAAAAAGCCAGGTTTGACTATGAGATCCTCGAGACGCTTGAGGGTGGGTTGAAATTGACGGGGGCGGAGGTGAAGAGTGTGAAGGCGGGACATACACAACTCAAAGGGGCGTTCCTGCATATCCAAGGCGGTGAGCTTTGGTTGAAGGGCTCGTTTATCGCCGCGTACAAACCGGCAGGGAAACAAGAAGACTACGATGCGAACCGGGATCGGAAAGTGCTTGTTCATCGTCGTGAGCTAAGCCGACTGGTTGGGAAGAAGGGGCAAGAGGGTCTTACGTTGGTCCCGTTATCGATTTATACAAAAGGGGATCTGGTGAAACTCGAGTTCGCAGTCGCTCGCGGAAAGAAACAATACGAGAAACGGGAGGCCATCAAGAAGCGCGATGTACAGCGAGATATTCGCGAGAAACTCAAGGGGAATTAGGCGGAGCTCTTGATTTATTGGTCAAAAAGGAGTATATTTGAGGCCTCTTTGATCCGTGCACGACGCATGGTCAAGAGCCTGGAGGTTCCATGGAACGTGTCTTTCTGGGCGCTGTCCTTGTCATGGGCGCCGTCGCCGCCCGGATGGTCTTCCTCCCCGAGGACTCCGTTCTCGGGACGTTGATTACCATCGGTTCCGTCGGCATCTTCTTCGGAGGGTGCTGGAGGGTGGTCGACAAGTTCGACTCTCGCCACGACGACACTGACACCTACTAGCCTTCGAAGCTTCGGCCGGCGGAGGGCAATCGTGCCCCCGCCAACGGCTCAGTCAACGACTGAGCAAATCAAAAACACGCCACTCAATCGGGTGACGTG
>JACQSJ010000027.1 GCA_016205995.1 Candidatus Uhrbacteria bacterium | reverse complement strand
CTCCCACCCCCCCTAACCCCCCCTCAGGCAGGGGGGGGATCTATGGGAAGGGGGGAGACCGAAGACGGATCGCAAGATTTGTCCGAGGAGAATCCGTTAAGCGATGGCGAGGCATCACCGGAGAGCAACGGCCTTTCCGCGACGGTGTTGTTGCGGTCGGCTAAATCGGTGACGGCCAAGGCGGGAGAGGTCATCAAGTACAAGGTCGGCGTGAAGAACACGGGGACGCTGACATGGAAGACGCGCGAGATCGTCACGACCAAGTACTCGATTGCCAGCGTGGATACGGCACATGCTTCCTGGGTGAGTGATACAGAGGTAGTCGTCAATGATACGGGTGCGGTGAAACCAGGCGGGCTCGACTTGCTTGCGTTTTCGTTTACCGCACCATCGACCAAGGGATCGCACACGGTGCGCTACCAAATGGCCGTCGACGACGAGGTGATTCCGGATTTTTACATCGATATCCCCGTGGAGGTGACGACTGGCTCGCCCAAGATCAAGGATGAGCCTGTAACCGTGGAAGAGGAAGAGGTGGAATCGGATCGCTTGATCGACGAACCCACCGTGCGCATTGGCCTGCTCACCATCGACGAAGAGACCGACTGGGTCACCGAGATCAGTTGTGACTCCACATGGAGGCTGGTCGATAGTGAGGGTGGACTCTTGGGGAAGATGGAAAAGGACGCCATGGTTCGGGCGTTCTACAAGAACCAGCGCTACTACTTTAACCGTGGCAAGGGAATCGAAGAGACGCACAAGCACCTACGCTTCGTCCCCGATGAGGAAGACGCGGTCTGCACGATCGAAAATTTTGACCGCCGAAAAACCAGAGGAGCGTCGTATGCCTTCAATCAGTTCCGCGACACGCTCGAGCTCCAGTACATCCCGTATAAAGATGAGGTGTGGGTGATCAACGAGCTTCCTATCGAGGAGTATCTCTATGGACTTGGCGAGACGTCCAATGCCTCACATGAGGAATTTAAAAAGGCGCTCATCACGGTCGCGCGCACCTATGCGCTGTACCACTGGGAGCGCAACACCAAACACAAAGGCTACTTCCACATGAATGCCTATGCGGACGACCAGGTGTATTTCGGCTACGGGTACGAGCTGGTACACCCGCTCATCAAGGAAGCGGTCGAGGATACGCGCGGCGTGACCGTCAACTACGATGGCCGTACCGCGCTGACGCCGTATTTTTCCCGCTCAGATGGACGTACCCGTTCGTGGAGTGAGGTGTGGGGTGGAACGGTTGCCTGGCTCATTGGTGTGGACGCTCCGTGCGACGAAGAGCGCGGGTACACGCTGTGGGGACACGGGGTGGGCATGGGCGCCACCGAGGCGCTATGTATGGCTAATAATGGCGACGAATGGGAAGAAATTTTGCACTATTTCTATACGGACGTTGAGCTCGTAAAGCGATGGGACGACTAGGACCTATTGGACTGATTGGACTGATGGCAGCTGTGGTATTTCCCACAGCTGTTTGGGCTTTGGACCCATTGGAGGTTGTGTATTTACAACGTCCCGACTTGCAAGCGGCGTTTGACCCACAGACAAAGCGGGCAATTCCTGGGACAGCGGCGGGGTTCCTCCTCGACCTGGAAGATTGGGCGACGCAGTACGGGTGGATGGAGCATGAGGAGCTCGCGATGTATGGACCAGAGGAGGGAGATGGGGTTCCTGTTCGAGTGCATGCGAGCGAGATTGAGACGTCGATCGAGTCGACGGCATACGTCGTCATGGACCGATCGACCGGGAAGATCCTCACGGTGAAGAACGAGAATAGGGTGTGGCCGATGGCGAGTTTGACCAAGCTCATGACCGCACAGATCGTGCTTGACCACGAGGTGCCAATGGGTCGTGTGGCGTCGGTTCGAAACGCGGATAATGTTGGAGGGGCGCGCTTGTATGTGAACGACGGCGACACGTTCTCGGTGGAAGACTTGTTCTATGCGACCCTCGTGGCGAGTGCGAACAATGCGGCGAACGCGCTCTCGCGCACGTCGGAGATGTCACGCACGGAGTTCCTCGAAGAAATGAATACGCGTGCATCCGAACTCGGGCTCACCAAAACGACATTCGTCGACCCCACGGGGATCGACGTCGGCAATGTCTCAACCGCGCGCGAGATGGCACGGATTGCGCAGATGGCGTTGGGGGATGAACAGATCCGTCGGTTCACATCGACGGCAACGAAGTATATCAACGTGCTCTCGCAAGGCACGCAGAAGAAAATGACCAACACCAACTGGATGCTTTGGAAGCCTGCCTATGACGACCTGTACGTGACCGGCGGCAAGACAGGGTACTTGGAGGAATCGGGTTGGAACTTGGTTGTGAGCGTGCGACCAATGAATGGCGATCCAGATACAGAACTTCTGATCGTGCTCTTGGGCGCCCCATCGCGTCTCGTCTTGTTTGAAGAGGCTCGCGAACTCGCTGATTGGGCCTGGGAGTCACATGAGTGGCAAAAGCAAAACTAGCCTTGACAGAGACTAGCTTTTACTTAATGACACTTTTTATTTTTCCGTGGCTACCGGCTCCAAGCATGCTGATCCGTCGTTTGTCTTCCTCGACGAGCCGGGTGACGAGTTCTTTTACGTGCTCTGGGTTGTCGATGTTTTTGAAATGGAATCGTCCTTTCTCGCCAGCCGTCTGCACGTAGACCTGTCCGTACGTGAAGATGGTTTGGAGGATGCCGCGGATCTCGGCGGTGGTATCCTGCACGGCCGCGAGGTCGAGCTCGGAAGCCGTGCGATTGAAGAGGCCCTCTTGTTCGATGTTAATGATGCGCTCGTTGGTGATGATCCAGGTGTCGAGGTAGTAGTCCGTGAACTCGAGGAAGGCAAAGAGCCAGATGGAAAGGAAGTAGATGCTTGCCAGGATCGTGAATAGCGGGCCAATGACTGGATGAGCGAGCCAGTCCAGGATGGTTTCTTGGAAGTAGAATCCAGCTGCCAGGGGAGCTCCCACAAGCAAGACAAACGCTGTGGCGATCGTCAGGAGAGCGAACCAATGACGCCGCAAAAAGAGAACTACGTGTTCGTTGTCACGCTGGTTGGGGAGATGATCCAGGCGCATCATAGGGCGGGGAAGAGATCTTCATTGTAAAACTCCGTGGCGTTTTCAAGCGAGATCGGGAGCATCCAATTGTATTCCAAAAGCAGGAACGTCGATCCTGCGACCAGGAGGATCGTGCCGCCGGTGAACACCGTGACGATCAGGTAGAGGCCAAATCCGTACACGCCGTAGCGGACCAGATGGTAGATGTTGAAGAGGCTATAGAGCACGTAGAACACCATGTACGCTCCAAAGACAACCAGGAAAACGTACAAGGGGAGATCAATGTTGGGGAGCTCAAACATAGCTCTCTTATTTTATCACATGCGTGTACCCGTGCTCGGTCACGACCCGCCCGCGCGGCGTGCGGGCGAGGAAGCCGACTTGGATGAGGAACGGTTCGTGCACGTCTTCGATCGTTTGGATTTCTTCTTGGGTTGCGGCGGCGATTGTAGAGAGGCCTACGGGTCCGCCGTTAAATTTTTCGATGATGGTGGTGAGGATACGACGGTCGGTTTGGTCCAGACCCATATGGTCGACCGTGAGTTTTTGCAGGGCCTCGTCGCAGACGCCTTCGGTGATGTGCCCGTTGCCGCGAACCTCAGCGAAGTCGCGCACACGGCGCAGCAACCGGTTGGCGATGCGCGGCGTACGGCGCGATCGAGTTGCCAGGATGTCGATCGCCTCGTTGTCGATAGGAGCCTTTAAGAGTCCGGCGCTGCGGCGCACGATGTGGCCGATGTGTTCGTCCTCGTAGAAGTTGAGGTGGTGGGTCACACCGAATCGGTCGCGCAGAGGTCCTGTGAGCAGGGAGAGGCGAGTGGTTGCGCCAATCAGGGTGAAGCGCTCAAGGTTGAGTCGCAGAGTGCGGGCCGTTGGCCCTTTGCCTACGATGATGTCCAGCGCGTAGTCCTCCATCGCGGGGTAAAGAATTTCTTCGATCGTT
>JACQSJ010000026.1 GCA_016205995.1 Candidatus Uhrbacteria bacterium | reverse complement strand
CGCGTTCTCCGGATTGTCGACGTACCAGTACTTCCCCGCGACCCCATCACCCTTTTCAAAATCATCAAACTTAAAACGCACGTACTTGTTCTCCAGTATTGTTTCCGTCTTGAGTGGTTTCCAGGGTTTGAAGTCCATACGTATCTGTGTCATTGCGAGGAGGGAGTCCGTCGTCGACTGACGAGGCAATCTTTCGACGAGCCAGAGGATTGCTTCGGTCGCTTGCGCTCCCTCGCAATGACACAAGTTAAGCACGAATAAGCGAGTACAGAAGTATGGGAGCAATCGCCGCAAAAAGAACAAGAGGAACGCGATAGACCCCGAGGTCGTCGGCGAGCCCCCAGGTTAGCACAGCCAAGACAACTCCCAAAGTGATCGCGAGAGCGACATGAACAAGGGGCCGTTGCTCGTACTCCTCCAGCACCATCGACCACAAAACTCCAAACACCACGGTCGCCAGGAGGAAGATGTGAACCGAAAAATAGCGGGAAACAAATCCTGGTTGCACAACATCCGCCAGCCAAAAGACGATGTAGGATGTAAGGCTCACGAGGAACCCTGTGTGCAGGATCGCTTCCAGAGGGTTGAGTGTTTTTTGGTGCCAAATCATAGCTAGTACTGAATAAAGCGCGTATCGATGCGATGAACGAGAAGCTCGGCTCCTAATTCTTCGATCAGCGGCGCGGAGAAACTAAATTTCCATGTCTGATCCTCTTCATACAAGTCCCAAGCGACAAACGGAACCGTGGCGACGAGCCAGCCGCCCTCTTTTCGCGGGGACTGATACTCTGCCAGGACATAGTCGACACCAAGCTGCTCGATCGTGGTGTAGGCATTGAGTGAGACGGGGTCAGGGTTGAAGTACTGTGATGGGGAGAACGAGAATTTCCCCTCGGTGACGATCTCGACGTCCCCGGTCGGAAGCGTCATACGCTCAAGTCCCTCATCCGCCAACGTCAGCGTATACCACTCATAGGGCTGCGCGATGTCGAGTGTCTGTGTTCCAGCCGTAACGGTCTGCACCCCTTCTGCATGACGTGTCTGGAATCGCAAGCGCTTCGACTCCGTGTAAAACGTCGCTCCCTCGCTGGGCTCGCGATACCCCACCTCGTCGCCGATAAAAAGCGTGTTAAGGAACACCATCTTCTGCTGCGATGTTTGGATGCTTCGGAAGAACACGTCGCGCGTCGTATTCATGACCACTTTGTACACGCCCTCAGGCAGGCTGTATGCCGTGAGCTGAAGCTCCTTGAGTCCATGGTCAACAACCGCGTCGTCGCTTGTGTTACCGTCGTCGCCCGCGCGTGCCTCCGAGACCGGCTGGCCCTGCTCGTTAAAAACCGTTACCTGCACCACGTCCTCGCCATCGTCGCGATTCATGTCCATGTAGCGAAACGTAAACGAGAGGGTTTCGTTCTTGATATAGGTTTTGAACTCATGGTGTCCGCGTAAAGACGCGTCGATGGTTTGCACGGCAGCCGTTGGTTGGTACGCTTCGATCCGATACGGCACGTCGAAGTTTGTGCGATACACAGCAACTTCATCGCGCGATGGAGGATCAGCAAAAAAATCCGCGAGCGAATCATACCTGTCTTCTCGCTGGAGCAACACAAGCCCGTCCTCGTCGATTCTCTTCCAGCTCGACTCGTCGATCAAACGGTTGTGCAACGGAAAGAGGGTGTACGTCTCGGGATTCACGCGCGCGAGCCCGCCAAGCTCGACGATCGGCAACGATTTATTTTGGAACCAGACCTCGAAAACAACCTGGTCGAAAAAGTCCTTGCGGTGGGGGTGCAAGAAGAAAAAGGCTGGGTCCGCCGTGATGGCTTGGACGCCGCCGCCCTGTTCATCTTCGTACACATCCGAGACTCGCGTCTCGGGTTTGAGTTCGTCGATGAAGGGCGATGCGTCACCCACCTCATGCTCGACCAAAAAAACGCCCAACGGGTACAGCACAAACCATCGATTCAAAAGCCAGCCCATGACGACAAGGGGGGTGGCGAGAAGGAGAAGTTGGACAATGCGGGTGAGGAAGGTCATAAGCCTGTGTCATCCCGAGCGATACCCCCGCTCGCTAGCGGGGGGAGAGTCGAGGGATCTCGAGCCTACTCATGCGAGATCCCTCCACTCGCTAGCGCTCGGTCGGGATGACATCTATTCTGTATAAACTTTCGTCTTCATAGGTCTCCACACGCTCGATTCGCAGATTCATCCGCTTCAAACGAGAGTTGTTGAGATAGTCGAAGTCCGCGTGCGGAAACGTAATGCCGTAATAGTACAGGGTTGTCGCCTGAGCGAGCGCGGGCATGGCGTCATAGGTCGCATCGTCTCGCAGAGGATACCAGACGCGCCGGTGCGGGAAGAAGAGTTTATCCCCGCGGTCGACGATAATCACGGCGTCTTCTTGTGTGTAGCGTAGGACGGATTCCTGTACCTGTGCTGAGCTCAAGAGTTCCTCTCGCATCTTCACCAGCCCATCTTGACCCTGAACAAACGTCGCGTTCACATTAAGACCCGCAACCGCAAGAAGAAGCGTCGCGATGATAAGCCCGCGTGCAAGACTCGATCTCCCACGTGAGGCGATCCATTGAATCGTAGCGGCGATCATGGGGGTCGTGAACAGATACATCGGCAACCAATAGCGCACATACGAGTTCGCCATCGTGATCTGTGTGGGGTCGGGATTGTCGTGGATTTCCCAGGAGCCGTACATGAACACGAGCCAGAGACTCACGGCGGTCGCCAGTGCGATCGCCCATCGAACCGTGCGTCGGTTTGTTTTCTGTGCGAGGAGCAAGAAGAACCCGGGGATGGCCAGGATCGACAACCACCAGAACATCGTCACGCCGTACGCGGAGAAATTTCTCCAGGCGTTCATGGGATGGAAGCCAAACGGGAGAAGCTCAACCGAATCGATCGAGTCGGTGGCGACCAGTTCGAACACCGGCGGTGTGCCCAGCGTGTAACCCGTCGTGAGCGGATGCCCGTACGTAAAAAAATTCATCAGGAAAAAAAGGCCGAGTCCAACGAGAAGTCCAAACACGCCCGCTCGCAACCGTCGCCACGAAAGCATGCGCCACCAGATGAGTCCCGCGGCTGCGAGTCCGACCCCGATCCAGAGAAACTCCGACGTCCGAACAAACAACGCGAGCCCGATGAAAAACCCGGCGAGCAAATCGTTCCACATCGACCTTTCCATCTTCGCCACCTTCCCACCTTTCCGCCTTCCCACCTTTCCACCCATTGGCCGCACAACCCATAGCCACGCGGCAAGAACGAGCAGATCTAGAAACAGGACGTTATGCATCAGCCCGCGCGCCGAGTAGTACCACACGGCCGGGTGGAGCAAAAAGAGAAGGAACGAAATTTTTCCTATCGTGAAATTTGTGTACCGCTCGACAAGTCGTCGCCAACCGTGCGCCGCGAGGATGGTGATCAGTGGTGTGAGAATCCATAGGGCGATCGGCCCGACGACCATGACAAAAAATCCGTACAGAAACGGCAGGCCGAGAAAGCTCCCCGGCACGAGCTGTCCATCATCGACGAGTGTGCTGCGCGGGTGGAGACGGTCGAATTGTTCGAGGAGTTCGTCCTCTGGCCCCGCGAGCGAGAGGGTTTCCGCAAACCTCGTCGCAAAAAAGGCATTCGCTGTCTCATCTGGCGAAACGTACAGCGGCGCGGGATTCATCAGAACGAGGCTCCCGACGAAGAAAAAAATCGCCACGAGACCCATCCATATCTGAGTCCAACCAAACCGCATCCTAGAGGCCATAGGTGAAGAGACTAATCACCGCAAACACGATCGCCAGACTGAACGTCCCTACCGAGATCGGGATGAACAAATCAAACCCCGCCCACAGCGCCGTCAAGAGCATCATGACTCCCAAGACCTGCAAAAACATTTTCGTCTTCCCAAAAAAATTTGAGCCAATGTGCTTCCCCTGTCGCTTGCGGACGTAGCCCCCGATAAGCAAGACAGCCTCCACCGCGACGATCAACAAACCAAAGATCACATTCACGTGCTGGATGACGACCAAGAGGACGACCGAACCGATCAACACCTTGTCAGCAAGCGGATCGTAGAACGTCCCCCAGTCGGTAACCTGATTACGCAGCCGTGCGAGCGAACCGTCAATCGCATCGGTAAACGCGACAAACAAAAAGAGCGGCACGCCGACCGTAAACTGACTGGTATAGAGTAACCAAAGCACCACGGGCGTCATCACGATCCGGAACATGGTGACCATGTTTGGTGTGACAAAGCTCGGAATGAGCGGAATGAAGGTGTAGCGCATGACATGGTCATGCGGGAATAGTTTGTGAGGATCTCGCTCGAACATATGCTAAACTAGAGGCAATCACCCTATGTTCCATCGCCTCCAGCTTAACATTTTCTGCGTACTGTTCCTAGCGCTTTTTCTGTTCAACGCCGCGCTTCTGCATAGCGTGAGCCTCGGGGTTGTTCTGCTTAGTCTCTATCTCGCGGTGTTTGGATGGGAACTCGGCGGCGTTTTGGTTTCAAGCGAGAAGGCCGTGCTGCGCTGGTGGATCGGCATGTGGGTGCTGCTGTGTGGTGTCTTGATTGTTCTCACGGCAAGCTACTATCTTTGGGCGATTACCGCTGAAGTCGTCCTCGTGAGTGTGCTCCTCACCCCGGCGGTCACGCTGTGGGCGACAAGACAATTCAAGTCGCGCTCGTTGTTTGGACACGCTCACGACCTCTGGCACGAACATCGACACAAGCTCCCTCGCCTCGTCTGGTTGGTGATGGCCATGGTCGTCTTTCTCTTCGCGTTGTTCTTCACGAGCCTCTCAGACTCCCCCGTAACAGAAGCGGTACGATCGGTCTGGGAACGACTGCCTGAGAGCCTATTCCTCTTGTTCGCGCTCATCGCGAGCCTCGTCTTCGGACTCCTCTGGCGAGGGCGAGAGCGTGCCGTGAGCCTGCTGCTTGTCTGCGTGCTGTTGTTTGCGACCCTGAGCGTTGCCGCCATCGCCTTCCCGATCGGATTCGGGTTTGACTCGTTCATCCATAAAGCCACAGAGGCGCACCTGGCAGAGTTCGGAACGATCACTCCCAAACCCTTCTACTACATCGGCCAATACGCACTCGTCCTTTTCGCGCATCATGGCTTCCAGATTCCCATCGATCTTGCCGATACGTTCCTTGTTCCGATCCTCACCGCGCTCTTGCTTCCCATGGCCTGGTATTTTGCCGCTGCCCACATCACGCGCAAACGAGGCACGGCCATGCTCACCCTCACGGGGATCTTCCTCCTGCCCCTCTCGTCCTTCATCGTGACCACCCCACAAGCGCTCGCGAACCTCTGGACGATGCTGCTCATCCTCGCCTCCGTGCCGTACCTACTTGAAAAAGAACACCCGCGCCTGCGCATCCTGTTCCTCGCCGCGCTTGCCACGCTTCTCATCCACCCCATCGCCGGCATCCCCGCGCTTCTCTACTTCATGTTCCTCGCCACGGACCCAAGTCGAACCAACCCTCGCACACCCACAACCAACCGCATCGTACGGATCCTCCTTATCGCCTTTGCATGTGTCGTTCTACCGCTCTCGTTTGTCGTGAACAGTCTCGTGAGCGGCCAGTCGCTGGGCCTCAACTGGGCGGCACTCAATCCCCTCACATGGGTGTCGAGCCTGAACCTTGCGGTCTTTTTTGAAAATCGTTTTTCGCCTCTGTTGGACCTCGTCTACCTCTACGGCCGGGGCGCCATGTTGATTCTTATCCTGATCGCGGTATTCGCTTGGAT
>JACQSJ010000025.1 GCA_016205995.1 Candidatus Uhrbacteria bacterium | reverse complement strand
GCGAGGTGTAGGTTACCCTACATCGAGCGAGTTTCCGACTGAAGAGCAAGCAGATCGCCGGTTTAACATTATTCCGCCTTTGGGCGGGCGAAGGACACGGAGATCGCGCGTCCATCGATCATGGAGCCGTCGAGGGCTTCCATGGCGGCCTGTGCCGTCGCTTCATCTGCGTATTCGACGAAGCCGAATCCGCGTGAGCGACCTGTCTCGCGGTCAGTGATGACGCGAGCGGAGACGACGCTGCCGTGTGCCGAGAAGAGCTCGGACAACTGGGCATCGTCGACACTCCATGGCAGGGAGCCGACAAATAACTTGTTGTTCACAATAAGAGACGTGACAAGTGGGCCGTCTGGCCCAGTGACTTAGGAGCGGTACCTCTTATTATCAACTAACAAGAGAACCGTCCCAAGCATGCCATAGTTTTTGTTTTGTGTCAATCACGCGCGTGATAGAATGGACTCAATCAAGATCGTATGAAGCGTGTTTGGCCTTTATTTGTCGGCTTGTTTGTCCTCTCGGGGTGTGGCCAAGCCGCGCCTTCGCCGGAGGATTCCTTAGGGCGTCTGGAGCCCGAGGCTGTCTTGGCGCAAGGAAATGAGTACCAGAATACGCGGTTTGGGTATGCCCTCCTCGTCCCAGATGGGATGGCTCTTTACGGGCTTACGCCAGAGCAAACAGCCGTGGCGGCCAGTGAGGAATCAGACGTTGTGTTTTTGGTGGAGGGCGAGACGAATTTTTTTACCGTGCGAGGCATAGAGGACAAACGGACTCCGCATGAGTGGCTCACGGAAAATTTGTCCTTTTTTTATCCGACCGGAGATGCGGCCCAACGGATAGGAGAGCTGGGGGGCGAGCCGGCGATTTTTTTGCGGGGGTCAGGGACGTCGACCTCTCCTGCCCGTCTCATTGTCCTCTCCCGCGAGGGAACACTCCTCGTGATTTCCTACGAACAAGAGACGGACACATTTGAGTCACTCGTGGAATCGTTCCGCACTCTCTGAGGCTAGTCGAGAGACTTGAGAAGTTCTCGCGTAACCGACTTGTACATCTCCACCGCCGGCTGGTCGAAGGCGTTTACCTCCATGAGCCGCGCCAGATACATAACCTCAAGCATTCGGAACTGCAGGTAGTATCCCAGCTCCCAGGCGTCTGCCTTTCCCAAGTCGATCTCCACATAGGGACGGTCGATTTTTTCATACGCCGCCTGTACGCCGCCGTAGACTGCTCGCATGATTTTTTCCAACGACGCGCCCTGGAGGTTGGCAACGAGTCCTGGGAGAACGAGGTGTTGGGGGATGGAGTGGACCGTGCCGGTAAAAGAGAAAACGAGATGTGTGAATTTGTCGTCTGGACCGCTCCAATAGAGTTGTGCCATGGAGTGGAGATCGGTCGATCCAATCGAGACGATGGGCGTGATGCCCTTGCCGTCCTTGCCCAGACTCTCAGCCACCAATTGGCGGTACCATTTTCCCAGCGCTTCAAATTTTGGAGAGAAGAGGAAGGTGTTGTGGATCGGCCGTCCCGCTTGAAGGTGCTGGAAGGTAAGGCATGCACTGATGATGGAATGGTTGTTTTGTGGGCTTGCGGTGACGCCATCTTGGACCGCCTGTCGAGCTCCGTCGAGAAGTTCCTCAATGTTGATTCCAGAGAGTGCGAGCGGAAGGAGGCCCACGGCAGAGAACACACTATATCGACCACCGACTTGATCGGGCACAGTAAATGCTTCCAGTTTCCGTTCCCGGGCGACCTCCCAGAGCTTCGTCCCCTCATCGGTGATGAATACGAACCGGTCGTGTGCGTTCTTGAAGTGCTCCCGACAAAACTCCCAGAGAACTTCCATATTGGCGACGGGTTCGGTTGTCGTCCCTGATTTACTGATGACGACTACAAGGAAGTCATCCTTTGTAGCCAGCCGTTCCAACACCCGCGTGACAGCGGTCATTTTCTCGTCCGTGACCGTGTCCAGGAACAGGAGCTTGGGGAGGCGGTCCGCCAGGAGATTCATACTTCCCGCGATTGCCTCGTAGACGGCTTGGGTACCCAAGTTCGACCCCCCAATGCCGATTACGATCACGTACTGGAGTGTGGGTGTGTGCAGGCGTTTTGCCGCCGCTTTCATGCGTTTAAGAAGATCCCCGTCCCCTGGAAGTTGAATCGAGGATTCAGGTTCGAGGTAATCGGTCTTCTTCGCGACCGCAGAAAGTTGCTTCCGGTAGGGGTCGAGTGAGTCAACGAGTGGGGCGAGTTGCGTCTGTGTGACCAGTGCCTTGGTAGAGGAGAATTTCATAGGTGTGGATAACATGATCGATAGGGAAGCATCGAGGTGCTACGATTATACTACTAATTCTAACGTGTTTTTTATGATGCACCAAGGTAAGTGCGGCATGCATTGTGTCGCCTGGTGGCTCCTGTGGGTGGGAGGCATCAATTGGGGACTCGTCGGGCTCCTGGATTGGAATCTCGTCGAGACCCTGTTTGGCGGTTGGCCATGGCTGGTCAAACTCGTGTACATCCTCGTTGGCCTCTCGGCCGTCGTGATGTTGCTCGAAAAGAAATGCACCAAGTGTAAGTAGGAATCTGGAGAAAGCCGGGGTTGGCATGGGAAAGCGCTCCGGCTTTTGCTATAATCGGCTTGGTATGAAAGTCATCCTCATTACAGACGTCAAAGACCTTGGGAAACAGGGGGAGGTCGTTGAGGTTTCCGACGGGCACGCTCGAAACTTTTTGTTCCCACAGAACCTCGCCGTGGCAGCCACGGCCGATAGCCTGAAACAACAGTCAGAGAAGGAGGCCGCGCTCACGCGCAAGGAGCATCGGGAGATGTCGGTCGTGGGCGACCTGGCTGCTTCCTTGGAGGGGTTCGAGCTCATCATGCAAGAAAAGGTGAGCGAGGGTGGAGTGCTATACGCAGCCGTGAACGCAAAAGAGATCGTTGCCGCCCTCAAGAAGGAAGGGCACAAAGTCGATCCCGAGTGGATCGAGCTTGAGCACCCCTTCAAGGAGCCGGGCGATTACACGGTGCGCATTTCCTTCCCCCATGGATTTGAAGCTGAGATCAAACTCGTTATTGAGGAAAAATAACCAAAGCGGGTTCAGGCCCGCTTTTAACTATTCTATGACCCATCGTTACATCTTCGTTGTTGGTGGAGTAATGTCGGGCGTTGGCAAGGGCGTCACGACGGCTTCCATTGGGAAGATCCTCCAGTCCCGCGGTGTCCACGTCACGGCCATTAAGATTGACCCGTATGTGAACGTCGACGCGGGGACCATGAATCCTGTTGAGCACGGGGAGGTGTTTGTGACCGACGACGGGGACGAGACCGACCAGGACATGGGCAATTACGAGCGGTTTCTGGATACGGATTTGACGAGTATCAACTATATGACCACCGGTCGCGTCTACCAGACGGTCATCGAGAAAGAGCGCAACCTCGAGTACAAGGGCCGATGTGTGGAGGTCGTGCCGCATATCCCTCTGGAGGTCATTCGCCGGATCAAGCACGCCTCCGCCCAGGCCAAGGCCGACATTACGATGGTGGAGATCGGGGGCACGGTGGGTGAGTACCAGAACATTTTGTTTCTTGAGGCGGCTCGTATGATGCACCTGGAGGATCCTGAGAATGTGTTGTTTGTGCTGGTGAGCTACTTGCCTGTCCCCAAACACTTGGGCGAGATGAAGACTAAGCCGACCCAGTACGCCACACGTACCCTCAACAGCGCGGGCATTCATCCGGACTTTATCGTCTGCCGGGGGGAGCAGTACATGGATAAGCCTCGTCGCGAAAAACTGTCGGTGTTTTGCAACGTGAAGCCCGAGGCCGTCATCACCGCGCCTGACGTGTCGTCCATCTATCACATCCCAGCGCTGTTTGAAGAGCAGGGTCTCTCTACGACGATCCTCAAAAAGTTTCGGCTCAAGCCCCGCGCCTCGGACTTGCGCAAGTGGAAGGCCATGGCGAGCGTCCAGGAAACCGCCCAGACGTCCGTGCGCGTGGGTGTGGTGGGCAAGTATTTTTCAACGGGGGAGTACACGTTATCGGATTCCTACATCTCGGTCATTGAGTCGCTCAAACACGCGGCATGGGCCAACAAGGTGAAGATTGAGCTCGAGTGGATCAACTCGGAGGACTTTGAAGATGGAAAGAAATCCGGCCTAAAGGCCGGATCTGGCTCCGCCAGAAAACTTGCTGACCTCTCCTCCTATGACGGGGTCTTGGTGCCGGGAGGGTTTGGGACGCGCGGCATCGATGGGGTGATTTCCACGATTCGATACTGCCGCGAGAAAAAGATCCCGTACTTTGGCTTGTGCTACGGCATGCAACTGGCGACCGTCGAGTTCGCCCGTAACGTACTGGGAAAGACCGGGGCACACACGGTTGAGGTCGACGAGGCGACCAAGGACCCGATCATCCATGTGAACCCCGTGCAGCTCAAGAACATTCGGGAGAATCGGTATGGCGGGACGATGCGCCTTGGAGCCTACGACTGCGCCCTCAAGCCTGGCACGATCGCGCGCAAGGCCTATGGCAAGGCAACCATTTCCGAGCGTCACCGCCACCGGTATGAATTCAATAACGATTACGCCGTTGCCATTCAGAAGAAGGGGATGGTTATTTCAGGCGTGAATCCGCAAACGGGTCTGGTCGAGATTGTCGAGCTCAAGGGACACCCCTTCTTTGTGGGTGTGCAGTTCCACCCCGAGTTCCACTCCCGCCCTCTGCGTCCCCACCCCCTGTTTAAGGCATTCATCACCGCCTGTTTGAAATAAGTATGCGCGAACGACAAGCCTACCCCGACCAAAGCGTCGGGGCACCCCCGCCCACGGAAACTCAGCGGTCGCATGAACAACGGGAACACGAGGAGGAAGAGCTTTCCTCATCATTTTGGTTGGAGACCGAGGATTGGGAGCGCGCCCACCCAATGGGTCCCGAGACTGATGAGGTCAGCGTTGTCCGGCGTCGACGCAAGGAGGCGGCGTCGATCCTTGAGCGACTTCGACAGAGTCCGCTCGCCAAACCTCTCTTGCGCATGATGTCGCTATTGGTTGGGATAGGGAGCATAGGGTATGGCTCGATACGCTCACGCGAGCAAGTGCCCCCAGCGGAAACGGAGGAAACCGCTGCGGAGGATCCGGGGGTGGCATACGAGCTCCAACGATTGGTGTACGACGACCTCTTGGATCGCGGTGAGGTGCGGAGCTCAATCGAAGCGCGGTTTGGACGGGAAGGGTGGTCGCAGGAAGAACGGCTTGAGTATCGGGGGATCCCGAACCTCGAGGGACAGTTCGAATATCTCCACAAGGCGACCCCCGAGCTGGTTGGGAGTCTTCGAGATCCACGCGGGCGGCTGGAAAATTTTGACACGTTGTTCACAATGATGAGCCTGGAGTTTGAGCACACGTCGCTCCCGTACCGCTTTGCCAAGGATGTGGCACGCGAGGCCGGCGAGACGCTTGCGGGGATGGACGCACCTGAGGCACTTACGTTGTACAAGACGCTGGCAGCCTCACTGGGCAAGCAGGTGGGATTGGCACGCGTGCGCGAGATGGCCTCGGGGATCCTCGAAGCATTGTCTGCCAACCATCCCGTCGTCGAGCAAATCAACAAAGATGGGGTTCTTTCTGCCGATGTCGATGCGTGGTTCAAGCCGAGTCTTGAGAACGTTGCGTACTTTGACCAGGTCAATGGACGGGTGGAGATGTACCACAAAGAGGGAAAGAAGATGGTGCTCTTGGAGGCGTTTCCCGGGAACGGCGGCCCGGCGAGCGGGGTTGCCTGGGAGCCCGGGCTTCCCGGCCACGTCATGTCGCGTACGCCAGATGGGGAGTTCACGTTTGACCGGACACTTGAGAAGAAGTCGCCGTCGTGGAAGTTCTCCTGGTTGGCGGATACGGCTCCGCTGCGCTGGGCGGAAGATGGAAAAGAAGTCGAGTATCAAGACCAGGACGGAAAGTGGCGACTCCTGACCGGTGAGGACGCCGAGTTTGTCGTCTACGGGGCGCCGCAAAAACCGTTCCGTGAACAGAAGAAGTCCCACCTGTACCGGCAGGCTTCTCATGAAGTTGTCGGTCGAGGGGTCGTGCCTCCTCTCCCGTTTACCGCGGAAGACGCTTTGGATGAAAACGGCGAGCTGCGAGCGATCTGGGATCGCAACGATTTCGGCCCCACGAGCATTCGTATGAAGGACGCGCGCGGGGAGCTCATGTCTGTCTTTTTCCACTCGAGTCCTGGTGACGAGGGGTCGGAGGCAGTATTAGACACCTCGCACGGGTGTATCCACATGAAGCCGGATGATATCGAGTCCATGGGGAAGCTTTTGAAACGCGGTTCGACAATTCGTATTTCGTCAGTCGATGAGATGACGATTGCCATGAATTGAAAAAGCGCGAGTCGTTCGCGCTTCAAGGAAGGATGAGCATCCACGTCTTCATGCCACCGGGCAGAAGAGCGCGGAGCTCCGTCAAGTCGTTGTCGTTGAGGGCGATGCAGCCCCAGGTCCAGTCGGCCTGGGAGCCGCCGCCGTGGATGAGGATCTCGCCACCCAGGGGCGTGTCTTGGGGGGGAGGAACTCCGTTGATATGGGCTCGGTGGATTTCCTCGACCTCCACGTCAGCGATACGGCCGGAGTCGCGCGCCGCGGCTGCATGGCGGGGTGAAGGGTAGTGGATGAGGATCGCGTCCTGGTACTGCGACCACGGCTTGTCGCTGGTCCGGAACAACCCTGTGGGTGTGTGCCTGTCGCCCTGTCGAGTCTTGTCCAGGGCGCCGCTGGGGCGTCCGTCCGTGTAGATACCCAGGGCGATCTTCCAACAGTCGGGTGCTCCTCCGGTACGGTCGTGCCGGATCTTCCCGTTCTGGAAGAGCATGAGCCTCCGTGCCTCCTTGAGGACCACGATCAGGTGGTCGCTCTGGAGGTAGGGGTTGTCGCGCGAGTAGACGTCGGAGTCAGGGAGCTCCGAGATCGATTCGATGCACCCGGTGGGCGCCGTCTCGAACAGGACTTCTCCGACCTCCACGGTTGCCTCTGGAGATATCAGTGGCATGGGAGGGGTTTCGTGCGAGGCCGACATCCCGAAGGGGAAACATCCGCTCATGCAAATGGCCATGACGGCCATGACCGCAACACGAATCTTCTTCACAGCTCCTCCTGTCAGGAAGCCGTTAACGTATCGAAAAATCACGAGTTTGTCAATAAATGTGCCATAAGGCGATTGACAAAGCCGTGATTTTTTGGTATATTTTGGCGTTCTGAAAGTTTCCGATGTTCTTTAACCTTCGATAGGCGGGATGACACCGCCGAGGAGTTTCCTATGCTCGAGTCCGTCTACAACATCGTCCTCTTCGTCCTGGCCATCGTCGGTGCCCTCCGCGCCGGCGCGTGGATCGTGGGGCGGGGGTGGCGGTGGTACTGGAAGGCGGTGGCCCTCGTGGCGGTCGCCGCGGCGGTGCTGGGGTTCGCTGGCCAGATCGGCGGCGGGCCCAAGTCCGACCTCCGCATCGTGACCGAGATCCTGGCTACGGCCGGGACGGTCTTCGCTCTCGAGCTCGGCTTCCGCCGAGTCCGCGACGATCGTGCCCGCTTCGCCTTCGTGGCCGTCGCGGGACTGTTCCTCTTCGTCACCTGGACGGAGAGCGTCGATCGCGCCATGGGCACGGTGAAGACCGTCGCGCCGCCCTCGATCTCGGCCCCCGTCCAGGGCACACCCTCGACTCGCTCCCAAGGCGGCGTCGACCCGATGTGCGCCGACCCGGCCACCACCTACGAGCAGCGCCAGATCCTGCGCTGCCCATGACTACTGAGTCGACGCGACTCAGACGGACCCGCTTCCAACGCAATGGAGGCGGGTCTTGTCGTTTTATGGGCAAAAGATTGACACGATTCTTTTCTGTGGCTATACTCTCCCGCGAAATCGATTTTTACTTTTACCCCTCATATGGCACATAAAAAGGCGGGTGGTTCTACAAGTTTGGGCCGTGATTCTCATGGAAAGCGTCTTGGTGTGAAGTTGGCAAATGGGGCCAGCGCCGGCGCAGGAGAGATCATTGTCCGACAGCGTGGAACAAAGATCCACCCAGGAAAGAATGTCCGCATTGGTGGTGATGACACGCTCTATGCCGCGATTGCGGGAGTCGTGAAGTTCACCCAGAAGAAAGTGGCAAACTTCCACGGGGCCCTTAAGCATCGCGTCTTTGCGAACGTCGAAAAAGCTAAGTAATCAAAAAACACTCCCGTCGTGGGGTGTTTTTTGGTATGATGGAGCTTACTATGACTGAGATCGAACAGCAGATTGAACAGGTTCTTGAGCAAGTCCGACCGGCCTTGCGCATGGACGGAGGAGGTATTGAGCTGGTGAAGTTCGATGCCCAGACCGGAGCCGTGCACGTGCGGATGAAGGGCGCGTGTGTGGGATGCCCCATGTCGGAGATCACCCTCAAGATGGGGATCGAGGCTGCTTTGCACGACGCCATTCCAGAGGTCAAAGAAGTTATTGCAGCGGAATAATGTGGCAGTCCACCCCTACAAAAAGAATTTGCAGGAAGTGGGGAAGTCGTTTCGCCAGATGTTTCACAAGAGCGCCTTGGTGCGCTGGACGACTGCGACCTCCATCCTTTTTTTGATCGCCACGACACTGTTGCCGGTATGGCGAATTCTCCCCTTGGCCGCGGAGACTCCTTTCATCGCGCTCCACTACAACATCTATCTGGGGGTTGATCGGTTTGGTCCGGTCCATCGAATTTTCTTTCTCCCGGCCCTTGGGGCGTTTTTCCTCCTGGTGAACCTCCTCATCCAAGCGCGTTCCTTCCGCACACAGAAGACGCTCGCCTTGTTTTTTGCCGCGGCCACGCCCTGTGTCCAGTTCATCTTGCTTGTGGCCATGGTCCTGATTGTCCTTACGAACGTATGACGTTGGAATCATTTGAAATCGTCCGAGTCCTCCTGCTCAGCGCCGTGGCCTTCGTGGTGGCGTTTGCCTGGGCCCCGTTGCTCATCCGTCTCTTGCAAGAGTGGAAGATGGGGAAGGTGATCCGCGCACACAGCGACGCTCCCATCTTCGCCAAGCTTCACGAGAAAAAGCGTGGCACGCCGACTATGGGTGGGCTCCTCATCTGGGGCACGGTGCTTTTTTTGGCAGTCGTGTTCTATTATCTCGCCCCGTTCCTTCCCGAAGGATCCGTCTGGGCACGACTGAATTTTCTCAGCCGATCGGAGACGTTGTTGCCGTTGGGAGCTTTGGTGGCTTCCGCGATCGTCGGGTTTGTAGATGACTACTTCAACGTCCGCGGGATCGGGCCAAAGGGCGGAGGACTTCGGATGCGGCATCGGCTACTCATCTACACGGCGATTGCGGTGGTGGGTGCCTGGTGGTTCCGCGTGAAGCTTGATTGGGATCTATTGCACATTCCTTTTGCCGGGGATTTCAATGTCGGACTTTGGTATGTGCCGTTTTTTATTCTAGTCATTGTGGCGACGGCCTTTTCCGTGAATGAATCCGATGGGCTCGATGGGCTTGCCGGGGGAACGCTCCTCACGTCGTTTGGTGCCTACGCGGTCATCGCCTTTGCCCAGGGGCGCTATGACCTCGCGGTTTTCTGCGGCGTGATCCTTGGTGCGCTTCTAGCATTCCTCTGGTTCAACATCCACCCCGCGCGATTCTTCATGGGGGACACCGGGGCGATGTCGTTGGGTGTGACGCTGGGGATGGTTGCCATGCTCACCAACTCGGCGATCTTTCTGCCGATTATCGGGTTTGTGTTTGTCGTCGAGTCCCTCTCCGTGATTGTCCAGATCGGCGCGCGAAAGCTCTTCCACAAACGTCTGTTCCGCTCCTCGCCCATCCATCACCACCTAGAAGCGATCGGCTGGCCAGAACCGCAGATCGTCATGCGCCTGTGGGTGATCTCGATGGTAACGGCAGCGGTGGGTGTCTCGCTTGTCCTGTTAGACGCATTGGTTTAGTCCCATGGGTCGAACAACCGGTTCCATCGATTACGTCCTCCTGCTGATCGTCGGCACGATCATCCTTTTTGGCTTGGTGATGTTGTTGTCCGCTTCCGCTCCCAGTGCCTACGCGGAGTTTGCCGACTCGTATTATTTCGTTAAACACCAAATCATCTTTGGACTGCTGCCGGGCATTGGAGCTCTGGTCGCGTTCTCCCGAATTCCGTACACATTTTGGCGCAAGCATGCCTGGAACCTGCTGATCCTTTCGATCGCGCTCTTAGTGCTCGTGTTCATTCCTGGTCTCTCCGCCGGGATCGGCTCGGCTCATTCGTGGATTTCGATCGGCGGTGTCTTCTCACTTCAGCCGTCTGAGATTGTGAAGCTGACGTTTTTGTTCTACCTCGCGGCATGGCTGGCCCAGCGTGACAAGCAGAGTGTGCGAGATGTGCATGGGGGATTCCTTCCGTTTGTCGGAGTCCTTGGGACGATGATGCTCTTGATGGTTCTCCAGCCCGACGTTGGCACCATGTCGATCATCGCGGCGATGTCGCTGGTCGTCTACTTCGTTGCCGGTGCACCGATGAGCTACGTGATCGGACTCATCCTCGCCGGCGTGACAGGCTTAGCGCTCCTTATCACCGCCGCCCCATACCGCGCTGCGCGCTTCACGACGTTTCTCCATCCAGAGCTCGATCCTCAGGGGATCGGCTACCATATCAATCAGGCACTTTTGGCCATCGGTTCAGGGGGAATCTTTGGCCTTGGGTACGGCCACTCGCGCCAGAAGTTTCAATATCTCCCCGAGGTCGCTGGGGATTCTATCTTCGCGATCATCTCTGAAGAGATGGGCTTTCTTGTCGCGGCCATTTTGATCGGGCTATTCTTGCTGGTCCTTTGGCGTCTGCTCTCGATCGCGCAGCGCGCGCCGGACAACTTTGGGAGATACGTGGTCGTGGGTATTGCCGCGTGGATCGTCATTCAGGCGTTCGTGAACATCGGCAGCATGGTGGCGCTGATGCCTATTACAGGCGTCCCGCTCCCATTTATCAGCTACGGCGGAACGTCGCTGGCGATTTCGCTCGCCGCGATCGGGGTGGTGCTGAATATTTCTAAGAGTGTGAAGAAATAATTGGGTATGTCGACTAATGTTGTTCCCATTGAAGTGATTGAGTCTAAGATTTTCGTCTTTCGTGGGAAGAAGGTGATGGTTGATCGAGATTTGGCAAAACTTTATGGTGTTCTGACGAAAGTTCTTAACCAGGCTGTTCGACGCAATCAGACACGTTTTCCTGAAGATTTCATGTTTCAGCTCACGAAGCACGAAATGGAAGTTTGGAAGTCACAAATTGTGACTTCCAATTCTGAGAAGATGGGCATACGAAAAGCCCCTTTTGTATTTACTGAACAGGGTGTTGCGATGCTATCAAGTGTTTTAAACAGTGACCGCGCGATTCAGGTGAACATCCAAATCATGCGAACCTTCACGAGAATGCGAGAAATGCTTACTGAGAATGAAGAGCTTCGTCGGAAGATTGAACTACTTGAAAAACAGTACGACGAGAAGTTTGTTATGGTATTTGATGCCATCCGACGACTTATTGATGAACCTTCAAAGGATGAGAAAGAGATCGGGTTTAAATATTGAGATCATATGAAAATCTTATTCACCGGAGGCGGGACGATGGGGCCGGTCATGCCGCTCTTGGCGGTGTGGGAGGCGTGGAAGAATATCGACCCGAAGGTCGAGGCGGTTTGGGTTGGAACCTCTCGAGGACCAGAGCGATCGGTCGTTGAGGCACAGGGGATTCCATTTTTTACGCTACCTGTCGTACGTCTACCTCGCTACCCGAGCCTTGAGTGGATTACGATGCCGTTTACGTTTTTGCTCGCTCTGTATAAGGGAACACAAATTTTGCGATCGCAAAAAATTCGTCTCGTTGCCTCGGCTGGGGGATACACGGCTGTGCCGGTCATCTATGCGGCGAAACTGCTTGGTGTGAACGTGTGGGTGCATCAACAAGATGTCGAGATTACAAAGACGACAAAGTTGACTGTGCCATTTGCAGACCTCGTCACGGTGGCGTGGGAGCGCAACCGCAACGATCTCGGGGATCGTGCGAAGCTCGTCGGCAATCCCGTGCGACCGAGCCTGTTGCAAGGATCTCGTGAGCGAGCGTACAACGAGTTCAAAATCGGTCGGCACAAACCCAGCGTGCTGGTGATGGGTGGGGGAACCGGGTCGGCATGGATCAATCAGGCCGTCGACACAATCGTGGGCGATCTCGCTCAGCAAGCCAACGTCATTCATCTCACGGGGCGTGGCAAGGGGATTGAATCCAACCATCCCGATCATCACGTCACCGAGTTCGTCGACGCCGAGATGGCCGACGCCCTTGCCGTCGCCGACGTGGTGGTGTGCCGCGCAGGACTTTCGACGATCACGGAACTCGCAGCGCTTTCCAAACCCGCCATCATGATTCCACTTCCGCATTCCCTGCAGGAAGCGAATGCGGATATGGTTGCGGACGCCTGCGTGGTTCTTGATCAACGCCGGACGACTCCAGAACAGCTTCTCGAGGAGATCATCGCCTTGCTTGAGAGTGCTCAACTCCGTCGAGAACTCGGCGCCAAGATGCATGGAAAACTCCGTACCAACATCGCCGACGAGCTTGTGGAGATGCTCAAGACGCTCTAAACAAAAACAGACTTCCTGTGAAGCCTGTTTTTGTTGCTTTCGTCATTACTCAGCAGCTGGCATGTCGCCTTCTGCTGGTGCCTCAGCTGGAGCTGCCTCTGGGGCAGCGGCCGCACCGGCGCAAGCAGCACACTTTTGCTCAGCATTGAGCTCAACGCCACTTGCTCCGCAAGCGACGCAAACACCTGAACCTTCCATAGTGATTTGCGGTTACGAATTAGCACCAGCAGTATACAGGCGTTGGGATTGTCTTGCAACGGTTGGAAGAAATTGCTATATTCACGCCGCAAGAAAAGTTAAAGAACAATCAAAACGAGATAAGATGCGCCACTCTGGAGGTCGAAAAGCTTGCGAGGTGTAGGTAAATCCTATGACGAGCGAGTTTTCGACCGAAGAGCAAGCAGCTTGCTCGTTTTGGCTGTTCTTACGCGCTGGTAGCTCAGTGGTAGAGCAAGAGCCTTTTAAGCTCGTGGTCGTGGGTTCAATCCCCACCCAGCGCACCAAAAAGAACGTCACGCTTGTGTCGTTCTTTTGTTTCGTTGCTTGATAGCCACAATGACGAATGTGACAAAAGTTCGTATATGAGAAAAAATGTCCGCATATGACTCAAGGAGGAGGACAAGTTCCATCAAAGGGGAGGAAAGCGGTGACGGAGTTTTTGGAGTGGCTCGGAGACGAAGCCCGAGACGCAGGTGAACTCTTTGAACAGTGGGCACGTCGAAGGAGATACAGGTACGAAGGTGAGCATAAGCTTGCAGAGGAGCGGTATCAAGAGCGTCGAGCATTTGAGGAGCGAGCCCGATACCTACGGCGCAAGAAGTTCATTAAGACGAAGAAGACAGAGAGGGGTCTGCTCTATGAGCTTTCCGACGAAGGTCGGGTTGAACTCATGAGACGTCTTGTCCACGAACGAACGACTCTTCCAAACGGACAGGTTTGTTTGGTGGTCTACGATATTCCGACCGATGGGAATCTGGGCCGGGATGCGTTGAGGTACTTTCTTAAGCGGATTGGGTTGTTGCAGGTCCAAAAAAGCGTGTGGTCGACGGACAAGGATGTTGTGGATGAAGTACTCGCTTTTATCCAAACGGCAAAAATTACGAAATGGGTCGAAGTCTACTTAGCCCGAAAACAATGATGCGGACAGAAGTTCGTATATAAGAAAAAAAGTCCGCTCCGTTTGTTCTCACGGTTTTTCTCATGAAGCCTTGGATTGTATGTTACCCTATGTGAGGTATGGTCACTCCCTCTTGGCACGCGCTTTCCTTGGACGACACCCTCACGCAACTAGCCGCGAGTTCTCAAGGGCTCACCTCAGCAGAGGCCGCCGTTCGAGCCCAAACGTATGGACGCAACGTTCTTCCCAGCCGCACGTCGGACCCGTGGTGGAAGGTGTTCGCGCGGCAGTTCGTGAGTCCCATGATTCTTGTGTTGCTCGTCGCTGCGGCGATCAGCTTGCTTTTGCGTGACCTCGTTGATGCGGGCGTCATTGTCGCAGCTGTGGGGATTAACACGCTCATTGGGTTTGTCCAAGAATATAAAGCCAACAGGGCTCTTGTCCATTTGCGTTCGCTTGTTCAACCGCAGTCCATTGTCTTGCGTGACAACAAGGAGGTTTCAGTCATGGCCTCCGCGCTTGTCCCCGGCGACGTCCTGGTCTTGCACACCGGGGACCGTGTTACAGCTGATGCAAGAATTCTCACCAGCGTAGACCTCAACGTGAACGAATCAGCGTTGACCGGGGAATCGTTTCCCGTGCGCAAGCGTGATGCGGCCTCGGGGCAAGAAGCCCTTCTTGCGGAGCGCCTCAACATGGTGTACGCCGGCACGAGTGTGGTAGGTGGGCGCGGCCAGGCCGTGGTCGTCGCGATCGGGTCGCAGACCGAGCTGGGACACATTGCCACCCTCGTCGAAGAGACGCGCGAGGTTCGCACTCCTCTTCAACAGCAGCTAGGACGTTTGGCGCGTTGGATGGCGACGCTTGTGGTGGGACTGGTGGCGATGCTATTCGTTGTGGGAATCGTCTCGGGACGGACCGTGGTCGAGATGTTTGAGATGTCCGTAGCGCTGTCCGTGGCGGCGATTCCCGAAGGACTCGTCGTTTCCGTGACCGTGATTTTAGCCATTGGGATGCAGAGGATCCTGCGCCGCAAGTCGTTGATGCGTCGGCTGGTTGCGGCCGAGACACTCGGAAGCGTGTCGATCATCTGTTCGGACAAGACCGGGACGATCACGCAAGGGGAGATGCGGGTTACCCATCTCGTGACTCCGGCGCAAACATGGGTCTATCCATTCCCCGCTGGCAATGAACCGGACGCTGCCATGCGTAAACTGTTCGAGGTTATGGCGCTGTGCAATGACGCCGTGATGGTGGAGGGCGATCCGGATCCTCTGCGTGGAAGTCCCACGGAACGGGCCCTTCTTGCCGCTGTACTCGAGCAACATCTGGACGTGAGGACGCTTGCGTTTGAGCGTCCGCGCCTGTGGGAGATTCCGTTTGAGAGTGCGTACAAGTACATGGTGACGGCCCATGCGGCAGGGGAGAAGACAGAGATATTTTTGAAAGGTGCGCCTGACGTGGTGCTACCGTTTTGTTCGATGATCCAGGTTGACGGGAATGAAACTGGCTTGGCTCCAGAGCGACGGGCAGAACTGCAAGAACAGCTCCTGTCGCTCACCCGCCAGGGGATGCGCCTCATGGCGGTCGCCAGTCGGTCGATCAGCTCCACGCACCCATCCCTCTCTCGCGAGGCCTTGGAGGGCTTTACGTTTTTGGGATTTATCGGACTGCGCGACCCTCTGCGTCCCCAGGTGCGTGAGCAGATTGAAGCGGCACGTCTGGCGGGGATCCGCACAATCATCGCCACCGGTGACCATCCAGAAACCGCCCGTGCCATTGGGCTCGAAGCCGGATTGGTATTGGAGTCGGACTCTGTGGTGGTTGGGAGCGATCTGGATGCATGGAGTGACGAGGAACTTAAACGTCGCGTCGAGCAGATTTCGATCTATGCCCGCGTGGAGCCTCGGCACAAGATTCGTATCGTGAACGCGTGGCAAGCGTGCGGAGAGGTTGTGGCCATGACCGGGGACGGCGTCAACGACGCTCCCGCGCTCAAGGCCGCGGATATTGGCGTCGCGGTGGGGTCAGGCACCGAGGTGGCCAAGCAGGCCAGCGACATGGTCATCCTCAACAACGACTTGGGGACAATCACCGCTGCGATCGAAGAGGGGCGCGTCGTCTTCGATAATATCCGCAAGACGACCGTCTATCTTTTGGCGGACAGTTTTACCGAGATCGTCTTGATCGGCGGATCGATCCTCATGGGGCTCCCCATCCCGCTGCTCCCAGCACAGATTCTCTGGATTAACTTGGTCGCGGACAGCTTCCCCAACATTGGCCTCACACTTGAACCCGCGGAGAAGGACGTCATGAAGCTGCCGCCTCGCCCGCGCCATGAGCCCGTCCTCAACCGCGAGATGCTCCTTATCATTTTTCTCATCGGCGCGGTGACGGACCTGCTCCTTTTTGTCCTCTACGGATGGCTCTTGGGGACCATTGATGACTTGGGCGAGATCCGTTCGATCATGTTTGCGGCCGTGGGGATCGACTCACTCCTCTACATCTTTGCCGTAAAGAGCTTCCGTCGCACCATCTTCCAGATCAATCCGTTTTCAAACCCCTGGCTCATCGCAGGCGTGGGAATGGGATTTGGGCTCATGCTCTTCGCGCTTATCCATCCGTTCTTTCAAGGGTTGTTTGAGGTGACGCCGCTTTCCTTGTCCGACTGGGGTCTATTGCTTATGATAGGGGTGATCAAGCTGGTTGCCATTGAGCTGGCAAAGGAGTTTTTCCTGCACAAACAGCATAAAAAATCATTAACTCTCGCCGTATGACTCGCCACTCCACCTATCCGCGCTCTGTCGCAAAGTACATTCGCCGGCAGAAGTCGCGTATCCGTCGTCAGATACAAAGTCAGGAGGAGGTCGACAAGCGCATAACCGAACTTTTGGCGTCCGTCAAAAGCTCAGCCAAACATCATGAAACGTCCTAGCGTGTTCGCCCAGGTACAGAAAAGATACCAAGCCAGAGAACGAGCTCGGCGTGAGATGGCGGCTAGGTCAAACGACGCCCTCTCCAAATCCAAGCGTGCCATTTTTGCGTTGCACCGTGATGACCTCACAGAGGCCGGAGGGCTGCTCGCACAGGCTGAGGCACAGTTTAAGGTGATCGAAAAAACATTCCGTACGATCCCAGAGCTGAAAGAGGAAGGCTCCTATCGGGCGGCTCTGGAGGAGTATGCCGAGGCAATGTTGTTTGCCGGGTACCTTAGAACAGGCCGCATCGTGGTTCTGGACGCGCGCGCAAACCAACCGGCCATCTATCTAGCCGGGCTCTCGGACGCAACCGGCGAGCTGGTTCGGTATGCAACGCGCCAAGTGACCCTCGGGCACCCAGAGGTTGTGAGGGAGGTGCAGGAGGTTGTGTCGATGGTGATCGAATTCATGCTCGACCTGGATCTCACCGGATACCTGCGCACCAAATTTGATCAAGCTAAGAAGAACCTCAGCCGTCTGGAGCAGATGACCTACGACCTGGCCATCCGGCGCCATGAAACTCTATGAGTCCTCGCGACCAGGATTACCCCTGGGTGTTCCGTCGTGACGAGATTGATATCCTCGAGGATGAGTTGGAGGATTTATTTGAAGCGTTCCATCGTCGCGGCCGCTCCCCCTCGTTTGAATCCGCGATCCTGGCCGAACAGCTTGATACGGAGGAGCGATCCGATCGCGAGCTCTCCTCTCGGTTGGGGTTTGATGTCCTGGAACCGCCACCGACCGTCCTTTCCGCCCGTGAACCGGACGAACCTCCCGACGACTCCTTTGAGGCATGGCAGCAAGAACTTGGCTATGTGCGTGCACACCCTCTCTACCAGAAGGCCATCCGTTGGACGATGTTCGTGAAGCCGGCAGCCAAGGGGGGGTATGAGCAGGGCGGCATGTATGCCGGAGAATTGTTCCGGGTCTATGCCAACGTGAACCTGGTTCCGCTGAAAATTTTTACGGCGCTGTGTGAGGGGATGCACGAAGACGACATTGGCTGGAATATCGCAGAAGAGGAATACCGCCTGGCCCTCACCTACCTCGACCGGATTTTAGAATCCGTCGCGTTGCTGAGTTTTTCCCCGGATTTGGGGGATTGGGTGTCCGCGCTGCGTACAGGGGCGAAGGAACTCCGAGAGGATCTCACGGCGGTGATCGCCAGACTTTCACAGCGCAAAAAAGGATCGGTATGAGCCAGCAGAACATCACAGCCATTGTTCCTGCCTATAACGAGGAAGCGACGATCGCCCAGGTCGTCACCGCGCTTTTGGCATCGCCCCTGCTTACGGACGTCCTGGTGATCTCAGACGGGTCGACGGATGCGACGGCCGCTCGTGCCCGCGAGGCCGGGGCACAGGTACACGAGATGCCGCGCCAGGGCGGAAAAGGCGAGGCCATGCTTCATGCGCTCATCCACACCGACGCACCCATCGTGGTGTTTTTTGATGCCGATCTTCTGGGCCTGACACCAGACCACGTGGAGCAGCTCGTACGGCCGGTGCTCAACGGATCACGGGTTATGAATGTCGGTCTGCGTGACCGAGGGATCGTCCTTACCCAGCTGACACGTCACCTTCCGTTGATTGCAGGGGAACGGGCTCTGCATCGTTCCATTATCGAGCGCACGCCTGCCCAGTACTTGAAAGGGTTCATGGTCGAGGCATCGCTCAACTATTATTGCCGTAGCCATGGCCTGCCGTATGGAGCCGTCAAGCTTTCGGGTCTCTCGATCCGCCACAAGTATGAGAAAGTCGGCTGGCCGCTGGCTGTGCTACAATATGGGCGGATGTTTTTTCAGGTTGCCACGGCCATGGTGACGGTTCGCGTGGCACGTGTAAGAGGAAAATTTTGACTCTATGTCCATTGACTTGTCCGACATCAAAAACTTCCAGGACGCCACGGTTACCGTTATGGGGCTGGGGCGCTACAAGAAAGGCTCTGGTATTGGCGCGGCCAAGTGGCTTATGCGTCATGGAGCTCAGCTTGTGATTACAGACCTGAAGGATGAGGAGGAGCTGCGCGAGTCAGTGGACGAGATTATGCATTGGTACTCACAGTACCGGGCCCAGTTTACGAATCGCGATATTTACCAGCCGGTCTTTGTGCTGGGGAAACATGATGCCGATAACTTTACCGACGTGGACTTGGTCGTCCAAAACCCTGGTGTTGCACGAGAGTCGGAGTTTGTGATCCTCGCCAAGGAACAGGGCGTGCCGATTGAGTCGGACATTTCCCTCTTTTTCCTCTACTGCCCGTTCCCGATTTTTTCAATCACCGGCACACGGGGGAAATCGACCACGACCGCGCTCCTGGGCGAGATGCTCAAGCACAAGCACCCCAAGACCGTTGTCGCTGGCAACATTACGCGCTCGCCCTTGGAAGACCTCGACTGGTTGCTTGAAGAAAAACAGTCGATCCCGATCGTGCTTGAGCTTTCCTCGTGGCTGTTGGAGTCTATCGAGGGATTGGGGCTGGGCCCGCAGATCGCCCTGCTCACCAATGCGTACCAAGATCATCTCGATCGATATGCTTCGTTTGAAGCATACGTGGCCGCGAAGGAGTTGATCTTCCAAGAGCAGAAGCCAGACCAGATGGCGATCCTCAACGCCGACCAGGAGATTATGCACCAGATCGCCGGTCGAATCCCGTCCAAGCGGATCTATTGGTTTTCGGCTACGGCGCTGCCGGAAGGCACAAACGGGGTCTATCGCAACGGCGACAACTTCGTGCGTCGGATCGACGGCATGGAGACAAACTACGCTCATGTCCACGACCTCAAGCTTGAGGGCGACCATAACATCATGAACGCGCTTTCGGCCTCGCTTGCAGCGTACCTGGCCGGAGTTTCAGAGGAAGACATCCACGCCTCGCTTAAGACGTTTGCGGGCCTGCCCGGCCGGCAGGAGATCCTCGGGGAGGTTGAGGGCGTTCTATTCGTCAATGACACAACCGGTACCAGTCCTGAAGGGGTTATGGCCGCGTTGAAGCGTTTCGGGAAGGGCGGGAACATCGTGCTGATTTGCGGAGGCTCGTCCAAAGGGTTGGGCTTTACACAGATGGGAAAGATGATCGGGCAGGAGTGTAAGTACGTTGTCCTGTTTGATGGGGACGCGGCCAACGACATCGAGCGCGCCATCGGAGATGGCGCTCCAAGCGTCCGAGTGAAATCTATGGAACAGGCGGTGAAGGAAGCCTATAAGAACGCCAAGCTCGGCGACGTGATTCTCCTTTCGCCCGGGACGTCAAGTTTCGGCATGTTCAAAAACGAATTCGACCGCGGCGACCAGTTCAAAGCGGCGTTTGAGAAATTGGGAGGAAAGGCGTAATATTTTGTTGTATGCACGAGGACAAAGTTATCGAAAAACTCATTGAGCACGACGCGAAGCTTGATTCGCTGATTCCGTTAGTAGAAGAATTTCGTGAATTTCGGCAAGAGGTCACATCAACAAATGAGAAGATGCTCACAATTATGAAGCGTCTTGATGAGGATCGACATTTTATTGCTGCTTGGATTCAGCGTGTGGAGGATGATTTGCGTGAAACAAAAAAGACAGTCTCTTTACATGAAATTGAACTTCGTGCTGTAAAACAGCGCTTGGCCATGTAGGAAACTTGCAAATTTGCACAAAACCGCCAAAATTCGGGCGGTTTTGCATTCCTCGCGATTGACAAAACCCTCAAAATAGGGTTTAATAAGGCGTTCAAACCTGGGAAAGAGAGACATGTATCGCCCATGACCCGAACGAAAACGTTCAATGGCGATAAAGCCGATACTTCGGTTGCAGTCTCTTTTTGCCTGCGTTCGAAGCATCGGTTTTTGGTTGCGCTGATTTTGTGGCTGGTCGATTCCAGACGAGCCTTGAAGTGAGCGCAAGCTCTGCGAATCCCACACCGCAGGTTCGTGGTGGGGGACTCAAGATCGAAACCCCGGGAGGAGTGAACTTCTGGGTCGATCATGTGGTACATGAGCATCTAGAAAGGAGTCGATCTTGAACCATTACCCTCGATGGGACGACCGTCTGGCGGAGACGGTCTTCTGGATCGTTTTCGTCGTCTTCGCGGCGGTGATGATCTTCCTCGCGCTCACCGTCGTGGCTCGCGCGCAAGAGGCGGATGAGCCCGATTCGCGCGCGCGGCACATGGCGCACTACGCGCGACTGCAGACCTGGGAGCGCGCGTACGCGCGACCTCGCACCATGGCGCTGTGGCGCGAGGTGAGCGAGCGGCCGCTCGACTCCTTCCGCGGCGAGCGTGCGCGGATCGCGCACATCATCTCGCTCCAGCCCGCGCTGCGGGAACTGCGCGCGCTGACGCAGGATCGGGAGGAGGCGGTCCTGTCTGGCTTCTGCTCCCAGCAGGACGCGGGCGAGTCAACCGTGCGAGAGGTGTTGTCAGAACTCGCGACAGTCTCGATCCGCCTTGCGGAGTCCGCGCAGCGGCTGCAGGAGGCGCGCAGCGAGGATCGGCTCTGGGGTCGTAAGCGCGGGTTCTACCGTGCGGCCTTCATCGAGAAGTTCGCCAAGGAGACGGAACGTTTCGAGCGCCAGCGAGATTACGCCGCAGTCGTGGTGGACGCGATGTACCACTCGCTCCGCTTCACGAACCGCGACGACCCCGCTTGCGCCGCGCTCTACGCCGGCGCGGACTGGGCGGCTCACCCGTCGTGGTATTTCTACGAGCCCACCCTGGGCTGGCCGCTGGAGCCTTGATGGCTGGCGAGTAGCGCCACGGTACGTCGCTCGCGGGCGACGTACCACGGCTCTCCCACAACGGGGGAGCTTTTCTTTTTATGGGACTGTTCCCGAATGCGCGATCTTGCCTTTCACGGGCGCCCAGGCACCCCTTTCAACGTACGTTTCAGTACGTTTCAAGGGGCTGCCAGCCCGTTCAAGGCAATCTCATCGCATTCGGGAACAGCCCCTTTATGTTAAAATAGCCAGGTCTATGTTGAAGTCGTTTCTCCGTTCACTGGCGCCCGAGCCACTCATCGGTGCGTACCACTATGTCCTTGCGCGGTTCGCGGCGTTTTTGTATCGACATCCATCTGAGCGACTGATCGTGATCGGGGTGACGGGGACGAACGGGAAATCGACGACGGTGCAGTTCATCGGCCGACTGCTCGAGTCTGCCGGCGAGCGCGTAGGATGGACCACGACCGCCAGTTTTAAGGTGGCGGACCGCGAATGGGTGAACGATCAAAAGATGACCATGCTTGGTCGGTTCCAAACGCAGAAGCTCTTGCGCGAGATGGTGAATGCTGGGTGTTGCTATGCCGTGATCGAGACGTCCTCGCAGGGGATCTCCCAGTTTCGCCATATCGGGATCAACTACGATGTGCTTGTGTTTACCAACCTCACGCCCGAGCACATCGAGGCGCACGGGGGGTTTGAGAATTACAAAGCCGCGAAGGGGAAGTTGTTCGCCCGGTTGAGCCGTCTCCCTCGCAAGCGCATCGACGGCCGGGAAATCGAAAAGACGATGGTGGTGAACCTCGACGATCCGCACGCCGAATACTTCCTCTCGTTTGAAGCGGATCGATACGGCGGGTGCTCGTGGAAAGGTGCACAGCCCGAACTCCAGACGCGATTGAACACGACCCCCGTACTCGCTGCTGAAGTTGCCTTCGAAGGGACGTGTACGACGTTCTCCTGGGCGGGGCAACCGGTGCATCTCAAACCCATCGGACGGTTTTACCTAGAGAACACACTTTTGGCCATGACGGCGCTCTCGCTCTTAGGGATCGATCATGGGACCATTCGTCGTGGAGTTGAGGCACTTGTGCCGGTTCCAGGAAGACTCGAGAAAATCGACGAAGGCCAGCCGTTTACGGTGATTGTCGACTATGCGTATGAGCCTGCGGCACTTGCAGCGGTTTACGAGGCGATCCAGTTGATGCGTAATAGCCGCGCGGCAACCCCCCCTAGCCCCCCCTTGGGAAGGGGGGGGATCGAAGGCGGGCGCCTGATTCACATTCTTGGAAGTGCCGGTGGAGGAAGGGATGTTGCTCGTCGTAAGACACTCGGAGAGATGGCTGCGGTGCATGACGACATGGTGATCGTCACCAATGAGGATCCTTACGATGAAGATCCGATGCAGATTATCAACGATGTCGCCGATGCGGCCGGGCGTGCGGGAAAAATGGATGGGGTGAACTTGTATCGCATCTTGGAACGCCAGGAAGCTATTGATTTTGCCATCAAGATTGCACAGCCCGACGACCTCGTCCTGATTACGGGGAAGGGAAGTGAGCCCGTGATGGCGGTCGCACATGGAAAGAAAGTCGCCTGGGATGATCGCGACGCTGTGCGTCGAGCACTTAAGGGACTGTTCCCTAATGAGATGAGATTGCCTTGAACGGGGAAGCGAGCCGCCGAGACGTAGGTAATCCTACATTGAGGTGGTCGCGGGGCCCCGTGAAAGGCAAGATCGCTCATTCGGGAACAGTCCCCTCAACACACACTATGGACGTCCCTAAGTACATCGAACTCAAAGCCCGCGAGGAAGTCCTCGAAGTCGTCCGTGCGAGCGTTCTGCCAACGCTCTGGATGTTTGTGCTCACAACGATCTGGACCGTCCTTCCATTTTTCTTCCTCTTCCCGCTCTGGAGACAGGGGACGTGGGGCGTTTTCGTGTTTGTTGTCTGGCTCGCCTCAGGACTCTTGCTTCTGTTGCGCCGCTTTCTTCTGTGGGACCGCACGGTCTTCTTGGTGACAGACGCGCGCGTCATCGACCATGACCAACGAGGCTTCTTCCATCGGGTCGTGACCGAGGCGCGGTTTGAAGACGTCGAAGAGGTGAGTGTACGCGTGAAGGGGATCGTCGCGACCCTGTTTGGGTATGGAAGCCTCACGCTTCATCTGCACGGTTCCGCCGCGGACATCCAAATCGACCGAGTGAAACACCCACAACACCTCGCCGACCTTATCAACGACCTTCGCGTGCGCGCGAGGCAATCCACCCATGCCGTCTCCTAGAGGACCACTTGTTCAACGCCTCATCCGTTGGCGACTCCTGCTCGTCGTCAATATCTTGGTGATCGCGTTTTTGGGCGTGGCGCTCTCGCGAGAGGTGGTTCGTAGCCGGGCTATCGGTGCCGAGATTGAAGCGCTTCAAGCCCAAGCCGACTCCGTGGTCACACGCAACATCGACCTCTCCGAACTTCGCACCGCCATGCAGACGGAATCGTATATCGAACGAGAGGCTCGCCTGAAGCTGGGAATGAAAAAACCTGGAGAGACGGTGCTTGTGGTTCAAGAGGGGGAACCCGTTTCTGCCGAAGTTTTAGCGGACACGCAGGGGGATGCGAGTGATCCATTGGGACTGGTGATTGACAACCAAACGGTCGAGCCTGTAGCCAACCCGACGCGATGGTGGTATTACTTCTTTGATAAACAAGCCTTTAACGCCCTTGCTGCATATGACTGACGTTCCTTCCGTCCCCTCCTCCCCCATCTCGCGAGAGGGGGGATCCGACGACCGTGCTCCTGTTCCCGCTTGGAAACAATTTCTTTTGACACCCAAGGGCAAGATTATCGTTGTGCTCGCATCTGCGTTGGTCGTGTTCGCCCTCCTGAGCACCCAGGTCTATGCCCGTCCTCTGGAGGACGGCCTGGTGCGTGCCCTGGCCCAGGTGATCCCGTATCCGGCCTTGTCGGTGGATGGGAAGACAGTGACCCTCAAAGAATTTTTGACTGAGTACGAGGCGCTGCAACAGTATTTTGGCGATGCGGGGGAACAGGCTCCCCCGCAGGAACAACTGGAGATCGCCATTGCCGACACCCTTGTGAACAAGATGGCGATCCAACAGCTGGCCAAGATGTACGGGGTGGAACTCGACGAGGAGCGGGTGGAGCAGTACTACCAGGACGTCATTGCCCAAGATGGGGAGGAGGCATTTGCCCAGAATCTTTCGCAGACGTTTGGCTGGACGACGCAGGAGTTTAGAACCCGGATTGTGGAGTCGATCGTGCTCGCGCTGCAGATGACCGATGTGGTCCTCGCGGACACATCGACCCAGCAACCACGTGCCGAGCTCGTGCAAGCGGCCTATGTGCGTGTGCAAGGGGGCGAGGATTTTGCAACCATCGCCAAGGACGTGCACGCCGGTTTTGAGGGGATCGAGTCAGACTTGGGCTATGTGAAGGCGTCTGTGATTCCTGAATCGTGGGCCAACCAGGTAACGTCGTTGGAGGAAGGGCAGACAACGGAGGTGATCGAACTTCCTGAAGGGTATGCCGTTTTCAAGCTCGCGGAGAAAATCGTTGCCGGAGACGAGACGCAGCTCCATCTGTTGTCCATCACCATCCCAAAGGTATCGCTTGAGGAAGTTGTGGAAGAGTACCTCACAAGCGTGGAAGTGAAGCGATACGTGGGGGAGAAGTAGATTCTCGAACAGAAACAAAAAACCTTCGTCTCAAGACGGAGGTTTTTTGGAGCCACTGGGCGGATTCGAACCGCCGACCTCTGCTTTACGAAAGCATTGCTCTACCGACTGAGCTACAGTGGCAGACGGACGGCCAAAGGATAACAAGGAAGATCGATGGGTGCAAGGCTCTAGAGAGTCTGGTCGATCGTTGTGGTGGTGCGGCGAGCGGTGCTCCATGAAAAGCTGCTGCTGCTCTCAATCGTGGCGCCGATGCGATAGTTTCCGTAAAACACGTCATCCACCGTTTCAATCAGGGATACCCAGTCTTCCCCGTAGAGGGCCTCGGCAATCTCCGCGTTCGCGATCGGGCGAAGCAGGCCGGCGTACGAGACCGCGTACACCGTGTTCGTCGAGAATTTCACCATCCGTTCCCCTGGTCGGTAGATGACATTTTTTCCCAGAGGGATGTTGGACATGACTTCGTCAGAGACAATGACGAGATCATCAAAGTCTTTGAACCAGGATGCAAAGACAGCCTCGGTCGAGAAGGCGTGGCGTTTCCCATCGACACCATAGTAGTACACGGAGGTGCAGGGGTCGTTTGGGTAGACGTCGCCTTCGCAGCCAAGCTTGATGAGCGCCCCTGGTTCGACATAAGAGGATCCATCCGAGACCGTCACGGTGACGGCGCTTCCCGACACGACGTTTCCGTTCGCGTCGGTGCATTTGGCGTAGAGCCGCGTGGTCCCTTCTTCAAGCTCAAGCTGCGCGTAGACCACGTCGCGTTTAATCGTCATGCCTTTCTCGTCCTCTCCATCCACAAAGAGGCGACACGAGGCGAGGAGATCATCATCTGAGACTACTGAGGAAAAAGTCACGTCTTCGCCCGCGACAGCGGTCGTGGGGGTGATCTTGCCTACCTTGGGAATCGTCGCTGTGGAGGCGACGTGTGGAATAAAGATTCCCAGTAGGAGAAGAAGAGGAAAAATGCTTTTCATGGACATAGGGAGTTTTCGTGTTTCAAGTTTACCATAAGAAAAGACCCGCCTGCACTGTGTGAGTGACGGCGGGCAGGGACCCGGGTGGATCTGTGTGGGTCTGGGCGTGCTGGTCAGGGCGCGTTGGCGAGGGCGAGCTCGAGCCAACGGGCGAAGTCGATCTCGTTGTGGGCGAACCAGTCGGGTTCGTTGTGGACGAGATCACCGATGAGGGTCTGCACTCGGAACATCGGTCCGCGGTGGACGCCCACACCCGCAGGGGTGAGCCATCGAGGCTCGACGAGGAGATCGCCATCCTCATCCTGGCAGTAGACCGCGAGGACGGGCCCGCGCACCTGGCTGGGGAAGCCGTCAAGCTCGACGGCGTGCTCGACGACGGCTCGGAAGCCGTTTGCGGCTTGGTACATTGGCTTGCCCATCTCCGACCGTGCATTGCCGGTCATTTCCGTATCGGACATCTGGTCCTCCTTGTGTTGGCCAGGGGCCAAAGATAATGGAAGGAAGCATTTTTGTCAAACCAAAAAGAGCCCCCATGTGGGAGCTCTTTTCTGTTTTGTATTGGATGGAGCGGAGTACGGGAATCGAACCCGCGTCTCTTGCTTGGGAAGCAAGTATACTACCATTGTACTAACCCCGCATCGACCGGTATAATAGACGGGAACTATGTCTTTGACAAGAACCGCGACCTGCCTCTCGATTCTTTTTTTCTTCTCGATTTTTCTTTCGCCCGTGCAGGCTGCTGAGTTGGAAGTGATTGTCTCGACCCAGTTTGATGCGGCGACGATTGTGAAGGGGTACACGCTTGAGTCTCACGATGGACTCATGCGACTGGGGATCAGACCAGAGACCCTCAACGTCGCCACACGTGTGGATCTCAAGACACTCGACCCGTCGATCATGGGGGATACGCTCGAGTCGTTTGCAGATGCGCCAGATGATGAAGTTACCCAGAGGTCGCTCTTGGGAAACATCTACCTGTTTGATATCCTGAATAAGGAGAGCTACGACGGTCGTGATTTTTTCTTCTTGGAGATTAAGTACCCAACGGAGGCGCAAGAAGATGATCGACTCCATGGCCGCCGTCGCATCTATTTTTACAACGCCGTGAAATCCGTGTGGGAGGAACTCCCGTCCACGGACAGTCCTGAGAACGGATCCGTGCGCGCCCTCATCCATCTGCCGTACGCGCGATTGGCGATTTTCGAGGATGAGGTGCCAGAGGTGGGCGAGGCAAGCTGGTATGCTTACAAGGGGTGCGACTGTGCAGCGTCACCGGATTATCCAAAAGGGTCGTACCTGGTTGTGACGAGCCTCGAGAATCCGGAGAAGACCGTCACCGTGAGGATCAACGATTACGGCCCTGATCGCTCTGTGCATCCAGATCGTATCATCGATTTAGATAAAGTCGCCTTCGCTAAACTCGCGTCACCTGGGCTTGGGCTTATCAACGTGCGTGTGAAACTGCTTCAATAACCTATCTTTCTGTCATCCTGACGACCGACAGGGAGGAAGGATCTCCTGATCACTGGAGATCCCTCGCGTTACTCGGGATGACACCGTATGATCCGTTTTAAAAATGTTTCCAAAATCTATCCACCCAATGTCGTGGGGGTGGAAGGGGTCAGCCTTCACGTGAAACCTGGAGAATTTGTTTCGATTGTCGGGAAGAGCGGAACAGGGAAGTCAACGCTGGCAAAATTGCTGTTTGCGGAGGAGCGTCCCACGCGTGGCACCATTGAAATTGGCGGCTGGGACATCACGCATATCCATGACCGCGATATTCCCTTGTTACGACGGCAGATCGGCGTGGTGTTTCAGGATTTCAAGTT
>JACQSJ010000023.1 GCA_016205995.1 Candidatus Uhrbacteria bacterium | reverse complement strand
GGGTATGAGCGGAGCGAGGATCCAACGAATCGGTTTGGAAAATGACCGTATGAGCATCTTCAATTCGTCGGCAACAACAGTAAAGAATCCCCCCATCACGATACAGCTTTCTATGGAAAATCCCATCTCTTCAAGCGTCTCTCTCCATTTCACTTCTGTCCACCGTTGGTAATCGTGCGGGTCTGCGTGGACAGGATAGAGAAACGGGACCGTGATAATCAGAAGCCCAGAGGGCTTCAGGACGCGACGGCATTCTAGCAGGCCAGCGTCAATTCGTTTCACATGTTCAAAGAGTTCACATGCGCTGATCACGTCGATGCTATTTGTTTGGACAACGGGCATGTTTGCCACGTCCAACAGTAGGTCTGGGCGGTGGGTCGGGTTGATGTCGGCAAAGATCCAGCGTTCGACCTGGTTTTTGGGTTTTTGGAAACGACCACGATCCCTACCACCTATATCGAGAACGATGCCGTGGAACAGGGAGATGTTCTTCAATAAAAGAGCATCGATCATTCTTCGACGATAGCTTGCCCAAAAAAAGTAATCGATTTTTTTTTTGAACATAGATCGTCAAATCTATTCTACCATTGACGTAAGCCGGTACACATTTTGCCAGCCACGGATCACAAACTTATGCAAGAGAGAGAAGTTTTTTCTTTGCCTGTGCGAGAGGATGCCGTCTCGGTGACGCAGTATCCGTTCGAACAGGTCAAGATATTCTTGGCACATACGCTCGCTTGTATGGTTGTAGCGAGACATATGTTGGGCAAAGACGTCGTACTGCTCCACGAGCGTCTCAAGGCATTCTTTGAAATCGGTTACTCCGTCGAAACGGATTCCATAGCCATTGCAATACTCAGGGAGGGCGCCACTATTGCGATAGAGGAGCGGAAGACCACACAATGCACCTTCGATGTGGTGCATTCCGGCAGGTTCGTTGACAGAAGCAGAGATGTATACATTATGTCGGTGCAGTTCCTGTGCAAGCTCAGCTCCCGACAGGGGGGGAATGATGTTCGTGACCTTGAGGGAGGTCTTTGCAGGGACATTGCCGATATATGAGAACTCGAGTTGCTCGCCAAGGTTGGTTGTGGCGAGTAATTGGTCAAGATGAGAGTAGACGTCCCAACCCTTGTTCCAGTTCGCGCTCCAGTGGTGGGTCACCAGTCGAATCTTTCGATCCGTTGGAAGTTGTTTCCGTTGATACGTAAAGACAGAACGGTCAGCTCCATTTTTTATCACGGAGCTGTTCTTGGTGAAGAGGTTTTGTTTTCGATGCAACCGTTCAAGCCAGGAAGAGATGAAGACCGTATGGTCCATGATTCCGTTGGCGGCAGACAGGAGTCGGTTGAGACCGTGGGTTCCTTTGCGTTCGTCACATTCATTTATCCGTTGGACGAGTAAGACGGATGAGTTGATGTCATTGACGTAGCGCATGATCTCGAGTGGTCCAAAGGTGACAGATTGCATGGACGTCCGTGGATCGGTAAGCAGGATGATATCAAGCTTGTCGCAGTCGAGATCAAAAAAAACATGGTGCCCCAGGTTTTGTAAGAATGAAGAGAGGTATTTCCCGAATTGGTTTCCTCCACCGAACGGGCCCTGAGTAATTTTCATTCCGATGGCAATGTTCATACAGGCATTCATGATCGCTCCATCTCCGCTTCCACCATGCGTTTGACCAGTTCGGGGAAGGTGACCGATGGGTGCCATCCAAGGAGCGTTTTGGCTTTGGTGTAATTCCCTAAGATCGTGTCGACTTCAGCCGGTCGGAAATATTGAGGATCGATGGCGACAAGCGTGTTTCCTGTTTTGGGATTCACACCGATCTCTTGTGTTCCTTCTCCTTGCCAGACGATCTCCATTTGGACGACCCTGAACGCCTCCGTGACAAACTCCCGGACACTGTGGTTTTCTCCGGTGGCTAAGACAAAGTCATCTGCAAATCCATGCTGGAGGATCATCCACATGCCCTTCGCGTAATCACCTGCAAATCCCCAGTCGCGCTTCGCCTCGAGGTTGCCGATCAAGAGGGGTTCGGTTCCACCCTTTGCTAGATGGGCGACGGCTTGCGCAATTTTTCTGGTTACGAATTCCTTTCCGCGGTGTTCGGACTCGTGGTTAAACAAGATGCCATTGCTCATGAAGAGCTGGTACGCCTCGCGATAGTTTTTTACGGTCCAGAAGCCGGCGAGTTTAGACACGCCATATGGACTACGAGGATAAAAGGGTGTCCGTTCATCCTGCGGTGTTTGTTGGACTTTGCCGTATAGCTCGGACGTCGCTGCAAAGTAGAAGCGCGTGTGCTTGGAGTATTCCTTGATCGCGTTGACGAAGTTGAGAGTCCCTTCGATGTTCGTTTTGTAGGTGAGACTTGGGTTAGTGAAACTTGCACTGACAAAACTTTGCGCGGCCAGGTGATACACCTCATCAAATTGTCCCTCGCGCACAACGGTGTCGACAATCGTGTGGTCGGTCACATCGCCCCAGTGGATCGTGAGCCGATCGAGTTCATCCTGGTTGAGTGCGTGTAAATTTCCGAGCGAGGCAGCGCTATTGCGACGGATGAAACCATGGACGTCATACCCAACTCCCAATAGCCATCGAGAAAGAAAAAAACCGTCTTGGCCTGTGATTCCTGTGATGAGCGCTTTTTTCATAAAAGGGGTTTGTACAATTCCTCCCAGTACCGATTGATCAGTGTCTCCCAACGATGATTCTGTGCCTGCGCGATTCCCTGTGAAATGAGTTGCGAACGTAGGGCGGAATCACTCTGTAAACGCAGGAGATGTGCCGTCAGCTTATCACGATCTTCAATATCGGCAAGCAGCGCGTTTTCCCCATCAACTGCCACATCCGTAACCATGCCCACACGTGTACTCACGAGTGGAGTACCGGTTGCCCACGCCTCTAAAAGAGCCATCGGAACGCCTTCTGTTCTTGATGCGATGAGGTAGGCATCAAGCGTTTGATAGAGTGTGTTTACATCTGCGTAGGCGTTCAAGAACTGATGCGTGAACGGGATGTTGGCGCGCGTGAGACGATCTTTCACATACCCCCGAGAGGGGCCACTCAGAAGCACGTGCACGGGGAGCTCTTTGGCGACACGCTCTACCACGTCGCAGAACACATCTGGTCCCTTGATCCATTTCGGGTTCATGCCCGCTCCCCAACCGTCTCCGTCTTTTTGGAACGAACCGATCACGAAAGCACTCTTTGGAATCCCAAGCTCTGCGCGGATCCGTTTTCGATCCGGTGACGGGGCGGAGGTAAACAGGGTGAGATCGATGCCCATGGGGATCACCCGAATTTTTTCTTCGGGGAAGCCGTGCTGCATCAACATCGCTTTGGTCGTCTGAGCGGTTGTGTGGAGAAGGTCAATGCGCGAAGCAACGCGTCCCATTTCTTTGAGACGGGGATCGTTTTGGTTTACGTGGTACCAGGTTTGAATCACCTTGTTGCGGTTGAATCTTTTCGGGGCCGGGACGGAATTGAAGTGAATGACCTTGTCAGAGAGAAAATGAAAAAACGGGCTCACATGAACCCGCGTCAGATTCTTTTCTAACAACGACTTGGCAAGAGACTTGGCAACTTCGGTGATGACCCAATCATGACCGTCCGTGACGATTTGAATCTGCTGTGGTCGAAGCAGGTTAGGGAGACTCCGTATCCAGTTTGATCCCGTACGCCAGAGTTTGTCTGTGATGGTGCTCATACGTTGGAAGAATCTAGACGAACAACTGCCCAGATTTCGCCAAACTGGACAGAGTAAGTCTGGATGGCGAGGCCAGCGTGTTCAAGCTCGTAGCGGAACTGGTCGAGGGTGTATTCCGTGAAGTGGGTCGTGTCGAGTCGATACTCAATGCCGAGACCTTTTTTGTAGAGCGTGATCCAGTCACGATCGATCATGGGCACACGGATGAGAAACAGGGGAGCGAGGCGTTTGATCGATTCAAGGAACGCAGGACGATGTTCTATATGCTCGAGGACATTGGAGAGCACGACGACGTCGAACCGTTCCTCTGGCGAGAAGGTCGTCGCGTCGGCAACCTGATAGGTGAGATTCGGGCGGGAGAATCGACCCGTCCATGCCGTGCGATTTTTCTCGCGCAGATCAATCCCCGTCACGCGAGCCGCCTTACCCGCGAGGTCATAGGCGAGTGCACCATTGCCACAGCCGATGTCGAGCACGCGGTCACTTGATGTGACGTGGTCGAGAAAAAACTGGTGGTAATTCATCAACCTATGCTTGGGATGCAAACCGCCTTCGGCTTGGATAGCAAGTCGGCTGGCGAGTTTGTAGCTGAAATTGTGGAGCCTCAACGTGAGGTGGACGAGGATTTTTTGCATACGAGGAGGATCATGTGGCCGCAAAGTCGGGCGAAAAGAACCGTGAGGACAAGGCGTGTGGCTCGCGCGAAGGGTGACTTGCTTGTATAGAGTTTTTGAAGCAGAGGCCGCAGTAAGGGTAGTTCGTCCTTGAGACTCTTAAGGGCATCGTAGGGGTAGGTCTCTACACAGGCAAATCCTTGAGCTTCCAGTTCGTGCACGACGCGGCCCTTGTCTAGCATGAACTCGTAAAAGTTTGAGAAGTCGGTGTGGGGCTCAAGGCGTGGATAGCGTCCGAGTTTTGCCTTCATCCGGCGCAAGGGCGACATCCAGGGGAAGGTGAGAAAGAGTATGCCATCCGGCTTCAAGACACGATGCGCCTCATTCGTGATCGGAGCGAAGCCCTCCCAAAAGTGTTCGATGACGCCCAAGGACCAGTACCCATCAAAGAAGGCGTCTGGAAAGGTCGTCGCTCGAACGTCTTGGACGGAAATCTGCAAGGAGGGGATCAGGGCGCGTGTGGTCGCAACAGACTTCTGTGCGTAGTCGATTCCCTGTGCATCGTAACCCCAGGAAGACATAGCATAGACGACTTGTCCTGTTCCGCAGCCTCCTTCGAGAATCCGACCACCAGGAGCGATGTACGACTGGGTGAAATGTTTGATGAAGTGGTGGGTCTTCCCAGAGGAAATGTTTTTTTTGAGATCCTCTTTGTTCCACTGTTCATCCCAAAAGTCAGGCGTTGCCTGTTGTTGGAATAGGGCGAGTCGCTTGTTGAGCGGGTCGTAGGCGATCATAGGTCGTAGAGAGGAACTTCTGTTTGTAGGGCTCGTTCAAGTGAGGCGTAGCCAACAATGAATTCACGCGCGGCAGCCCCTAGTCTGGCTCGGCGGACTGGGTCAGCAAGAAGGTCTGTGATCGCTTGGTGGATGGACTCGGGACGTGTCTCACATAAGATCCCGGTCTTGCTGTCTTCGATTACCGACGCGATCCCCTCGACGTTTGTCCCGATCACCGGCAAACCGCACGCCATGGCTTCGAGCAAAACCTTCGGGTTCCCTTCGTACAACGACGGCAGGACAAAGATGTCGCACGCACACAGGCAGCGCGCCAGACGGTCGTTGGCGACCACGCCGTGGAAAACCACGCTCACGTCCATGGCGCGGGCGTGCTCGCGCAACGGCTCGCGCGACGGGCCGTCGCCGTAGACATGTAGCTGTGCACGCAGTCCGCGCATCGCCTCTATGAGCGCAAAGAGATTTTTTTGTTCTTCCAGGCGTCCCACGAAACAGATTCGCGGGAGCGCTTCATGTTTGGAAGCGGACGGATGACATTCCGGATACGGGCGAAACAAATCCGTATCGACCCAGTTGGGGATGGCGTGGAGTTTACGCGCGGCGACTCCATAGCGCGCGGCGACGAAGTTCGCATCCGCTTGCGTGGTGTGGATGATCGCGTGAGCACAGCGGTAGGCAAGGCGCTCGATGAGTGAGATGATCGACAGCTTGAGCTTTGAGGATCCTTGCCGCTTCGCAAACGAATACCACTGGAATCCTCCGCGCACGATGAGCGGTTTGCACGTGAGCCAATGTGCGAGCACGGCGGGGATTGCTCCGGCCGTTTGGTGGATACGAATGGCATTGACGCGACGGAGAAGTCGCCAGGACAAAAACGGCAGGAGCAAGCCGTACAGAAGATCGGGAAGCGGGAGTCGTTTGGGATGCACCACGAGTCGCTCGCCGAGTCGTTTTTGGTATCGAGCATCGTCGCGGCCGTAGGTGAACAGATGCACGACGCCGAGCTTGTCCGCCAGCGCTTTATAGAACTGCACTTCACGCGAGAACATGCCGCGCTTCTCCCAAAGCTCGAGAGAAACGCCATGCGTGAAGAAGACCGCGACAAGCTTATCACGGCTAGATTCCATAGCACTCTCGGTACCATTCAACGAATTTTGGGATGCCCTCATCGAGATTGACTTTTGGTTCCCACCCGAGAAGCTTGCGTGCTTGCGAAATATCCGCCCATGTCTCGCGGACGTCTCCCGGTTGCATGTCGACGAAGTTTTTCGTGAGTGTCTTGCCCGCGGCTCGCTCAACGCACTCGATCATGGACATAAGTGGTTCGGCTTTCCCGCGTCCGAGGTTGAGAATCGCCCATGGGGGCCTCACCTCAAGCGCGCGGACGATCCCTTCAACGATGTCGTCGATATAGGTGAAGTCTCTCGACAGCTTCCCTTGGCCGAATACGTCGATCGGTTTTCCCTCCAACGCCGCCTTCGTAAAAGAAAAAAACGCCATGTCCGGGCGGCCCCAGGGGCCATACACCGTAAAGTAACGCAGGCAGGTGATGGGGAGGTTGTAGAGATGGTGATAGCTGTGCGCCATCAGCTCGGTCGCGCGCTTAGTGGCGGCGTACAGCGAGATCGGCTGGTCGGTGATGTCCGTTTCTTTGACAGGATAGTGCGCGGCATCGCCATACACCGACGAGCTTGAGGCCATGACGATGTTCTCGACCACGAACTCGCGCGCGAGCTCGAGCAAGACGAGGGTGCCGCGCATGTTGCTGTGCTCGTACACCAGCGGCGCCTGCGCGGCGTAACGCACGCCCGCCTGCGCGGCCTGGTGGCAGATTTGGTCGATCTTGTGTGACTCGAACACGTTTCGCATCGTGGCCTCGTCGGCGATGTCGACCTGGTAGAAGATGTGAGGAGTGTCGGCCAGGAGAGTATCGAGTCGCGCCTGTTTTAGTGTTGGGTCGTAGTAGTCGTTGAGGTTATCGACAATGATGACGGTATGTCCCAGTTCTCCCAAACGGCGCGCCACGTGCGACCCAATAAATCCAGCCCCTCCAGTCACGAGAATCGTTCGAGGTTTTTCCATACGCGGGAAAGTTTACATCTTTCGTAAAAAAAGAGAAAATGGAGCCATTCTATGCCACTCGTCCGCGGAGTCCTCTATGTCCTGATGCTCACTCCCTTGGTTTTTTGGCCGAGTTTTTACTACTTTCTCGTTAGCTCAAAAATGGTTTTCGTTCTTGCGGCTTCTCAAGTGTTGCTCGTTGGGTTGGTCTGGCTCTGGCTTGCACACAAAGGGTGGCGGCCGAAGGGCTCATGGGTGTTGATGTCAGTGCTCGTGTACGCGCTTGTGGTCACGCTCGCTTCGGTGTTTGGGGTTAATCCGCTTGTGAGCTTTTGGGGGAGCCCGGAGCGAGAGGTGAATACGATTGTTTTGCTGCACCTAGCCGTAGTGTTCCTCGCGATGGTGTCAGTTTTGCGAACCAAACAAGATTGGCACCGATTATTCTTTGTGTCCGTCCTGGTCGCCGTCGCCGTGACGGCCGTTTTCTTTTACACCTCCCTGATGAGGGAGAGCGTTCCTTGGTACGCGATGACTCACGGGGGGTCGACAATAGGGAACTCATCGTTCTACGGAACCTACCTGATCTTTCACATTTTCTTTGCCGCCATCCTTGCACTCCACGCACAGACTCGTTCAAGGAAATACTGGATGTATGCCATTGTTGCCTTCTTGGTGTTGGCATTGCTGATGACAGAGGCACAGGCCGCTGTGTTGGCGCTTGAAGGCGGAGCGGTTCTTTTTCTCGGGCTCGTTCTGTTGTTTCGCAACAGATCTCGCGTCCAGAGGGCTGCTGGCTTGTGCCTTCTTGTCGGGCTCTTCTTGATCGCGTCGTATGTGGCCGTTTCATTGTTTTTCCCCCAGAGTCCCGTGCGTCAATTTGTCGTGGAGCGATCGGGCAATACGAGGTTCATTTTGTGGGAAATTGCCTGGGAGGGGTTTCAAGATAGACCGCTGTTGGGGTGGGGGCCGGAGAATTTTTCGAGCATGTTCCAAACGTACTACCGTCCAGAGCTAGGTTCCCAAGCAAGCGGTGGGGAAATCTGGTTCGATCGGGCGCACAACAAGATCCTCGACGTTCTTGCCGAGACCGGGGTTCTTGGGCTTTTGGCGTATGTGTCGATTCTTTTGGCGGCCTTATGGGGGATTCGCCAGGCGGTTGGTGGGAAACGTCTCTCCACGACTGAGGCGAGCCTGTTGGTTGCACTCCTTGCCGCCAACTTCGTTCAAAGCCTGATGGTTTTTGATACGCTCACAAGTTATCTGAGCTGGTTTGCGGTTTTGGGATACATCCACACACGACAAGAGGAACGGTCGATACCGAGTGCGTCTCGCGTGTCCCCGCAAGGTATGTCTGCTTTCGTGGTTCTTCTCATGACAACAAGTGTCTTGTTCTACTTCGTCACCCTCCTCCCGGCACGCAGCAGTCTGGCGACAAAAGCCGTGTTTGACGCAACAACCCTGCGCGAGCATCTTGCACCCTACGAAACGGCTGTGATGCGCTCACCTCACGGGATTGACCTGCGCCGCTCCGCTCTGGCAGCGCAGACCGCGACGGTCATTCTAGATTTGTCGCCGGAACATCGAGAACAGTTTTCGTTGATTCTGCTCGAGGAGCTTGTCCTTGCCCAGCAGGGGCTTCTGGACTCCATCGACCACTCGCCTGAGTTTTTGCGTGGCTACCTGGATCTGGTGTTCCTCTATCAAGTCTGGGGGAGAACTCTCGATCCAACAAAACTCAACAAGGCTCATGAGCTCGCCCAACTCGCCATTGACCGCTTTCCTCGCAACCCGCTCCCGTACTGGGCCCGCGTCTCTCTCCTGTTAGACGAGGGGAACCTCGAGCAGGCGACGGAAACCGCCAATAAGGCACTCGAGGTTGGTCCACTCGCGCGAGGTTCGTTGATGCGCTCCCTTATCACCACAAAATTCTTGGATGATTCCGCACAGGAGCAAGAGGTGGCAAAGCACATCCTTGATGTTGACCCTACGTTGCAGCCATTGGTCGAATCATACCTTGCCACAGACGCCCAAACGCATAAGATGGAGCTATTGTTCCGGTTTTATTACGACGCTGATTTTTAGCGCGTTATGAGCATACGCATACTCCTCTACGCCCTCTTGTTCACGCCGCTTGTCTTATGGACGCCGCTGGACTTTTTCTTTGACTCGACCAAGGTGCTGTATCTCATGGCGCTCGCCGAGCTTTTACTCGTCTGCTACCTCTGGCTGTTGGTGAAAGATACACGTTGGCGGCCGCGGCTGAACGCCGTTTCCATCGCGTTTTGGATCTATCTGGCAGTCATGATCCTTGTTTCACTGCTTGGGGTGGATCCATTTCACAGCTTTTGGGCAAGCACGGATCGTATCAATGGTTTGTTGTTTTGGTTGCATCTGGCGGCCGTTTTCCTTGTGTTGTCGTCCGTCATGCGAAGCAGGGAAGAATGGAATAGGTACTTCTTTGTCTCAACTCTTGTCGCGCTTGCGGTCGGATCCATCTTTTTGATCTGGCTCATGGACCCCACGTTTTGGAGCGACTCCATGGGTGGATCGACGTTGGGGAACTCGACGTACTTTGGTGCGTACTTACTGTTTCATGTTATTTTCAGCTTGCAGATTGCATTCACCACGCATTCCCCTCGCATGAAAAAATACGGCTACTGGACGGCCGCTGTATTTGCTGGGCTGATCTTGCTGACCTCTGCCCTTGCCGCCAAGGGCGCGCTGTTGGGTGGAGCTGTTTTTGCGATGGCGTTGTTTCTTCTGTTTGCGTCCAAGCCGACACGGATGAAAAAGTATTTCGGGCTGTCCCTGCTTGTCTTGCTGGTCGTGAGTTTTGTCTATGTGTGGAGCGCGTTGCTGTTTGACGCAGACAGCCGCGTGTACCAAGCCTTTGTCAGCGCAAGCTCAGGCGCGCGGTTGAGCGTCTGGGAGATTGGGTGGAATGCGTTTTTGGATCGTCCCATGTTTGGATGGGGGTTGGAGAATTTTCAGTCCGCATTCATCGACCACTTTGACCCGTGTTTTGGTGCGAGCCCCTGTGGCCATCAGATGTGGTTTGATAAGGCGCACAACAGTCTTGTAGACACGCTCGTCACCGGCGGCCTGGCGCTCCTTGCCACCTATGCCCTTGTATGGATTGCCGCGCTCCGCCGCGTGTGGCAGGCAAGTGTGAGCGGGAAATTTCCTCGCGCCGCCGCTCTGATCTTCGTCGTGTTTGCCGCGTCTTACCTCGTCCACAATCTGGTCGAGTTCGACGTGACCGTGACGTGGTTGTTTTTTGTGATCGTGCTTGCTTACGCGGGTTCTGTTCCCTCTGCCGACCCGTCTGAAATGCCGACGCCGACTCCCCCGCGACGTAAACGACTCGCCCTCTCTCTTGCCGTGTGCGCCACGCTCGTGCTCCCATTCACCTTGTATCACTCGGTGATCTTTCCTTGGGTGACCAACCAAACGGCCGCGGTCATGGCGGCGGCAACCATGCGAGAGCGGTTACCGCTGTACGAAAAGATGGTTCAAGGGTCTCCGGTTGGGATCGACTTTCGCCGAGTGTTCTTGGCGGGCGAGACCGCGAAACTTGCGTACAAACTTTCTGCTCAAAAACGCGATGCGATCTCCAGCTCTCTCCAGCAAGAGTTCCGGATGGCGATAAACGGTCTGGAACAATCCGTCTCGCGCGCGCCCAACTATTTGCGCGGATACGATTTGTTGGTCTTGATGTATCTCACGCATGCTCGTTTTTTCGACCCCGGATCCATTGAAAAAGCTGAAGACGTCGCACGTCGCTCGTTGGCCCAGAATCCAAACAACCAGCAGGCCTACTGGGCGTTGGCAGGTGTGTTGGTGTACGAAGGGAGAGCGGACGAGGCATTTCAGGTTCTCGAGAGCGCGATTGCGCTCAACCCAGAGGTCGCCGATTCATACGTGAAAAAGCTGGTCGCCTTCAAACTCTTGGGCCAAGAGGAGGCATTTGATGCATACGCTCAGTGGATTTTGCAGGAATTTCCTATCGTCCAAGCGACCGTACAGCCGATCGTGGATTTGCGGCCTGAAGAGGAAGTCGACTGGCTGTATACCGTTTTTTACTAGTTTGCTATGTCCAATCCACGACAAGAAAGTAGGTGGTCACGATGGGCGCGTATCATTTTGTACGCGGTCTTGTTTGTCCCCCTTGTTCTCTATGAACCGCTGTTTTTCCCACTGGTTTCTCCCAAGGCGTTTTTTCTGATCATCGTTTCATGGCTGCTGATGTTGTTTGTCGTTTGGGGGATTGGCTTGCGCCGCTTGTCCCTGCCGTCCGTTGGTGTGATTGCGTTTGCGATCAGCGCGTATGTGCTTGTTCAGTTCCTGGCCGCCGTGTTTGGTGTGGATTCAACCTTGAGTTTTTGGTCCCAACCGGATCGTATGACCGGTGTCGTCCTTCTGCTATTTCTTCTGGCGATTTTTTGGGCGTCAATCGTATTGTTGCGTGAGCATGAACAGTGGGAGTGGTTGATGCTTATCAGTATAACCGTTGCGTTGTTGGTCGCAGCTGTTCATCTGCTGACGTTGGGGGGAGTAACGACACTGTTGACGAGCAATAACGGCTCCACGCTTGGGAATTCCACACTCCTTGGGGGGTATCTGTTATTTCAGATTGGGTTTGGTGCCTACTTCGTCGCGACGCTTGGGCGTGCAAGGTGGCTGCGTGTCTACAGTGCGCTTGCCACGGGAGTGCTCGTGCTCACGTTATTTTCAACGGACGCGCGTGCGGCGCAGTGGGCATTGATAGGGGGAGCGGTTCTGGCAGGGTGTCTGTATTTCATCACGAGCGGGAAGCGACTCGTGAAACGCGTCGGCGTGCTTGGTGTCGGTTTACTAGTGGCTGTGTTCCTGATTGTCACCATTGGTATTTTCGTTGATGGAAGCCGGCTTCAAGAGGTGTTTATCACTGCGACAAGCGAATCTCGGCTCGTCGTGTGGAACATGGCATGGCGTGCATTTTTAGAACGTCCGCTCCTTGGATGGGGTCCGGAAACGTTCTCTCACGTATTTGTGGCATTTTACGATCCTTGTTTCGGATCGGACGCGTGCGGGGTGGGCTATTGGTTTGACCGGGCGCATAACATCGTTTTTGAGACGTTGGTTGGCAGCGGGCTGCTTGGAGCACTGGCCTATGTGTTCGCTCTATCAGCGCCGGTGTTTGTCTTGTGGAGACGCTATGCGTCCGGAGACATTCCTCGTACGTCTCCAATTTTCGTTACGACGCTTTTGGCCATGTATGTGGCTCAAAATCTCACCGGATTTGATTCCATTCCCAGTCTGTTGTTTTGGTTCCTTGTGTTGGGGTTTGCCCAGTCGTCCGTGGAGGGGCGTTTGCCAGTCGGTCATCCGCGTGTGTTGAAACGCCGTCAGGTGGCCATTCCCATTATCACCACCGTTTTGGCTATGTGTGTGTTTCCCGCGCTCGTCCTTGTTCCTTGGCAAGGATTTCGGGCCGTCTACGCATCCATCGACGCTCCCAACATGCAGGAGCATCTTGCCCAATATGAAACGGCAGTGACGGTTTCGAACGTCGGATTGAATTATCGTCGTTCGTTCATGACGCACAAGACGAATGCACTGTTGTGGTATACACCTCGGTCGAGTGTGGAACAAGTCGCGACGTCTGTGAGCCAAGAGCTTGCGCTTGCGCGTGAGGCCTTGCAAGATACGATCAGTCGTTCTCCCTGGTCCTTGGGGGCCTATCTTCAACTCGGACGTCTGTACCAGATTGAAGGAAGGTTTTTTCGATCCGAGGCGTTTGAACAAGGCGAGCTCGTGTTACGACGCGCCATGGCAGTGAGTCCCAATAATCCTCATCCGGCTTGGGCGCTCGCTTCCGTGTTGCTCGAGCAGGGGAGGGTGGAGGAGGCGGTCGAGTTGACGCAAGCCGTGCTGGATCGCGACCCCCGTGTCTTGAAGGCACACACAGCGCGCGCGGTGGCGGTGAAGTTTCTTGGGGACGACGAGCGGCTGCAACAGGTCGCACAAGAGAGCGCGGATGAATACCAAGAGTTGCTTGGCCAGCTTCAGTACATCGTGACGACCGACCTGGAGACGGAATATCTGCGGTTCCTAGGGCACTTCTACTAAAAAGCACATATGGACCTTGGGTTTCGAAAAGCGATTCTCCTCTTGAGCGACCTGGTGATCTTGTATTTCAGTTTGTGGGTAGCCGTTTGGGTAGGATTTTGGGGACAGCTTGATACGACGCTCTATTTCTCCCATGCCATTCCGTTTACGTTTTTGTTCGGCATCTGGATGGTCATTCTTTACATTCTCGATCTCTACGACCTCTCCGTCCCAATCACCTCTGCGGCGTTTTTGCGACGGTGGGCCTTAGCGCTTGGCTTGTTCTTGGGGAGTGGAGTCGTCTTTTTCTACGCTGTTCCTTCACTCGGGATTACTCCTAAGACGAATCTCCTTGTCCACGTTTTGCTCTTTGGGTTTCTCGCGTACCTCGCCCGTCGCTCGTTTTTGCAGCACGCGGCTGTATGGAGGATTGGTCTGCTGGATCTCTCGCAGGAGGAAAGTCATGAGATGTCTCGAATCATCCACGCGTATAGGCATCAGGGGTACACCTGTGTCCCACTTGAGGGGGAGGGGAACGATCTTCCCGCTCTGATCGAGAAACATCATGTCCATGTGGTGATCCTGCCTCGATCGATGTTCTCAAACAAAGAACGAGTGGCGCAGATGTACCAGTCCTTGGGAACAGGCGTGGAGTTCCTGGATCTCCCGGCTGCCTATGAGATGTTCGCCAGGCGGGTCCCGGTGGATTCCATTGATGAGCGCTGGTTCCTCCAGTATCTCCAGCTTCCTTCACAGACATCGTTTGAAACGCTCAAGCGGCTCGTGGATCTCTGCGGGTCGTTTGTGCTGCTCGTCCTGAGCGTTCCCTTCTGGGTCCTCATTGCCGCGCTCATCAAGGTTGGCGATGGTGGGCCGGTTTTTTACCGTCAAGAGCGGGTCGGCCAACATCGACATCTATTCTCGATCATGAAGTTTCGGACGATGCGCACAGACGCGGAAGCGCAAGGCGCCCAATGGGCGTCCAAGGAAGATGCACGCATCACGCGCGTGGGAGCATTCTTGCGCCGGACCCATCTGGATGAGCTGCCACAAATGCTGAACGTCCTGAAAGGGGATTTGAGTTTAGTTGGTCCACGTCCTGAACGACCGGAGTTCGTGCGCCAGCTCGAAGTTGAGATCCCGCACTACCGCGCCCGCCACTTCATCAAGCCCGGGTTCACGGGATGGGCACAAATAAAATTTCGCTATGCGCGCTCGGTCTCAGACTCCAAGACGAAGTTTGAGTATGATCTCTACTACATCAAAAATCGTTCCCTGATCATGGACGCGCTTATTCTTTTGAAGACGATCCAGCTCTTCTTTCGCGGCGCATAACCCTCTGTGTATAACTTGCTTTGTCTACTCCGGCTTGGACAAAAATTCTCTCACGCCCATACGCGTGAGATTTTTTTCTGAAACTTCAAGCACGTTCACGCGGGAGGCGCCGGCGTCCTCGTTGCAATTTTTTGAGCAAATGAAGCGTGTTTATGCACAGGGACTTCTTTGTGAGCTCGCTCTGCGGATGTTATAATTTCATCGAACTTTTTTGACGCGCTGGCGTCAGTCCAATTTACATTTAACCGCCTCACTTTTTTCTTATGAAGAAGATCGCCATCTCCTTCCTCGCTCTTGCGATGTCCATCGTGAGTGTGAGTCCTTCTATGGCGCTCGCGGCCGGCTCGGCCACTTTAACATTGTCTCCCACCAACACCTCTGTTGAAACGGGAGACAGTTTTAGTTTGAGCGTCATGGTGACTCCAAACGGGGAATCCCTCGACACCGCCCGTGTCGAGCTCGACTGGGATGCAAGTAAACTCGAGGTTCTTTCTTTTGACCTCGGAAGCTTGTTCCCCAACCTCTCGCCCTCAAGCGAGATGGATAACACAAACGGTGATCTCAGCTATGGAGCCTTCAAGTTCGGCACGCCCGTGACCAGCTCCGGGACATTGGCCACCGTAACTTTCCGCGCACTTGCCTCGGGATCCAGCACGATCTCCGTCATGAGCTCCTCAAAGCTCATCTCCGATGGCGAGGAGAAGATCAACGCCAGTGCGCTTGGGGCTGCTTCGATTACCATCAGCGGTGCGACAGTGGAATCTGAAGCGCCAGAAGAGACACAAGAGGAAGAGTCGTCCTCCGGTTCCGGCGTTGAGGTGGACACCAGCGCCTCGTTGGAAGAGCAAGCGCTCGTCTACTTTGGCGCCTTCTACGGCCGCCTCCCTTCCAATGGAGACGATTGGTCCGCCCTTCATTGTATTGCCTACGGCGGATGTAAAGGAGATCCTCGAGATTTGGCTGCCGAGCAGGCAGCGCTCGTGATCTTCGGCGCCAAGTACGCAACGATGCCATCAACCACCATGGAGTGGAACGTGATTGATACTCTTGCGTACACGGATTTCCTTGATGAGGGAGATGAGGCAGAAGAGGAGGTAGCGGTAGAGGAGGAAGAAGAAATCGCTGCCGAGCCGGAAATGGGAGTTGAAGAAGAGGAAGAAAGCGAGTTGAGTCTTGAGGCGCAAGGGCTTGTCTACTTCGGTGCGTTCTATGGACGCATGCCAAGCTCGGGTGACGACTGGTCGGCTCTGCACTGCATTGCCTACGGCGGATGCCAGGGTGATCCACGAGATCTCCAAGCCGAGCAAGACGCGCTCGTGATCTTCGGTGCCAAGTACGCCAAGATGCCTGCAACCTCTATGGAGTGGAATGTGATCCACACGCTTGCCTACACCGATTTCCTCCAGACGGACGAAATCGCAGCTGAGCCGGAAATGGGCGTTGAAGCAGAAGAAGAGATCGCCGCCGAGCCGGAGATGGGCGTGCAGGAAGAAGAAGTCGAGCTCACGCTTGAGCAGCAAGCGATCGGTTGGTTCGGGAAAATCTCCGGAGCGCTCCCCTCGTCGGATGCCGATTGGCTCGCGGTCGACTACATGGTGAATGGCTACAGCCCAGAGACACAGGATCTTGAAGCAGAGTCCGCGGCCATCTCCACCTTTGTCTCGGTCTTCGGATATCTTCCAAGCTCTGACCAGGATTGGAACATCGTCGCCGCCATTGCCTACTCGGGCGCGTTCTAAATCGCCTAGCCAAACGATGCAGAGATTATGCGATATACACAACTACCGATCCTGCTCATGGCACTCGCGGTCCTGGCGATGCCAATGGGCGTTGGCGCGATTTCCTCGACGAGCTACCAGATTGTCCCTGAAGGGGGTTTCCTAGCTCCATCGTCTGACGGATACGGCAACGCTGACGACATGCTCAACTCCACAAGCTACCAGCTTCAGGGAGCCATTGAGCCATTTGCAGGTAATCCAACTAGCACCTCCTACCAAGACGAGTCCGGTATCGGCTTCCAGTACTACTGCGGAGATGGATTCCTTGATCCAGGAGAAACCTGCGATGGCGCAGACCTCAATAGTGCGACCTGTGCCAGCCAAGGGTTTGACGCGGGCACATTGAGTTGTAGTTCCGCGTGTGCGTATGTTACCTCTGCTTGTACCACCTCCGGAGGCGGCGGTGGCGGCGGCGGTGGCGGCGGAGGCGCGCCCACCACGACTCCCGACGCCCCAACGGTGGACGATTCAATTGAGGATCTCGATTTCACCTATGTGAGTTCGTTCCTGTTATTCGGAGGGAAAGCTACCGCCGTGGACAGCGTGACCGTAAACGGAAGTTCATCATCCGTAACGTATCCGACCAGTACGACGTGGAACAAGACCTCATCGCTCTCATTCGGAGCTAATGCGTTCAGTTTGGTGGCGATCGATGGGACAAAAAGTTCGTCTACAACCATCTACGAGATCTACCGACGGCTTATCGGTGATGTGACTCAGGATGACACGGTGAACGACTACGATCTCAGTAAGTTTGTCGGACTTTGGGGAGGTAGCGATCGCGCCGGTGACTTTAATGAGGACGAGAGTGTGGATGACTACGACTTTTCGATGTTAGTCGCGCGCTGGGGAACTAGCGTTTAGAGGAGGTTCTTGACCCAGTATGATGAAACAGCTCCTGCACAGTTTTCTCGTGGCCATGGTGGTTTTGGTGCCTGGCCTTCCGGCATTGGCTGCAGGATCCGCAACCCTGAGCTTGGGTACTGCAACGTATGAGGCCGCGCGCGGGGGACATTTCGATGTGACCGTTCAAGTGGATCCTCATGGGGAGTCCTTGGACACGGTCCGAGCCGTTCTCACCTTTGATCCAACCGTCGCAAGCGTTCAAAGCGTTCGTCTCTCAGGTGCCTTTGATCGCGTGGCTCCAGGAAACTACTACGACAATGCGACAGGGAGACTCTCCTGGGGAGCATTCACGTTAGAAGGATCCGTTACCGCTCCTACCCCCTTTATCACGGTTACATTTCTTGCCCTTGCGGCGGGGGGGGGAAATATCCAGATCTCTTCGGACTCACGGGCGATCAGTAACGGGGAAGAAAAGATCAACACGGCCCAGCTTGCACAGGCGTCCATCGATGTGGTTGAGGCTCCAGAAGCGGAGCCGGGAGTCGCCCTTCTCATCATGGAGAGCCGTACGCATGAGGATGAGGAGGTATGGTATTCAAACAGAGAAGTTCAACTTGCTTGGACGGAACTGGAAGGGGAGAGCCCGATCAGCGCCTATTACTACAGCTTTGGGACCGAGTCAGACGCTGAGCCCAACGTGTACCTGGATGGATCAACAAAAGAGCTTGACCTCACAGCTCCCACAGACGGCATCTACTACTTCCGCTTGAAAGGGATACAGGAAGATGGCCGTGAGACATCGGTAGCAAGTCGAACAGTCCGGGTGGATATCACCTCGCCCAACCCCATTGAGCTCAGTGTCCAGGATGACAAGATTTTGGTAGGGGAGTCCGCGTGGTTCACCTTTGCGACGACCGATGAAACCGCCGGAGTTCTCCAGTACCAGGTGGCTATAAACGATAGTGAATTCCAGGTCCAGGTGAGCCCGCTTGAGATGGAGGATCTTCCAGAAGGGACCTACTTCTTCCGCGTTGCCGCCTTCGATCGTGCCGGAAATGTCATCTATAGCGGCGTGTCTCTGCGTGTGTACCCTGAAGGAACGGATTTAAGTCGACCGGAAGCCTACGAGGAGTCAGGAGAAGTCCAGGCGATTGCCGCATCATTGCAAGAGGCCGCGGGGGAAATAACAAACAATCGCACCTTGTTGATAACTGTTGTCTTGGGAGCACTCGCACTGTTTGCTATAATTTACTCGGCGCGTAAGCGCAAAAATAAATAATCATCATGGAGTTAGGAAGACTCAAGTGATTTGGCAATGAAATGACCCGGCTCAGCTGGGCGTTTATGCGTTCGTCGTTTCCTTGCCAGAATCACTTAGCACCGCTCCGCTTTAACCCATATTTTTAAGGAGCCTCGCAAGAGGTTCCATAAACTAAGCAACGTATGAGAACCGCCAAACTTATACTGCACACATTCGTAGGGATTGCGATGGTGTTCTACACCCTTGCCACAGCCCTACTTGCTGTGCCGTCTATAGCCAATGCTCAAACAGCTGGAGCTCCAGCGACCATTGGTTACAATGGACGACTTTTTAATGCATCAGGTACAGCCCTTTCAGGGACGTACTACTTCTGGGTTGACCTTGAGTCAGACATAAGCTCAACAACGACTCTAGCGTCGAACATTCAGGGGTTTGCCGATGCTGATGGCGATGGAGTTGTGGATGCTGGAGAGACAGCCATTACCGTGACCAATGGATTTTTTACAATTGAAATCCCCATTAGTACAGATATACAGGATTTCAATAATCAGGTTTGGTTACAACTAAAGGCTCATACGGCGGATGTTGTTGCAAGTGCAGAGTCGTTTTCGCCACTAGTGAAGGTCACCAAGACCCCTTACGCAATCGTGAGCCAAGCCATCGAGCGCTCAGCAGCCGATCCAACGACCGGCTTTGAGGGACGCATGTACTACGACACCGACGAGGATGAGATTAAGTTTTACGACGGAACAGCAGCCGCATGGGTCACGCTCGCCAGCACGCTTGATGATGCGTACAACAATTTCGGTACGGCCGCACAGATTATTGTCGTTGACGATGCGGTGACCGGCATTGAATTTTCGGTTGAAGCGGCCGGCAACTACATGATCGATCTCCAGAGCACGGGAGATTTTGTGGTTCAGGACGCGGGTTCAACATGGGCGACGTTTAGTGACGCCCAGGCACTCACGGTTGCCGGATCCGGAGCTATTTCTCTTACGTCCACAAGCACGAGCGGAATCACGATTGACGCAAACGCAGATACAGCAAGTTTGGTACTCCGTGGCGGGGATACCAACCCAAGTGCTGGCGCGGATGGAAATGATGTCGCGATTGAAACGGAGGACGATTTACTCGTCGAGTCCACAGGTGACTCAGACTTCGATGTTGGCGGTGCGTTCAATGTGGATTCAACAGGAGCCATCTCGCTTGACGCAGCAGCTGCCTCCAACCTCACGACCTCCGCAGGCGCACTCACGCTCAGCGGTGCGGCTGGGGTAAACGTGGCGGGAAGCGCATCGGAAATTGACGTGACGACAACAGGCGCACTGGACATCAACTCCGGAGCCGGCACATGGGATTCATCGGCGGGAATCTCCATCGATGCCGTTGCCGCTTCCAACCTGACGGTGACTTCAACAGGTGCAGGACAGGATCTCACCATTTCTCAAGCAGGAGCGTTCAACTCATCCATCCTCCTTGTTTCAAATGGAACCGGTGCGGATGCCATTTCCTTGGATGCCGATAACCAGTCAGGTTCAGGGATCGTGATCGACGCATACGACTCAACCAACAACACGACTGGACTCGTCCAACTCGACGGGGCGGCTGTCCAGATCAACACGTATGGATCCATCGCAGGTCTTGGCAACGCAGGTCTTGATGTGAACGTTGGTTTGACTGGTACGCTCTCCTTGGCCACGACAAACGGCGCGATCTCCATCAGCGGTGGGGGTGCGAGCGGCTCAGTTGATGTGACGAGTGCTGTCGGTTCAATAACTGTTGATACCCAGACAGCCAGCAGTGCGATCAGCATCGGTACGTCAAATGTTACCCGTTCGATCAACGTTGGTACTGGCACGGGTGCAGATACCATCACACTCGGAGCAGGCGCGGATTTGTTTAACTTTGTCTCGACATCCGCCGCAAGCGATTCCTTCAACTTTTCCGCGGCCAACACGACAAGCGACGTCTTTGACATCGACAATGCTGCTGGCACGACGGGCGATGTGATTGATATTACCTACACTGGCACGACAGGCGCAGCCATTCGTGTGACGGACTCAACAGGCGATGATGCCAACGACATGGTGTTCCTCAACAATACAGACACCACGGTGGGCGGGCAGACATATCTCGTCCGCGGCCAGTACGCCGCGAACGGTGACACAGAAGCCGACTTCCTCTTGTTTGAGGACAACGGCGGTACGGATCAGTTCGTCATCGGACAAGACGGGGACGTCGTGATCACTGGCTCTGCCGACGGCACAGATGCGTTGACGATCACCACGGGTGACATCCTAGTTTCCAACGGAGACCTCACGGGTTCAGGTGGAGATTTCGATTGGACACTCGACGCAGCAGACGACGCAAACATCTCGAAGACGGCGACAGCGGCTGCCACCGAGGAAGGTCTTGAGATCGACTTCAACGCGGGCGCAGGTGACGGATCGGATGTCTACTCGGCATTGAAGATCGATGTAGCCTCCGCCAACCATTCGGCCGCGACGGACATCGTCTACGGTATTGTCATCGACGCGCTCGCGAGCGCTGATGCAGAAGGAGCGGAGACAGGACTGGACATCGGATCAGGCTGGGATGTGGGTCTTTCCTTGAGCTCGCCGCTTGTGATGGATGACGATACGGCCATTGCGTTTGGTACCAGTTCAGATACGTCATTCCTCTGGGAGACAGCTGACGCGAACGCAAACGAAATGCTGATCGTCATGCCAGAAGGGGGTGCCACGAATGTTCCCGTTATGGTTGTGGCTGATGTAAGCGCCCTCAACGTAGACCTCGGATTGTTTGATGGGGTTACAGATCCAACCATTGCCATTCTCTCGGATGATAATGGAGATTATAGCCGCTGGTCCGTGAGTGATGCGGGTCTCACCACATTCCGGTCGGGAACAGCTGGTATCACCTTTGAAGGAAGTGGCACAGGGAACATCGTTTTGAACATTGCCGGCGTGACTGCCAATGCAGGTGAGGATGGAGACGATATCGCCCTTGAAGCGGATGACGATGTGCTTGTTGCCGCCGATGACGAGATCGATCTCACCTCGACTGGCCTCATGGACATAAACGCAGGCGCCAACCTGGACATTGATGTCACGGGTGCGTACACGATGGATTCGACAACCTCCTTCTCCATTGATGGAACCGGTACGTCATCCAACGTGACCCTCACCTCCAATGGTGCTGCTGACGATCTCACTATCGCTCTGGCAGGCGCCTTCAACTCTTCTCTCATCCTCTCCTCTGCCGGTACGGACGCTGACGCCATGCAGATCACCACCTCCGCGGGAGGATTAGACATTACCGTTGCGGGCGCTGCCGCGGGTGAGGATCTTGACCTGCTCTCCAACGAAGGCATTTCGCTGACCTCCACCAAGGACATGGCCACAGCCATCTATCTGCATGCCAACGGCGGTACGAGTGAAGGGATTCGTCTATATGCAGACCAAGGTACAGGTGTGAACTCTATTCTTCTCGTGTCGGATGATGGGGGCCTCACTCTCACGTCGGGCAGCCTTGCATCTGATGATGCCATCAACCTGACCGCCAGTTCCGGAGGTGTGGACATCGATGGAGCCATGCAAGTCAACATTGCTTCCTCCGAGAATACAGCCGACGCCCTCGTGATTAGCTCTTCTGCCGGAGGCATCGACATCTCGGCCACGGGTAACTCCGCCACTGAGAACATTGACATCACGGGTACCACAGCCGCTATTAACCTGACCTCCACGCTTGAGGATGCCACCGCGATTGTCCTCACCGCTTCCTCAGGAGCAGGTGGGGTCACCATCGCGGCCGGAACGAGCGGTATCAACGTGGACTCCGCTGGCGTGATCGCCTTTGATGACGAACTCGTCGCCATTGGTTCGGAAGGAGCAGACGGTAACACCGCCAACGGGGATAATGACCTCTTTGTCGCCGCTGACTTCGAAGTAGACGGCATCGTCGACCTGGACGGTTCCTTTGACTTCGATGGAACAACGTTTGCAGCAGACGCTTCGGGTGCCATTACCCTCACCTCTACCCTCGGAGACGCCACCGCCATTGTGCTTGACGCAGACGGCACAGCTTCCGGCGGCATCACAATGTTGGCTAACACTGGTGGGGTCAACGTGACCCTGACCGCTACCGGCCCCATGTCCGTTGATGGTGACCTCATGGTCATCGGTGGAACAGCCGATGGAAATACGGCGACCGCAGATGGAGATCTCTACGTTGTGGGCGATCTGGAAGTAGATTCCATTGTAGACATCGATGGTTCCTTTGACTTCGACGGCACCACCTTCGATGTCGATGGTTCAGGACTGGTCAGCCTGACCTCCACAACAGATGCCAACCAGGGCATACTTATCTCCACAACAGTAGGTGGTATCGACATCACAGCAGTTGGTAACACACTCAACGACAACCTGGATCTTACCGGTACTCTCGCAGCTATTAACCTGACCTCCACGCTTGAGG
>JACQSJ010000024.1 GCA_016205995.1 Candidatus Uhrbacteria bacterium | reverse complement strand
TGATAGGGAGATGGGGTCCGGTGCCATGACGATCACCCCCGCACATAGTTTTGTCGACTTTGAGCTCGCGAAGAAATACGGATTTGAGATCGTGAAGATTATTGGCGAGGATGGAAATCTGACACAGGCCGCCGGGTCGTTTGCGGGAAGGAATGCTCACGAGGCACGGGAAGAGATCGTCTCTCAACTCGCAAAGAAGGGACTCGTCGACCACATTGATGAGGATTACGTGCACAATCTTTCCGTCTGTTATCGCTGTGGCACAACCGTTGAACCGCTTCCAAAACTTCAGTGGTTCATCGATGTGAACAAGCCGTTCGCATTTCGAGCAAGTGAACACGCGCCTATCGAGGGGATCGTGGACGGGCAGTCCGTAACACTTAAAGAGCTCATGTCACATGTGGTCCGATCGGGACAAATACGCATCATCCCTGAGCGGTTCGATAAGACCTACTTCCATTGGATCGATAACCTTCGTGACTGGAATATCAGTCGGCAAATTTGGTTCGGCCATCGCGTGCCGGTTTGGTATAGGTCCGATGAGACCCAGGCGACCTATGTAGCAGTCGAGCCACCGCAAGGCAATGGATGGGAACAAGATCCCGACACCCTCGACACGTGGTTTTCCTCTGGGCTTTGGACGTTCTCAACGCTGGGCTGGCCCGACCAAACGGCCGACCTCAAGACGTTCCATCCAACAACCGTTTTGGAAACAGGTTACGATATCCTGTTCTTTTGGGTGGCTCGTATGATTCTCATGACGACATATACCCTCGGGCAAGTCCCGTTTAAGAAAGTGTACCTCCATGGACTCGTGCGGGATGAGCAGGGGCGCAAGATGAGTAAGTCGCTGGATAATATTATTGATCCACTCGACATGATTAGTGCCTACGGCGCGGACGCTACGCGGCTCTCACTTACGATTGGCTCCACACCTGGCAACGACTCGAAACTTTCCGAGGCTAAAGTTGCCGGCTATCGAAACTTTACCAACAAGCTCTGGAATATTTCTCGCTTCGTGTTCATGCAGGTGGATGGGGTGCGTCATGTCGCTGAATCTGAGCTCTCGCCACAATCACTTGCAGATCGATGGATCCTCTCCCGATTTTATACACTTCAGAAAGAGGTCACGGATCATCTTGAGAGTTATGAGTTTTCTCAGGCGGGAGAGAAGTTACGCGACTTCACATGGAGCGAGTTTGCCGATTGGTATCTGGAGATCGCAAAGATTCAAAAAGGAGAGACAACGGACAAGATTCTCCTATACATCCTCGAGCGACTTCTTACCTACTGGCATCCATTCATGCCGTTTGTGACAGAGGAACTTTGGAAGCAGATCGATCCGGAGACCATGTTGATCGTCCACGAGTGGCCGATGGCGACAGGGGATCACTTCGATGTCTCGGCCGAACGTGAGTTCTCTCAAGTGCAGAACCTGATTGTTGCCATTCGCAATATCCGTTCTCAATTCACCGTCGCACCCAAGCAAAAGATCCGTGCGGTGATCGTGGGTGGGAAGCTCAAGGAGCACACATCGGTGATCGCGGCGCTCGCGGGTGTGGGCGAGCTCACGTTTGAAGCGCGGCCGCCCGTGGGGGAGTATGCATCGGCGGTCGTGGTCGACGGGCAGGTGTTTGTTTCCCTCGAAGGGCTCGTGGACAAAGAAGCCGAGCGGGCAAGCCGAGCACACGAACAGCAAGAGACACAAGACTACATCAAGACGCTTGAAGCAAAGCTCGCCAACGCGGAGTTCACGTCCAAGGCCCCCGAGCACGTCGTCGCAACCATGCGACAGAATCTTGAAGAGGCACGAAAAAAAGCAGACCTGTATGTACACGATTCAAAAAGCTAAAACAGAAATCCTCCAGGCGATCAAGCAGGCCGCCCCCCCAGGGTTTGTGCCTTCGATTGAAGATCTTGAGACGCCCCCTGATCAGAAAATGGGGGACTTGGCGTTCCCGTGTTTTCATTTGGCCAAGAGCCTGAAGCGGAACCCCGCCGAGATCGCGACCGAGCTGGCAGCCAAGATTGGTCCCAAGGGATTTATCGCGGAGGCCAAGGCGGTCGGTCCCTACGTGAATGTCGTTCTCAACACCAAGGCGTTCGGGGAGGCGACCTATGCGGAAATGAAGGAACTGGGCGACGAGTATGGAACCTCTGACGTGGGCGCGGACAAGCGCCTCATGGTGGAGTTTGCCAACCTCAATTCACACAAGGACGTCCACATCGGCCACTTGCGCAACCTGTTCGTCGGCCAAGCGGCCGTGAACCTCCTCAAGGCAACAGGGTATGACGTGGTTCCCGTTGCCTACATCAACGACCTTGGGCTCCACGTAGCCAAGTCCGTGTGGGGCATGAAGACTTACCACCAGGACGAGGAGGTGAAGCCAGAGAATCGCATAGCCTTTCTCCGTGACGTCTACGTGGAGGCAAACGCGAAACTCGAGGAACAACCAGCTCTCTCAGCCCAGGTCACGGAGGCCTTCCGTCATTTAGAAGATGGGCGCGGAGACGAGTTAGCTTTGTGGAAAGAGACGCGCGACTGGTCCATTGAGTTCCTCAAGGAGGTCTACGATGAGCTCGGTCTCACGATCGACCACTGGTATTTTGAGAGCGACGTGATCGGGAAGACCAGGAAGATCATCGAGGATCTTATCAAGAGGGGGATCGTGAAGGAGTCGGAGGGCGCGTGGATTGTCGACCTCCAAGACGAGGACCTGGGTGTGAATCTGCTTATCAAGACCGATGGCACGATGCTCTACAACGCCAAGGACCTTGGGCTCGCCATGAAGAAGGAAGAAGATTATCACCCCACACGATCCATCTATGTGGTGGATGAGCGGCAGTCGCATGCTCTGCGTCAGTTGTTCGCCACGCTTAAGCGGATGGGTTTTGAGCGCGAGCTCCAGCATCTCTCCTACGAGTTCGTGACGCTTGAAGGCGGCGCCATGGCCGCGCGCAAAGGCAACGTGATCCGATACGAGGATCTGCGCGATGAGCTCCTGCAAGAGGCGCGGCGGGAAACCGAGTCGCGACATGGGGACTGGACCAAGAAAAAAATCGAGAAAGTGACGCGCGCGGTCGCGTTTGCGGCGATGCGCTTTTCCATGCTCAAACAAGACACCGGCAAGAAGATTATTTTCAACCTCAAGGATGCAGTTTCGTTTGAGGGGTTCACGGGTCCATACCTTCTCTATACGTACGCGCGCATTCGCAGTCTCCTGAAGAAAGCGGGTCGAAAAAAATCGAAACACACGACCGCGACCCTCACGCATCCCGTCGAGCATCACCTCATCATCGCGTTGGCGAACTATCCCGAGGTCGTGTTTGACACGGCGCAGAAGCTCGAACCGGCGATGCTGTGTCAGTACCTCTTCGACCTCGCCAAGACGTTCGCCGAGTTTTATGCGAACGTGCCGGTGCTCACGCGGGAGGGCATTGAGCTCTCGGAGAGGTTAGCTTTGGTGAAGGCCGTTGGGGAAGTCTTGGCTCACGGTTTGGATTTGCTCGGGATCGAGACGGTAGATGAGATGTAGGTAACTTTCGTTTGACCAGCCCCGACGCTCCGACCCCAGCGAGACTGGGCGTCGGAGGGGGTATCTGATAAGATCCAGGAAATCTATGTTTAAGGACAAACACAAGAGTGATATGCCAAGTTTTGCATCGGGGGAGACCATCATTGCCCAGGGGGTTCGCGTTGAGGGGGAGTTTCATTCACAGGGGGACGTCGTCATTGACGGCGAGGTGGCGGGGAGTGTGGAGACACAAAGCGCGCTCACGGTGGGGGAGTCAGCAAAGATTCATGCGGACGTGAAGGCCAAAAGCGCGGTCGTGGCTGGGGAAGTCGTCGGGAACATCTTTACGGAGGAGATGCTCGAGCTCTTGGCGACGTCCCACGTAAAGGGGGACATCGTGACAGGCCGCATTTCCGTTGCCGCTGGAGCGCAGGTGAACGGGAAAGTGAGCATGGGAGAGGAGGGAAAGGGAGGAAAGGTAAAAAAAGTGGATGAAGAAGAAATAATAACCTAACCACCCAACGCTCTCACCACCCATTTGTGTACTGTTATCTTTACGATGAATACATCCAAGAGAATAAGCGCTTTGAGCGAGAACTTTTAAAAATTGAGAATCGCCTCACGGACCTTGGGATCGCAGGGAAGGTGACGCGCCTGGCCCTGTTCCGCGACGCGGAGGAAATGATCCGCGATGAGATTGATCGAGGGGTCTCGACGATCGTGGTAGTAGGGAACGATGAGACCGTGCGCAAAGTCATCGACGTAGTCGCCGACAACGAGGTAGTCCTGGGCATCATCCCGATCGGACCAAACAACGAGCTGGCTCGCATGATGGGGATTCCCGACGGTGTGGCCGCGTGTGACGTGCTCTCCGCCCGCCGGGTCGAGAAGATCGACGTGGGGACCGTGAACGGGCGGCGGTTCGTGACCGGGCTCTCGATGCCCAACTTCCATGCCGAGATCACCTGCGAGGATAAGTTCCGCGTGACCAGTGTGGCGCGCCAGGCTGAGCTTGAGATTCGTAACCTGGCGGACGTCACAGACCCGCGCGACGGACAGTTCGAGGCGGTCATCCGTGCGGCCGTAAAAAAAGGATGGGGCATTTTTGGCAAGACGTCACTGAAGGAAAGTGTGCTACCGCTCAAGAGCATGGCCATTCGGTCTGAAAAGCCGATTTCGTTGTTCGTCGACGGGGAAGAGATGAAGTCCACGCGGTTTGATATCGGCATCGAGCCGCTGCTGTTGCGGGTCATCACTGGGAAGGCAAGGGTGTTCTAGGGTTGTCAGGGCGATGGTCGTCGTGTATGATCGTGGCGCAACGAAATGCGCGGGTGGTGTAATGGTAGCCACGCCAGCTTGAGGGGCTGGTGGCCGTAAGGCCGTGGAGGTTCAAGTCCTCTCCCGCGCACCAATAAGCTTCCGACATTGGTCGGGAGCTTTTTGTATGAGGAAGGTCTTGACCTTTCGCGGCGATGTGATTATCCTGCGGGGAGCTTCATCTGGAGGGCAGCATGTCAGGCATTCATGTGTTGGGTGTGCACCACGTCGGTCTCCCGTCCAAGCAAAGCGACTGGGGCAAGCTCCGGAAGTACTACGAGAGCCTCGGATGCCGCGTGAGCGTGCATGAGGTGACGGATCCCAGGTACGACTACATCGGCGTGGGGCCTCGTCTGCAGGTCGAGGATGGACACCTCATCCTCTCGTTCTTCCTGGGGGGCGCACGTCCGCACGTGGGCCTGTCGATCAGCCCCGCGAGTCTGCCGGATGCTCGCTCTCACCGGCAGTTCCGTTCGGACACGCACTGGGGTCATGGCCTCACGAGCGTGTTCCATCACGACCCGGCTGACAACGTCATCGAGCTTGTTGCACGCGATCCCGACTTTCACAACGACAGGCTCTGATTGCAAGACGAAGCGAGCGCAATGCACTAGCGTTAGCTCGTGCATTGTCGAGCGAGGCGAAGCAAGCAAGGGTTCATTCCTTGAACCACGCATGCGTCCGACCAAGGGCGCTTTTTTCTTTCTCCCATAGGAGGTACCCTGAACATGTATGTCTACCAAACGTTTTTCTGTTGCCGCATTTCTTGGAGTGCTCCAATCGGTTGTCCGGCGCTTCCCGTTCCCACTCCTCATTTCCCTTGCGGGGACGATAGTGGGGATCGTCCTCATTCACGTCGATACACCCATACCGTGGACCAACATATTGATGGTCTTATCTCTTGCCGCTCCCATCTCTGTTGCCCTTGTCTTGTTTGTCGAAGGAATGGGATGGAGCCTGGCCAGGATCTGGATCCTCAACGCGATTCTTGCGGCTTTCATGGTGGGGTACTACTTTTTGTTGCCGGAATCGGCGCAGCTGCAGATGCAGCCTGTTGTCCGACAAGTGATGTGGACGTTTGCCTTTGTCTTTGCCGTCACGTTCACCCCGTTTGTCCGTCACGCGGGAGATTCTGCCGTTGCCCGATTTTGGGAGTTTTGTCGGCGCTTAGTCGTGGTCACCATCCTGACTGGCATTTGGGCCGTCGCCCTTCAGCTTGGGTTGATGGCCGCGCTTTCCGCAATGGACTTCCTTTTCAACCTCACCATCCCAGACGAGCGGTACGCGGAACTGTGGGTGATCATCGCCGGCCTGTTCTGCACGACCTTTTTCCTCAGCCGTGTCCCGCGACAACCGGCCGAACTGCATGCGGACTTGAGCTATCCCAAGGAAGTCCGGCTCTTCTCCACGTTTCTGCTCGTTCCCCTCGTGACTGTCTACTTCCTCATCCTCTATCTCTATACCGCGAAGATTCTCCTGACCGGAGAATGGCCCTCTGGCCAGCTTGCGTACATCGTTCTTGGATTCTCGGTCGTGGGCCTTGTGACCTATCTCGCCCTATACCCGTTGCGTAAAGAGAAGGCCTGGGTTCGCGTGGCCGGCACGGCTCTGTGCGTGGCGATGATCCCGCAAGGGTTCATGCTCCTGTGGTCATTGTGGTTTCGTGTTTCCGAGTACGGCCTCACGGAAAATCGGTACCTGGTGTATGTGTACGGCCTGTGGCTCCTGGGGGTGAGCCTGTACTTGCTCATCAGCCGCCTCAAGGACATCCGCGTCATCCCGGTGAGCTTGTTCGTACTGGCAATTCTCGGCTCGATTGGTCCGTGGGGGGCGTTCTCGGTGGCCATCCACTCCCAGGTCAACCGGCTCGCAAGTTTGCTGGAAGCCAATGGTCGGTTCCAAGATGGGCGCTATGTCTCGGCAGACGAAGAAGTGCCTGGGGAAGAGTTGTTCGAGATGAGGCAGATTCTGAACTTCCTCGAGGAGCGCGAGGCGCTCGGCGTCGTACAGCCATGGCTCGATAAGGAACTCGACCTTGCAGAGGTTGATCGGTGGAGAAAGGCGGAGTTTGTGATGAAGGAGGGTTTTGGTTTGAAGTATCTGGCGTATCAATCAAGTCCGTCAACAGAGGACTCGGGGGATTCACGGGTCCCATTCTCTGTTTCTTTCAACGACCCAACACAGGCCATTCCTGTCGATGTGTATGACTATGTCTTCTCCTATGGCGACTTCATGTCCGATTCCGTTTCGGTCGGCGGCAAGAAGCTTGGGATCGCTTTGAATAGTCCGGAGCAGCGCATTGACTTGCGGCTTGATGGAGAGCCGTTGGGTTACATCCCGCTTGGGGATCTCATCGACGAAGCGCTTACGAATACCTCGTTCCATTTCCCGCAGCTCGAGGACGTCAGCATTGTCGTGGACACGGATCGGTTTGCGGCAAAAATGGTTATTCAATCGTTGCAGGGGATGAGGGAAGGCGACCGGGTACTGCTCGACTATTTCTTTGCCATGTTCTTCCTGACCCTGAAAGAGTGACCGAACAAAAAACCGCCCTGTTTGTCGAAGGGTGGTTTTTTGGTGGGTGCTGAGGGATTCGAACCCCCGACATCTTCGATGTAAACGAAGCGCTCTAACCAACTGAGCTAAGCACCCGAATGAGTGAAATGGCCAACCAACGGTTGGGCATTTCCGAGTGAGGCGTGCTTAGCTCCCCCGAGGAACGAGGGGGCCGCTAAGCACCCGAAGCCGAGCTCGAGAATCCTAACCATTTTTTTCTCTCCTCGCAAGGCGTTTGTGATAAACTGGAAGCACTATGTCCCCCCTCATCCGTATTCCTCTTGGCCTGGCGATCATGGTGGTCGGGTTCTTGATGGTGAAAAAGACTGATGTTGTCTTATCTTGGTTTGGCCAGGTTCCCTTTGCGGAAGCGAAGTTTGGTCCAGGAGGCTCGCGGTTTTTTTACAAGCTCTTAGGGATCGTCATCACATTTATCGGGATTTTTGTCGCCACGAACGTGATCTCGGGGATCCTTGAGGATCTGGCCGGGCTGCTTACCCACACACGTTCTTGATTACAGATTCCTTGTTTGTTAGGCTCCAACCACTATGTCGTCATTCTTTCAGCCAACATACTGGCTCACCATGCAACCTCCTGAGGTAGGAGGACTCCTGGGAAACGTCGTCTTCGGGGTTTTCGTTGTGGTTCTCATCTTGGGGATCATCGGCCGGATCGTGGTCGACCGTCGGGGAGGGGATCGATACAAGCGGGAGATCGGCAGCCGTATCTCGACACTGCTTGTCACGATGGGGGTCCTCGGTGTCATCCTGTTCTTTTTTAGCTTCGAGCGGATCCAGCTTTTCGGCGCTCGCTTTTGGTATCCCACCTGGGTGATTGCGGCGGCGATATGGACGTTCTTCCTGGTTCGGTATGTGAAGCGCGACGTCCCGGCCAAGCGCGCGCGGGAGGAGAGTTTGCGGGAGCAGGGGAAGTATCTTCCTCGTCAGCATCGAGGGTAGTATGGATCCACGGAGGCAGTTCGGGAATAGAGGAGAGGAATTAGCGGCGGAGTTTTTACAGTCGCAGGGGCTCACGGTTCTGGAGTCTCAGTACAAAAAATCATTTGGGGAAATCGACCTCATCTGCCAGGACGGCGAAGAGGTCGTTTTTGTTGAGGTGAAGTCGCGGCACACGTCGACGTTTGGGTATCCGGAAGATTCGGTTACGCCGCAAAAGATTCGACACATTCTGCGCGTGGCAGAAGGATATCTGCAGGAGAGCAAGCAAACAGAGTCGCCTTGGCGTGTGGACGTGGTTGCGATCGAGTTTCACCATGAACCACCCACGATTACCCACATTAAAAACATTGACATCCCCGAGGCCCTTTGGTAGCCTGAGGCTACCTGAACCTGTCGATAGACGGGTTCATTTGTTAACAGCAAACCTATGGCATCTCCCATTGAACAAGCGATCCGACAAATCTGTGAAGAAAAAGGTCTCGCCTATGAATCCGTCATTGACGCGGTTCAGTCTGCGCTTGCCGCGGCCTACCGAAAGGATTTCGGAGACAAGAACAGCAACATCGAAGTCGAGTTCGATCCCGCCACTGCCCAGTCCCGTGTGTTTGACGTGAAGACGGTGGTGGAGGATATGGATTTGGAAGAGCTCGAGAAACTCGAGGAGGAGCGCAAGGTGCGCGCAGAGGAGCTTGCCCAGAAGTTTGAAGAGGCGCGCAAGAAGGGGGAAGAAATCCCGGCGATTTCGGTCGAGGACGATTTGGGTCCACGCTTCAATCCCAAGACCGACATCATGGTGTCCGAAGCCCAAGTCCTGAAGATGGGCGCCAAGATCGGCGACGTCATCCGCACGGAAATGCCAACCCCAGGGGAGTTCGGGCGCATGGCCGCCATGACGGCCAAGCAAGTCATCACGCAGAAGTTGCGCGAGGCCGAGCGCGAGGTGATCTTCAGCGAGTTCAAGGAGCACGAGGGGACGATCATGAATGGAACCGTGCAGCGTCGCGAAGGCCGCATCGTCCTGGTGGACCTCGGTCGCACGACTGGTGTCATGCGTTCAGAGGACCAGATCCCGTCGGAGCGCTACAATCCAGGCGATCGCATCAAGGTATTTGTCCGCCAGGTCGGGCTCACGACCAAGGGCCCAGAAATCCTTGTCTCGCGCACGAGCGAGGAAATGGTCCGCACCCTCTTTGAGTTTGAAATCCCGGAAGTGTCGGAAGGGTCTGTCGAGATCAAGGGCATCGCCCGCGAGGCCGGCTCTCGCTCCAAGGTGGCGGTCACGACCTCGGAGAATTCCATTGATCCCATTGGCGCCTGCATCGGCCAGCGCGGCACACGCATCCAGACGATCATCGCAGAACTGGGCGGGGAAAAAATCGACATCGTAGAATGGAGTGAGGACCCCAAGGTTTTTATCCAGAATGCCCTTTCGCCCGCCAAGATTACCAGCCTTGAACTCAAGGAAGATGAGAGAGGAGCCTTCGTCAAAGTGAAAGAGGATCAGCTTTCGCTCGCGATCGGCAAGGGTGGGCAGAACGTCCGTCTCGCTGCAAAGCTGACGGGGTGGAAGATCAATATCTCGGGAGACGAGGAGAAGGTGGAAGAACCCCTTGTCATCCCGAGCCCCGACGCTTCGGTCGGGGTCGAGGGATCTCCAAGTGAAGAAGCTAAAGAAACAGAGTAAGTATGGGTGAATTTTTCCACAACGTCCTTTCAGTCCCCATCTTTAACCTCTTGGTTTTCCTGTATAACGTCTTGCCAGGAGCGGACATTGGGTTTGCCATCATCGCGCTCACCATCCTCATCAAGCTCATCCTCTGGCCGTTTATGAGCCAGTCCCTGCGCTCGCAAAAAGCCATGCAGGAGCTGCAGCCGAAAATCGAAGAGCTCAAAAGCAAACATGGCGACGACCGCGAGGGCCTTGCCAAGGCCATGATGGAGCTCTACCAGAAGGAGAAAGTGAACCCCCTCGCGTCGTGTCTTCCGCTCTTGATCCAGCTGCCGATCTTGATCGCCCTCTACCGCGTGCTTCTGGCCGGGTTTGGACCAGAGACACTCGCAGAGCTGTATCCGTTCGTGACCAACCCCGGGGAGATCGGTCATGTATTCCTTGGCGTGATTAACCTCTCGACCGCGAGTCTCTACCTTGCCATCCTGGCTGGCTACTTTCAGTTCATGCAAACGCGGATGCTCATCACCAAGCGCCCCCCCAAGCCGGTCGCAGGAAAAAAGGGAGCCCTGGACGAGACCATGCTGGCCTCCATGAACAAGTCCATGCTCATGTTCATGCCCGTGATTACGGTCGTGATCGGAGCCACCCTCCCCGCGGGTCTTACCCTCTACTGGGTCACGGTCAATATCGTTTCGATCCTGCAGCAACAGTTTGTCTTCTCCAAGATTCGGAATCCAAAAACAGAATAGAAAACGACCTCCTCATGGGGGTCGTTTTTCATCCACAGCCACAAACAGAGCAGGGCTGCTAAGATGCCCCTATATGGGAGCGCGGACGGACCTGGAACAATCAGTCATGCGGACGATTCTTTGGTTTTCCCAATTTTCCTATCCGCTCACAGTCTTTGAGATGTGGAAGTGGTTGCTCATGCCTGAGCGAGCCTATGGGCTTGCAGAGGTGTACGCTATTTTGGAGCGCAGTTCGTGGCTGCAAGAGAAGCTCGAGGGGCACAATGGCTTCTATGCGCTCAAGGGGTCGGGGGTCGGGAACCTCGTCCTGGGTCGGCAGGAGCGGTTCCTCGATGCCGAGCGAAAGTTTCGTGTGCTTCGCCGCGCGGCGGTCTATTTTTCTCTGCTGCCAGGCGTCCGTTCGGTCGCGGCTGGCAACACACTGGCATGGTGGTCGACCACCAAGGAAAGCGATATCGATCTCTATATCGTGACGCGTCCCGGCCACATCTGGTCGTCGAGGTTCTGGCTCGTCCTTCCGTTTTTCCTCCTGGGCCGTCGACCCAGTCCCGTGCATCCCCCCCCTTCCCAAGGGGGGGTCAGGGGGGGTTGCCGAGGCGTCAAAGTGGGTCTGGATCCTTTTTGCTTCAGTTTCTTCTCGACAACGCAGCAATTGAATCTCGAGGAGCTGTGCCTCCCGCGTGACTACTACATGGCCTTTTGGGTTCGATCGCTCGTCCCCGTGTTCGACCGCGACGGAAGTCTCACGACCTTACAGACTGAGAATCGATGGGTTGCACGCAACCTTCCCAATGCCCAGCCACGGACGGGACATCATCGCCACGAGCCTCGACGGCTCCCCAGCCTCCCCATCCAGTGGGGACTTGCCGAACCCATCTTTCGATCGATCCAACGCAACCGTCTCCCTGCGCACCTGCGTGAGATCGCCAACCTGGATTCGCGTGTGGTGGTCACGGACAACGTCCTTAAGTTTCATGATAACGACCGGCGGGAACAGTATCGCGACCAGTTCGAGTCCCTCCTTGCGCGCCATCTATGATTCAGAAGTTTGCCAACCTTCTTTTCCTTGCCTCGGTCTTTTTTCTTCCTTGGCAAACAGCCATGCTGTTGTCGCAGGCAACTGTTTCGGGCGAACCCTCGGCGTACGGAGTGCTTTCCCTCTACGTGGTGGAGGTCATGATTGCCTTTGCCTTCCTTCTGCGCGGCCGGCAGCAGAGCAACTTGCAGGTTCGCCGTATCACGCGCGCCCTCTACTTTTTCCTGGCCGTGGCATTTTTCTCGTTAAGTCTCAGCCAGGTCGAGTGGGTCGGCTGGTTTCATCTTATCCATGTCGTTGCGGCCGCGATGTTGTTTTCTCTGTTGGTCGACGACCGGACAAACCTGCGTCAGATCCTTGGTCTCTTTTTGTTGGGCCTGCTCGTTCCGGTTTTGTTTGGATGGTTCCAGGTGCTCAGCGGTTCAAGTCCGGACTCAAGTCTTCTGGGCATGGCCGCTAAGGATGCGGGAACGCCAGGCGTGGCCGTTGTCGAGTCAGGCGATGGGCGGTTGCTGCGGGCGTATGGCACTTTCCCACATCCGAATGTCTTTGGCGGATACGTGGCGTTTGGCATTGTGGCGCTTGCGTGGCTTGCGAGGTTTTTGTCCAGCAAGAGTCAGCTCGCTGGCGCCTTGCTTGCCTCCGGGCTCTTAGGCGCGACGCTTATCGTCACGTTTTCCCGTTCGGCCTGGTTAGGGTTGTTTGTTTCGTTCCTCTTGCTTGTTGGGCTTATGCTGTGGCAGCGTCGGCTTCCTCCGCGTCGGGCGATTCCCGTCATGGCGCTCGGGCTTGCCTCGATCCTTGCGACTTTCGTCGTTTTTCACTCCCAGGTCTTTTCTCGGTTCGACACGTCGTCTCGACTTGAAGTCATTTCGATTGAGGAGCGTGCCAGCCAGTATCAGACGTTTGGGGAGGTCTTTTGGACAGCCCCCCTTATGGGCGTTGGGCCCAACGCGTACACGTTTACGCTTGCCCGACTCGACCCCGGCCATCCCGTCTGGTCGTACCAACCCATTCACAACGTGTACCTTCTCATCCTGGCCGAGCTGGGGATCGTCGGGATCGTGGTCCTGGGGTATGGCGCGTTTGCTGCGAACCCGTTTGCGCACGCCCGCCTGGAGCTCGCGGACACATTGTTTGCCATAACCGCCGGCGTGCTGCTGTTCACGATCGGGCTGTTCGACCATTACCTGTGGACCCTCTGGCCGGGACTGGCCCTAGGTGCGTTGGCGCTAGCAACAATGGCGCGGTGGTCCTACAATCGTGAAACATAACCGACGACTTTATGTTTGGAGAATTGTTTAAAGGATTTTTTGAACGGCCGGCTGAAAGGACTCGTATGGTCCCACCGCCACCTCCCTTGGAGTCGAGCGAGGTCACGCGTCCTCCTGTCGGTGACTGGGCATCCGAGGCTGTGGTTGAAGCCACACCACCTGCGCCCGCTGACCGTCTGCGCGAAGAACGCAGGACGATGGGAGATGAGGCGTGGGTTCAGCGCGTCCTTCAGGAGTTTGGCCAGACGGTCGAGGCCCCTGAGGGATATCAGTTTAATGCGTCGCTTCAAGACGAATTGGCCACCATGCCGCCGGAGGGCATGAAGCATGCTCGAGGGTTGGACGCCCCGCCCCCTCCTTTGGAAACGGAATCCATGACGCCCACGATTCCAGAGCGCGTCTATAGCAATGGCCTTCTTTGGGAGGTGGGGAAGATGGTGGGTCGAGGGGGGTTTGGGAGAGTCTATGAGGTCACCCATGCGGGTTCGTCCGCGCCACGCAAGCGACTCGTGAAGTTTATGTATGTCCTCAACGATCAGAGGTTGCGGGGCCATCTATGGAATGAGGTAGGAGCGGCCATGCTCGCGGGGGATTTTGTCGGGTCTGAGGTGATCCAGGATGAACAAGGAGGAACATGGGCGGCGCTTGTGCTGGAACGGCACGCCGGGGAAAATGTCGAACGCTACATCAGCGAGCGGCAGCGAACCGTGGAAGGGACGGAGGATCGGTTCGATGCAGATCCTAGAAGCGCCTTCCGCATGGCCGTCATGCTGCGGACGGTTTTGCATACCTTACGTCGGATGCATTCCGTGGGGTGGATCCATAGGGATGTGAAGCCAGGAAACACCATATTGAGTGCACAGGAGGGAGAAGAGTGGCTTGCACGTTTGATTGATTTTGGGACGGCCGCCAAAGAAGGACTTTTACGGACGCAAACAGGCAGCCGTTCATTTATTGGAACCATCGCCTATGCACCCCCTGAGACCTTGACCGAGATAGATGTCGACCTGCGGGTGCGCGACTATTGGGGAGCGATGGTCACGGCGGCAATAGCCTTGGGGATCGTCGTCAGGGATCAGGAGAAGGACTTCATGAAAGTGATCTCGCTCCTTGAGGAGGGGAGGTACTTGCACGCGCAAGATTTGGACGATCCTAGGGTGGAGCAGGCGTTTGTCAGTAAGCACAGCCTGACGTCGGAGCACATGGCGTTTGTGAAATGGATCTATCGTTTCTTACGACCCCGCGACAATCTGTTTCAACGAAAGGCCTATTGGCAGCGTACGGGGATCACCAAGAGTGTGGAGGTGAAGAAGCCGGAGCCAGAAGAGACGGGAACGGAGTGGGATCTCGAAAATCGTGGAGCGCCCGGGATGAGCGTGGCCATGTTGGACGACGACAAATTCGTTCGCGAACTTGAAGATCACATCCGTGCGTTGGGCGCCCAAATCGGCCGTGACGATGTAGAAGAGCACCTTTCTCTGCTCCAGGAATTTTCGGCCCCTTGACACTCTGGCAAAGCCTGGCAAAATGAAGGCGTTAGCACTCTTCTAGGAAGACTGCTAGCGTCTTTTTTCTCATAAAATCGTAACCAAATAATTCACTATGAAGCTCAAACCAGTCGGCGATCACATTATTGTGAAAGCCATCTCAAAGGAGGAAACATCCGCGTCCGGGATCATCATCCCAGACACCATCGATAAAGAGCGTTCTGAACGCGGCGAGGTCATTGCAGTAGGTCCTGGGCGGGAACTTGAAGGGGGGAAGCGCACCACGATGGACGTTGCGGTCGGCAACCAAGTGTTGTTCAAGAAGTACGCGCCAGACGAGGTGAAGGTGGATAAGCAGGAATTTCTGATCATCCGCATGGAGGACGTAATGGCAATCATTGAGTAGACAAAATATATGGCAAAACAAATTTCGTTCAATGAAGACGCTCGCGCGGCCCTGAAGCGCGGGGTCGATAAACTCGCCAATGCCGTGAAAGTGACATTGGGACCCAAGGGTCGCAACGTTGTCTTGGATCGCGGTTATGGCGCGCCCACCATTACCAAGGACGGCGTAACAGTTGCCAAGGAGATTGAGCTGGAGGACAAGTTCGAGAATCTCGGCGCGGAGCTCGTAAAGGAAGTTGCGAGCAAGACCAACGACGTGGCCGGAGACGGAACCACCACCGCGACCGTGCTTGCCCAAGCGATGATCGCCGAAGGTCTGCGTAATGTCACTGCTGGAACAAACCCACAGGTGTTACGTCGTGGAATCGAAAAGGGGGTTGACGCGCTTGTGAAAGAGATTAAGGAGAAAATCGCCACCCCAATTAAGGGTGGGGAGATTGAGAAGGTCGCAAGTATCTCAGCCAACGATGCGGAGATCGGGAGCATGATCGCCAAGGCCATGGAGAAAGTCGGCGAGGATGGCGTTATCACCGTTGAAGAATCACAGTCGTTTGGTGTGGACGTCGAGGTTGTGGAGGGAATGCAATTCGACAAGGGGTATGTCTCCCACTACATGGTGACCAACGCCGACCGTATGGAAGCGGAGTATCAGGACGCGTACATTCTTATCACTGACAAGAAAGTGAGTTCCGTTCAGGACATCCTACCGGTTCTTGAGAAAGTTGCCGCAACGGGGAAGAAAGAACTCGTCATCATCTGTGAAGATGTCGACGGGGAAGCGCTTACCACGCTTGTTGTGAACAAGTTGCGTGGAGCGTTCTCGACGCTTGCCATCAAGGCGCCAGGCTTTGGTGACCGTCGCAAGGCCATGTTGCAAGATATCGCTGTACTCACCGGCGGAAAGGTAGTCTCGGATGAAATTGGTATGAAACTCGAGACCGTAGAATTGGGTGACCTCGGAAAGGCTCGCAAGGTTGTTTCCACTAAGGACAACACAACCATCGTTGAAGGTCATGGAGATAAGGTGGCGATCGAGGAACGCGTTGGACAAATCCGCGCACAGCTTGAGGCAACCGACTCGGACTTCGAGAAAGAAAAGATGCAGGAGCGTATTGCCAAGCTCGCCGGCGGTGTGGCCATCATCCGTGTGGGAGCCGCAACCGAAACAGAAATGAAAGAGAAGAAGCATCGCATTGAGGATGCCGTGTCTGCGACCAAGGCGGCCGTGGAAGAGGGAATCGTGCCAGGGGGTGGTGTCGCGCTCATGCGAGCCGCGCGAATTCTCGATACGGTGCCCGTTGAAGGAGATGAACGTGTCGGTATCGATATCTTGCGTCGTGCACTGGAAGAGCCGCTGCGTCTCATTGCTTCAAATGCCGGAATGGACGGATCAGTTGTGGCGGAGAAAGTGCGAGAGATGACGGGGAGTCAGGGGTATAATGCGGCAACAAACGAGTACCAAGATCTAGTTGTCGCGGGGATTATTGACCCAGCTAAGGTGACACGCTTTGCGCTGCAGAATGCTGCGTCCATCGCCGCCATGATTCTCACAACAGAGTGTGCGATCACGGATCTGCCAAAGAAAGAAGAACCAGCTCCAGGCGGCATGCCAGGGGGAGGCATGGGCATGTACTAATACACAAGCACTTACAGAACGAGGGGAAACCCTCGTTCTTGCTTTAGCCAATCGGCTCAATCTGTTACCATGGTTAGACGACTGATATGCTTGAACTTCTTAAACACATTCAAGACCTCCATGTGAAGATCCTCGACACGTGGAGGTTACTTTGACCTCGATACCGTAAAGACGCAGATCGCCGCGTTGGAAACACAGATGTCTGAGCCAGATTTTTGGAATGATGCGGAACAGGCCCAGAAGATCAGCAAGGAGGCGGCAGAGTTGCGGCAAGAAGTCGCTGACTGGGAGGGGCTTGCCAAAGAGGTAGATGAGTTGCAGGAACTCGCGGGGCTCGAGGATGTGTCGATGGCAGAAGATTTGCAGAAGAAACTCGCGCAGGCTCAAGCGCGATTTTCCAAAATGGAATTTGCGACGCTCTTTGCGGGGGAATACGACAGAGACCCGGCCATTGTGGCGATTCACGCCGGGAGCGGAGGAACCGAGGCGCAGGATTGGACACAGATGCTCACGCGCATGTACATGCGCTATGCCGAAAAGAAAGGTTGGCGCGTGACGGTCTTGTGGGAGTCGCGGGCAGAAGACGTTGGGCTCAAGAGTATTACCTTCCGTGTAGAAGGCCGTTGGGCGTATGGGTACCTCAAGAGCGAGGCAGGCGTGCATCGCCTTGTCCGAATCAGTCCATTCGACGCCGAGAAGATGCGTCACACGACATTTGCCCTTGTGGAAGTGATTCCCGAGCTTGAAGATGTAGCCGAGATCGAGATCGATCAAAAAGATTTGCGCATCGATACATTTATGAGCGGCGGCAAGGGGGGACAGAGCGTGAACACCACCTACTCGGCTGTGCGCATTGTGCATCTCCCAACGAACATTTCCGTGTCGTGTCAGAATGAGCGCTCGCAGCAGCAGAACAAGGAGACGGCCATGAAGATCCTCAAGTCAAAATTGCATCAGCTTGCGCTCAAAGAGAAAGAGGAAGAGAAAGCCGAGCTGCGTGGGGAGTACCAGTCGGCCGAGTGGGGAAATCAGATTCGGTCGTATGTGCTTCACCCGTACAAGATGGTGAAAGACCATCGAACCAACTTTGAGACATCAGACGCGGAAGGGGTGCTTGAGGGGGAAGTGGAACCATTTATGGAAGCATATCTGCGATATGAGCTTGGGAACAAATAAGTCTATGGCGAAATACAAAACAGCTCTTGTGACAGGTGGAGCCGGGTTTATTGGCTCCCACATCGTGGATGCGCTCATCCGTCGACGGATTAAGGTGTATGTCATCGACGATCTTTCGACCGGCTCGCGCAAGAACCTCAACCCCAACGCGACGTTTTACAAGATGTCGGTGGCAGATCGGGAGGCTGTGACAAAACTTATCTCGCGGATAAAACCTGATGTGGTATTCCATCTTGCCGCGCAGATCGATGTTCGGTGTTCGGTGGAAGATCCGCCGGGGGACGCGAGCGTCAATGTTTTGGGCACGCTCAACGTCGCCCACGCAAGCGCCAAAGTCGGCGTGAAGAAGTTTGTTTTTACTTCTAGCGGTGGGGCGATGTATTCGGACACCTTGCGTCCGCCGTACTCGGAGAAGACACCGGAAGAACCGTTGTCGCCATATGCGATCGCCAAACGTTCGGCTGAGATGTATTTGGATTTTGAGCATCGTATTCATGGGATGAAATATGTCGTTTTGCGGCTCGCCAATGCCTACGGTCCCCGCCAGGCGCTGCGCGGGGGATATGCCGGCGTGATCTCCGTGTTTGCCAGGCAGATGCTTGCCGGCGATAAAATTGTGATCAACGGAAATGGAAAACAGACACGTGACTATGTATTCGTCGGGGATATTGTTCGCGCGCATATGCTCGCCATGGACAAGGCTGTCACAGGAACGTTTAATATCGGGACGGGCGTTCAAACGACCGTCAATTCGTTGTTCTCGAAAATAAAACAATTAACCGGTTCTAAACAAAAAGAAGTATACGGACCTGCCTGCAAAGGGGAGGTGATGCGTTCGGCGCTTGACTCTCGAAAGGCGGCGCGTGAACTTGGGTGGAAGCCGGAGGTGTCGCTTGAGGAGGGGCTGAAGAAAACGGTCTTGTGGTTCAAAAACATCTAGAAGCTGAGATTCAGAAGGCCGTCGAAGTCCTCAAAGAGGGGGGTGTGGTTGTTTTTCCAACCGAGACCGCCTACGGGTTGGCTGCGGATGCGCGGAGTGAGGCAGCCGTCGAACGTGTGCGTGCGGTGAAGGGTCGTTCACAGGACAAGTCGTTTCCGCTCATTGCGGCGAGTCGAGAGATGGTTGAGCGATTTGCAGGGATGCCACGGGGGCTTGAGACATTGGCGACACAGCATTGGTCTGGCCCGCTGACACTTGTCCTTCCCGTCATGGGGGATGGGTTGGCTTCCGGGGTCGTGCGAAACGGGACGGTGGCCATGCGTGTGTCCTCGCATCCGGTTGCGCATGCGCTGTGCGAGGGGCTTGGGGCTCCGATTGTCGCAACCTCAGCGAATCTCGCTGGCGGTGAGGCCTGTTATTCGGTGGCCTGTGTGCGGCAGCAGCTTGGTGACGCTCCGGATTTCTACCTCGATGCAGGAGAGCTCACGCCAGAACCCCCCTCGACCATCGTCGCTATCGACGACTATGGGTATCCAGAGGTGCTGCGGCAGGGGTCGATAGAAATTTAGCTATGGTGCCACGAGCGAAAAAGTCGTTTAGTCAGAATTGGTTGGTGGACGAAACGGTCGTCGCAAAGATTATCGACGCAGCCGAGATTGTCCCGGGGGAGACCGTCTTGGAGGTGGGCCCAGGAACAGGCGTGCTGACACAAGCCCTTGTCAACGCGGGCGCGTGCGTTATCGCGGTCGAAGCAGATGGGTCGCTGATTCCTTCTTTGCGAGAAAAATTTGCCGATTCCGTCGAGGTCATTCACGCGGATATTCTTACTTTCAACATTTCCACCTCCGCCACCTTCCCACCTTCCCACCTTTCCACCCCCTACAAACTGATTGCCAACATCCCTTACAACATCACCTCCGACTTGCTCCGTCGTTTTCTTACGATTGAACCAAAACCCTCCCGCATGGTCGTCATGGTCCAGCGCGAGGTCGCCAACCGTATCGTTGCTACGCCACCGGACATGAGTCTTCTTTCTGTCATGTGCCAGCTCTATGCAGAGTGCCGTCGCGTCACAAATGTCCCCGCCGGCGCGTTTCGACCGATCCCAAAGGTTGATTCCGCCGTGGTGCGACTCGATCTTCTCGACCCGTTGCGCTGGGGAATCGACCCAGAAAAGGTGATCGCCCTGGCCAAGCGTGGCTTTGCCTCCCGTCGTAAACAGTTGCATGGAAACCTCAAGTCGCTTGCCGGTTCACAACGCGTCAAACACGCGCTCGAGAGCCTGGGTCTTTCACCATCGGCTCGGGCTCAGGAGCTTTCTGTGGAAAACTGGGTGAAACTTACCCACATGCTGGATAAAAAATAAGAAAAACATCTGGGTGAACCTCAGGTGTTTTGCTATAATAGGGTCATGGCTACACAGCGGTTGAGATTAAAGCCATCCTCGCCTCTATCGACCGAGCAAAAGGTTGCTTTTGGTCTATTGATGTTTTTGGGGCTCGGCGGGGTTGTGTTTGGTGCTCAGTCCTTTGGCGCCAACATGATGCGACCCATCCAGACGCAGATCGCGGAGTTTTATAAGGGCGAAGAATTTTTGACCTCCGATGAGCGCGATGAACGCGAACGTGAGGAGTCAAAAACAAAAGACACCGACCAGGACGGCCTGGTCGATTACGATGAGCTCTACGTGTACAAGACCTCCCCCTACATTGCCGATTCAGACTCAGATGGGTTCGATGACAAACAGGAAATCTATTCAGGGAATAACCCCAACTGTCCGACCGGGAAAAATTGCGGCCTGATTGCCGGCTCCGTGGAGGCGGTCGGAGAGACGTCGGCGGCAGATGCGTTTATCGAAGGGCTAGGGGAAGGCGACCTGTTGGAGGCGGGGAGTGTGACGTTTGAATCCGAGGAGGACGTGGAGACGTTTTTTCAGCAGGCGACGATGGACCAGATTCGCGCCGCGCTTCTGGAGTCAGGCATGAGCCAGGAGGAGCTTGATCAGATTGACGACGAGACCTTGCAAGCCTTTTTTTACGGAGCCCTTGATGAGGCCTCTACGTCCGGGCTCTTAGACGAATATCTCACGACCACGCCGTAGGTATGGTACAGCTCTCACGCAACCAGAAACGCTGGATGGGACGAGGACTGGTGTCTTTGTTCCTGGTGAGTTTTTTGGCTGTCGGGTTGCTGGCATTTTCGGCGCCTGTCCAAGCCCAAGATAGCGCGGCCATGACGGCTGGCGAGCTGGCGGCTGGAGCAGCGGAGGGGGGGTGTGGAGCCTCACCAGGAGGCCCTTGTCCGCAAAAAGGAATTAAGAATGCGTTGAAAACCGTGGGGGAGAAGATTTTTTCTCCGGCCTTCCGTATTGCGCTCATCCAAGCCCTCCTCAACTTGTCCCAGTTCGTCCTTAACCGTCTTGCCTATGAAGCAGCGGTGGCGATTGCCTCCGGTGGGGCTGGGGAAGACTCACTCTTTTACAACCAAACCCCATCGGAAGCCTTTGGCCAGTTGGGATTGGAGGTGGCCGGGGAGGCGATCGGATCGATTTCGGAGCTATCGTCCAGTCAGTTAGGGATCGAGTTTAATCTTTGTGAACCAAGCGGCGATCTGGGCGAGACGCTTCAGCTTTCCTTGAAACTCGGCATCAAACAGAAATATCAGCCAAGTGAACCCAAGTGTGACTTCATGGAGGTCATCAGCAACTGGGAAGCCTTCGGGGCATCGACCTACCAGAAGTATCTTGATCCAAAAGGCAGGCAGGAAGCGATTTTGAGCAGCTTTGCCGGCGCGCTTCAGCCTGGGCAAAACGAATTGACGGCCACCTTGCGCATCAACATTGCCGTTGACCAGAAAATTCATGAGCAGAAATTGCTTCAGTTTGCCCAGCGCAATGAGAGCACCTACAAGGACGTGACGGACTTTGTGACGGGAAACATCAAGACTCCATCGGAAACGCTTCAGGCGGATTTTGAGGGAGCTTTGGAAAAGTCCAAAGGCGACGATTCCCAGATTCGTGTGGGCGAAATCGCCAACGCCGGGGATCTGATCGGCGGCCTGGCTCTCTCGACTGCCTCGACGTTCACCAACACCTTGCTTTCCCAGCTCATGAACCGGATCTACACAGGACTGTTTGATACGGAGTCGGTCAACCCGTTTAATCTTGAGGCTCCCGGTGGCGGGGACAGGGAAGCCGCCCAGGAGCGCTTTGCGTCCATCATCGCCACCAACCCCATTGCCACAACCAAGTACGACGCCCTTTCCGAGTTCGTCGTGTGTACCGCGGAAGGGACGATCAACCGTGGGCTCAATAACTGCGTGATGGACGTAAACTTCTTAGCAGCGGTGAATCGTGGAACCGCCGGCGTTCCCCTCACCGTGCAAGAGGCGATCGATGAAGGTCTCTTAAACGCCAACTGGCCGCTCATCCCGCCGGACAACGAAGCAGCCAACCAAGATCCGTTCTGCCATACATATGGCTACTGCTACGGGAACCTTGTGAAGCTGCGCAAGGCGCGCGTGCTCCCCATTGGGTGGGAACTGGCGGCGCAGCGCAACAGCGAGTCGAATCCCGCCACGCTCCAGGAGGTGATCGACGGCTTTAACGATTGCACAGAGAACGGCACGATCGGCCCTGCGGGCGCTGCGGATTCCAACAACAAGTGGTGCCACCTGATCGACCCCAACTGGGTGTTGAAGTATCCCCAGACTGAGTGTCGCGCCGTGGGAAACGGGGAGATTCGCATTTCTACGCTTTCTCCCGGGCGCAACACCTCCTGCGTTGATGCCCCCAGCTGTATCGGGGAAGACAACGACGGGAACTGCGTGGACGGGTATGGCTACTGCGTGCAAGAGAAAAATGTGTGGCGGTTCCGTGGCAATGAGTGCCCACAGGAGTATGCCACCTGCCTTTCTTTCACAAATACGGAAACGGGGGATACGGGAGATTTCTTGGTGAGCACAGTCAATTACAGCGTTTGCGACCAGGACAATGCCGGTTGCCGCTGGTACCGCACCGGCAAGTACCTGGAAGACGCGGGGACCGAAGATCCTGCTGACGATACCTACGAGTGGCTTGCCACCGGGGACGATTACGTCTTGGCAGAGCGCGATGCGGATGTGAACGCGCCCACGTGGAATGGCACCGCATGGGAGACGGCCGGGCGTGGCGCCTACATCTATACGTCTGGCGAAACCTACACCTACGAGCAATACGCCTACGAGGATCGTTTATATCTCACCAACAACGCGACGTCGTGCAGCGAAGGCGATGTCGGCTGCACCCAGCTCTACCCATTTGAGCAGGGCGTGTACCTCAACACCGTCCAAAATCCGTCGTTTGAAGAGGACGAAGACAGCGATGGGACTCCCGATGGCTGGACACCGATAGATTCCAGTTCCATATTCCTTGACACATCGACTTCAGCATTTGGTTCAACGTCCTTGCGCCTGACTCCAGGCAACTCCAATTATGTCTCTCAGATCGTACAGGCGGCGGAGCATAATTTTTATACGTTCAGTGGCTACTTTCAGGCACAGACCTCCGGGGATGAGGTGCTTGTCCAAATTTCATTCTTGGATGCGGACGGAGTCCCCTTGGACGCGGCCGGGACGTCGTTCTCGGGCGATTGCACATGGGACGCGGTCAATGACTGGTACGAGATCATCGAGGCGCCTAGCACCGATGACTTTGACCGTTTCGAGTGCCTCATGACCACGCCAGAGAATACCGTTCAGATTTTGGTTGAGGTCGCCAATACGCCGACCTACGCAACGGGCAACCTGTTTGTGGATGCACTTCAGCTTGAGCTGGGTGAGGACGCGAATATCTTTGCCGAAGGCTATAGTGGTTCGCCCTCGGAGGTCTATTACCAAATCGCGCCCAGCTATTTGGGATGCACCGGGAAGCCCACAGATCCAGAGGCCTGTGATTCCTACGCACAAGTGTGCTCTGCGCAGGAAGTCGGCTGTAGCTTGTACGCCCCAGAAGACGGGGATCCAAGCGTGCCAGCCATCATCTCTGAGCTTGACGCGTGTCCAAGCGAGTGCGTGGGGTATGCGACTTACAAGCAGGAAGCCACGGATTTTGAAAGCCAATCGTTCCCGCTCTACTTTATCGCCGACAGCGCCAGTACCTGCTCGGAGCAATTTGTCGGATGTGACTCGTATACAAACCTCGGGAGCGTGGAAGCGGGCGGGGAGGGGATTGAGTATTACACCGACCTCCGGTTCTGTTTGAGCCCCGACATCGCCGACGCGACCGCCACGAACAAGACGCCAGCGACGTACTTCACGTGGGAGGGATCGGACAACGAGGGGTACCAACTCCAGACCTGGTCACTGCTCCAGTCCAATTACGGCGGGGCGACGGATACGTTTGATAGCTGCACACCGTCACTCGAACCGCCACTCGGATGTACTCCGTTTGAAGAGACGGATCCGGAGCTTGCCCCCTGCACCCACATTCAGATGAATTCCGAGAACGAGGTGGTCTGTGGCGATAGCAACTCGGCCATGCAAGATGACGTCTGGGCGAACGAGGCGTGCGATGAGCACGACGACATTTTTGGAAACCCCGACTGCCGTGAGTTTTTCGACACAGAAGGCAACATCCACTACCGCCAGTACTCGGACACGATTTCGATATCTGACGAGTGCGCGGCGTACCGAAAGGATGAAAGCACCGCTTGCGATTGCCAAGGGAATGTGTCTTCCGATTGTCCTATAGCGACATTTGGAGTTCAGGAAGGAAGCGGCGGCTACTGGACCGATCAAGGATTCTGTCGCTACTACGTCCTACCAGAAGAGAGTGTGGAATGTCCGGCTGAGCAAAACGGGTGTCGCGCCTACACGGGAGGGGCGGGTCGCAACGCGACGACGATTCTCTCGGAAACCTTTGAGGGTGGCACCTATGAGGACTTTGCCATGGCCGACTTGAGCTCGTTCCCCGATGAGATCGCCATCAGCAATGAGTCGGTCGCCACAGAAGGACACTCGCTGTACGTCTTGGCTCCCTCCGGTGGCACGGCAGGAATAGATACCGTTCAGGTGTATTTGGGTCCTTCGAATATAGACACCTACGATGAAGACGACCCAACCAGCTGTACCGGAGTGGTAGGGACTGGCGGATGTGATGTGACCAATGACATCGACGGCGATGGTTCAGAGGACGAGGACTGTACGGTTTTGGACGGGGAAGGAAGTTGCGGTGCGCTCACGGACGACTTGGTCGCTGGCAAGACGTTTGTGCTGGAGTTTTGGGCCAAGGGGTCTGGCAGTCTTGCGGTAACGTTCGAGGAAGAAGGCGGAGCCGGATCCTCACGTAATTTCGTTGACCCGCAAAATGATCCACTTATCCCCGACGACCTCACACTCTCGGGAGCCTGGCAGCTCTACTCGTTGGGTCCCATCGACACCTCTGCCTACGATGACTTCGACGAGAACGCGGTCCTGCGCTTTGCCACGGGTGCGGACGCGGAATTCTACCTGGACAACGTGACCCTCAAACAGGTCGAGGAGAACATCACCATCATCAAGGATTCCTGGGTGGTGCCCAGTACCTGCGACCAGACGCCGCAGGCGGTGGACTCGCCCCAGTTCTATCTTGGCTGCGAGGCCTACACCGACCACAACGGCAACGACGTCGACCTCTACCAATTCTCTGACCTGTGTTCAGAAGAGGTGGTGGGTTGTGAGGGGTTCTACCAGACGGCCAATTCGGAATCGCCCTACACGCAGGTGTACAACGCCCGCTGCGTGTACTCCAATGACTTGGACTTCACCGACGGCGACGTGCGGACAAGCAACGTGGCCTGCGAAATCGACGGGGTGGAGTACTGCACCATCATCGCCGGTCAGGGCTACTGTGTCTTTGACGCCAACCAGGCGTTTGGCGGCGTCCTACCAGTAGAAACAGTGAGTGCGACCGAGCGCTATGCCGTCGTGTACGGCCCAGAGACGGTCGTGATTTCCGGGGACACGCCGGTGTACATCGTTGAAGACGACCGGTATGCGTGCACCTCAAGCGCCATGGGATGTCAGGAGTTTGGTTCGCCGACGTATACCCAGGATCAAAGCGAGGTCGAAAGTTTCGAGTCGGTCTACTACATAAACCTCCCTGCGGATTACGGCACGCTCCTGTGCGACAACGAAGCGCTGTTCTGCGAGGAGTGGGAATCAACACAGGACGGGAATTTCTACTTTAAGGATCCGCTGGACAAGGAGTGTGAATACAAGACGAGCGTGACCATGGAGAACCGCTCGTACTTTGGGTGGTTCCGATCCGGCACGAACGAGCCGTGTTATTGGGAGGACATCGACAATGATGGCAGTTATGACCGTGACCAGGACGAAGCGTACTTGATCGCGGGCGAGGAGTTTGGCGTGTGGAACAATGGAGACGAAGACGATGGAGATGGTGATGCGTGGGACTACTACGACGGCTGGGTCGCTGCCTGCGAGCGTAAGTATGATCTGTGTACCGAGTTTATCGACGTCGTGGATACCGGCGGCGGCCTCAATGAGGAAGGTCAGTCCTACTACTTTACCAACGATGAGCTTTTGAACGAGGAGACGCTCACGGACAGCCAGCGCTGTAACGGCCAGGTGAGCCAGAAGTTTGGATGCGCGGTTTTTAACAACACGACTGTTTCAGAACTTACCTACAACGCGAGTGCAAGCTACATCCTCTCCAGACACGCCGACGTATTCTACGGAAAAGAGGAGGATGCCTTAGTGGATCCGGTGAGCTGTACGACGGAAGGCGGAGGCGAGTTTACGATCTCCAGTGCGAACGCGGCCGTGGCCGGGACCGGCACGACGGTGGATTTGTGCGCCCGACGTTGCTTATACCAACTCCAAATCGGCGACTCGCTCACCACATCCAGTTCGGATACTGGAGTTGCTTCCTCCTTCTCCAACCCCGTCTATGATGCCTCCTGTTTTGTTGATTCTGATTGTGCCACTCTTCCAACATACAACGGGGAAGAGGTTTCAGGAACATGTTCAAATGTCTCTTCGATTTTTTCTCTAGAAGACGACAGCAACGAGGTCATCAAGGTGAATCGCGACCGATCCTGTGCGTCCTGGCTGGCCTGTGAGAGCTCGCGCACCAGTTGGAACACCAGCACCAACAAGTACGACACCATTTGTGATTCGATCAATTTGTGCGTGGACGGCCAACAGCAGGGTGATCGAGCCATCTGCTCGGCGTGGGACGAGTCCGACCCCACGATTCTCTCGGCGTACCAGTATTCCCTGCGCGACGTGAGCTGGAGCGGTTATGAGTACTCGGGCAACGCCATCCCCAACCAGTTGCCAGTTGAGCTCTACGACCAGTTCAACGTCGAGACGGAGGCTTATTGTAATGATCCTGATGGCACCCCTGAAAATCCTGAGGCCGTGCCGGTCCTCAACGACCTTGGTTTCCCCATTGTCTGCTCGACGCACACGGATTGTTCCTCTGACACCGGGCAGGCGTGTACCTCTGATGCCGCCTGTGTGAGTGCTGGGTACACCCAATGCGATACCGCCTCAGGTACCTGTTTCTACAATTGCGAGGCGTCGACTCAGCAAGACTACCGCCTGGTCTACAACGCGGGGCCATGCGACTCGACCGAGGCCGGAGACGGCAACGGGGGATCCTGCACCGTTGGTCATTGCTCGGAAACCGGCACAGCATGTGCGGACAACAGTGACTGTACGGAAGAGGAAGATTGTATTGTCGGGTACTATCAGGCAACGGGATCTCTGAATTGTGGAAATGAGGATTGCACCTGCAATCCCGACAACAATGATCCAAATGATCAAACCAACCCGGATTGTACGACGGCGACCTCAAGTTCCCTACCCAGCGTTCCAACTCCGGTCTGCGATCCCGCTCAGTTTGTGTGTGTGGATGAATTGACGACAGACGAGGACGCGCGCGATCCGTGCGTGACCAACAGCACAACGCGTACGTGTGTCCCCGTTGAGTCGTCGAGCGTGGGAACCTGCTTCAACAACCGCTGCCTCTCCGACATTGTTGACCGCAACGGGGATGGATATGCGGATCCGTTGCAGGTGGACGTGGCACGTGATGAAGAGTGCCGCGCGTATCCAGAGATTGACTCGCCGTACTCGCCCGATATCGTGGAGACGTGGATTGAGTATAGTGGAGCTGATATTGAGGCCGATGGCGAGCCTCCCGTATCCATCTTACCGGATCCCGGTGTACTTTCTCCATCAAGCCAAGCGGCTCTGCCGTACGGGTTCGTGAACGGGTTCCAAGATTCCAATGTTTGTGCTTTGGATCTACAAGGCAATGTCGTCGACTGTTCCTGCAGCTATGACAAGGCGAAATACGGACAGGGGACAGGATATCGGTACTTTAGCTTGGCTTCAAATCCGGACGACGTTCCGGATGGCATTTGTTCGGGTGGGCCTGTTTCCGGGATTCCGTGCACTGACAACGATGACTGTACCTTAGCCACTTCTTCTGAGGACCAATCGGGGATCTGTACGTTCTTGACCCGTGTCGATTCTATTTACGGCTGGTCGGGTTACTGTATTGAAAGAGACACATCGATCCAGACCATGGGATCGACAGCCAATGAAGACCAGGCATGTCTCACGTGGCTTCCTGTGGACCAACTTACGGGTGCCACCGACCTGTATGGGAAGTACACGTCTGCCGGGTACGCGCCTCAGAATACGTATTACTGCGCGGAGGTTGGAACAGCCTATAACATTCAAACATCTTCGATTGCCTGCGCCGAGGTGCAGGACAACCAATGCAATTATGGTTCCTGGGCGAACTTTAGAGACGAAGCGGATGCGGTTGGATCAGATGAGCCACTTAATCCTGCCTTGAACAATCCACAAGCCGAAGATGATTGTATTGCTGCGGTATTTTGTCCGGAAGGGTATTTTGCCGTCATGACAGGGTGTGGCGACCAAGCTGAGGTTGGGGGAGTGCCCGTAGATTCCGGACAATGTTCAGCTCTTGTGGGCGACGATGATTGTCCGTATTTCTGTGTGCCAAAAAGGTCCTACAAAGTGGCTGATGATGAAACATTCCCAGCCGGAACGGAATGTGAGATCCCAACCCAACGTTGGCCCACCGCGTTTTCTTCCAGCAGTGGTTATGTGAGAACACCCGGAGACATTGATGATTATTTTGCTTCAAGTAACCTCACTCCGGATATCAGTATTTACGTCATGGAGCCTGATGATTTTGCAACCGCTTACGAGTTCTATGATGACTGTTGGGTACAGGGGGTTGTGGAAAACGTTCCGGAATATTATGAGTTTGCCTCCAATGATGAGTTCGAATATGTGGATGGTATGGATGAAATTCTGACGTTAAATGGCACTCGCACAAAAGGATACAGAGGGTTAGACATGCGCTACGAGTCCTATTTTGCCTGCCTGACGACGGTTCAAGTCGCCAGTAACATCTTGGAATCAGATGAAGCCTTTAACACATATAACGCCGCTTGGACGGACAGGTTATATGAGGACCAAATTTCATTTCCTGCTCTGACAGGTGGCGACACAGAGCATCTAGGCTATTCTTATTCAACCCCGATTATTCCATATGGACGTGCGCTCGATTGGTTGGATTTGGATGCACAGGCAGACCCGGGTCCTCATAGAATTTTGATGTGTCGGGACGTCGAAAACGTCGATGTTATACAACTTCCTCTCGCGGATGGGTCATGTGATGTGGATGATTTTCCAGCTAGTACCGAAGAGATAGAAAGTTCTTCCTATTTCGACGCCAGAGCGTATGTGAGCATCTCCCAATCATCGGACATTCCGCTGGTTTATGAGGATTACTGCGAGGATCCATCAACGTGCAGTTGTGACGATAGCGGAGATCCCAGTGATGCAATGTGCAATTCGGACGGAGGAAATCCAATTGAATGCGGCAACTTTGAGTGTGTAGGAGGAGATTTTGACGGGACGGACTGTACTATTCCGGAAGAGGACGCGCCTGACGCATGCGCTCCGGGTGGTGGATATTGTGCTGGATCTTGTCAGGGTGGACCAAACAACGGTTATCAATGTGGAACGGATGATCCAAATGATGCCGTGTGTGAACCAAATTTTTGCACAAACACCAGAAATTGTTCGGGTGAATCAAATGCATCTATGCAGGATTGTCTGGATCTGCCTCCGGTCTATGCTTGCCGTGCAAGTGAACCTGAATCTGCAAGTGGGATCGTTCAAAGTATTGGCTCTATAGCAAGCGCTCGTTCTCGCCTCTCGCAGCTGTTTGGTGCTATTTACGGTATCGTTCAGTTTAGTGATGGGTATACGAATATTCGTACGGCTGACCTAGATTCGATGTTTGAGGGAGAGGGAATTACGGGAGAGTTCACGCTTTTCAACGAAGAGAACTATGTCCCTTTCTCAACCGTATACGGTGAGTGGGATTGGGACACGCGGGGAGTCAGAGAGGATGCAGAGAATCACGTGCCCGTCGTTCTCTCGGTTGGGGAGTGCGAGGGGACGTCCTGCTACGAAGGGAGCACGGGAAAGTTTTCCGTCAATGAGGTGGACAGCGGGACGGTGGAAGGGGAAGGCGCCAAGCGCGTGACCGTCAGTTTCTATACCTATGCCGACTCCGATCAGATGCCGATCCGTCGCATCATCGTCGACTGGGGGGATGACTTTGCCTCCATCACCGGAGATATCCCCTGGCCATCAGGGAGCCAAAGCGGATCCATTACCCCAGATAACTTCTACAAGAACTACCGCGGCTTGAGTCCGACCTCGGATACACAGCAGTGCAGCGATGATGCAGATGAGTTTGGCCAGTACACCCAGGCCTGCAGCAGTAGCTATGTGGCGTTCACGCATGATTACGTCTGCACAACGGGACGTCTGGAACAACTGATCGCCGCCGGCGTGGAGCGGGAGTGCACATTTGACGAAGACGGCCGGCTGATCAACTCGCCCTGTTACGACGGCCAGTCCTGTGTCTTCCAACCCCGCGTGCACGTGATGGACAACTGGGGATGGTGTACGGGGACCTGTGATTCAGGACCTGATAGTGATGGGACGGATGGGTGTTATACAGGGGTAACTGATTATGAGACGGGTGCTGACCAGGATGAGTGTGATATTGAGAATTGTCCTTCCGAAAATAGTTCGAGCAGTTCCTGCGATGATAATGGTGGTGGAATTGTGAATCCATGGATCAATTACGATGGAGCGGTGTACATCCTGGCTGAGTAAGCAAACCAAAAGACGAGCTTCTGTGAGGCTCGTTTTTTGAATAGTCATCCATGTGTTATTTGTGTTGTGTCATTGCGAGGCCGAAGGCCGAAGCAATCTCTTTCGGATCGGATTGCTTCGGTCGCTTCGCTCCCTCGCAATGACACAGACGAAGGGATTTCGAGAAAATAAATAGCGACTCTGTGTGAGAGAGTCGCGCGCTTGCCCTCCGTAGCTGCGTAGCAGCGGAGGACGGGGTCGTCCGAAGACGGTTGAGGAGTTCGTCACTCCAGGTAGATGGTCTGTTCGTACTCACCGGTCTCAAGGACGCGGTGGAAGTAGACCTCGTTCAGGTCATCGGAGACCCATCCTTCCAGGAGGTACTCGTCGTCCTCGTAGAAGAAATCGGAACCCGTGATGACCGCCATGTAGTTGTCGACCGTGATCCACACCTGGTCGAACCCATTGAGCGAGCCGATGTCGGTGTCGACATCCCAGCCACTGTACTCCCCGTTGGGAGCCAGGCCGCAGACGCCCTCACCCGTCCACGCGTCGTCGACGCTGACGACGTTGCCGTCGTCGGACTCGGTGACGAGCTGCGTCTGCGGGACGCAGATGAAGGTCTCCCCGAAGGTGGCGACGAAGTAGTTCCCCGTCTCCTCGACGGGGTAGTCGCACACGTTGACGTCTTCGCAGACGGTGTCCGGGAACTCGTCCACGAGGGCGAGATTGGTGCTCCCGATCCACCCGTACGGCGCGATGTTGCGGAGGGTCGCTCCGTTGAAGACGTCGACGCTGTCGTCGTCGTCCCCGCCGCAGTCGGTGCAGGCGGGGTCTTCGACGCACTCGGCGCCGTCGCAGGTGGGCTCCACGCACCCCGCCGCGAAGGCGAGGGGCAGGAGGAGGATGGCCAGCAGGAAGCGGGTCATGATTCACCTCTTTGTGCCCCGTTCCGCATTTCGATGCGGGAGCGGGTTGGGTTTTTGGGGACGCGCCTTTCGGCGCAAGGAACTACTTTCTGCTTCCATTTGACCGTATTTTTGGCATTTTGTCAACCCCTTTGCCTTTAAAGCCAGTCAAAATCAGTTATTTTTGACAAATCCTGTGGGTGAGATGTGGATAGTTTCCGGCCGAAACGTTGTCCTTTCGATCGAACGCCCACTTTTCGAATCTTCTGGCTTAAACATGATCTACATGATCAAAGTAAAAGTTTCCAAGGAACAATCTTTTTTCGATCGTGAAAATTATGTTCCGTTGAGTCCCATACGAGCCGTTGACAGATTGGATAAAATGTTGTAAATTGTCACGTTTCGTCATGCAATTCCGCATCGACGCAACGATCAGGAGTCAATCATGCGTTCGGTGTTCCTCATCATCATTTCCGTCCTCCTTCTCTTCTTGCTTCTCGGGGAGTCCAAGACGGAGCCGGTCTCCGCGATGGCTGCTACGGCGACGAGCACGCAGGTGAAGCAGGCAGCCGAAGAACCGGTTCTCCTGCGCCTCGATCCTGATCTCGATGGATCGTTCATCATCGACGCGATCAAGAACCACCCGATGCCAGAAGTCTCGCATGTTCTCTGGTCGAAGGTCGAGTCCAAGGAGGTGGTCATTAGGCTGCTGGATCGCGCTGAGGCTTCCGGACGATTCGTACCGGCACCGGTCTTCGACCGTGAACACACCACGGTCGGCTTGAAGGGTACCCTGTATCTGAGTCCTCAGATCATCGTGCCTGCGCGTGTCGGACGTCCACTCGAAAGGAAGTATTTCGACATCATCCTGCTTCACGAAGCCGTGCACTTCGAACAGATCGACTCGGGTCGATACGCCTCTACGGTGATCACGGATCCGAACGACTCGCCCGACCAGTGCGAGGCGGGCTGGAACCTGGAGCGTGAGGCGTACGAGCGGGAGTGCGACTTCGCCCGCATGACCGGGTACGATCGACTGCCGTACTGTTCGTCCGATCCCAAGGCGTTCGACCGTGCGTTGTTCGCCGCGCTCTCCGCCGGTAGGCACGATTCCTGCCCGGCGCACTGGCAACACATGCTGGGCATGTAGCCCATACGATGGCTCACGGCCATCTTTTTGCTTAAAGAAAAAGCGCCGAGCGTATCGGCGCGAGAGCTAGGGAGCGGCCCCGTTTGGTGCGGAGACGACCACCATGTAGTCATTTCCCAGATCGACGGGGAAGTTGTGGCACGGGTGCATGATGGCATGCAGATCGTTGTGCGGAATCTGCGTGGAGGCCAAGTCGATGTCCAGGCACAATGTCTGTGCGTCGGAGACGCTGGTCGCTTCGCACGGCATGGGCGGCATCCCGAAGACACTTGTCTTGGGTTCACTCCGAGTGAACATGAGCACTGCGATTGCTGCCAGCACTGCGATTGCGACGATGAAGGAACGCATTCTAGCCTCCTGGCTGTCAGATCAACAAAAAGAAGAACCCGTTGATCTGGTGAAGAGGAGAGGGTTCTTCTACATCCATCACATCATTTTTTTTCGCTCCTGTCAACACATTCCTTTCCACGAAAATCAGTCAGTCTCGTCTTTTCTAATAATAAACGTGGGTGAGCTGTGGATAGTTAAGGAACAATCTTTTTTCGATCGTGAAAATTATGTTCCGTGAGTTAGGAAAACGTTGACCCATTTTTCAAGATTGAGCATACGGACCAGTGCCTGTATTTCATCTAGAACGGACTTATTAGTGAACCAGACACTGAGTTGTTTTTTGGCGAAACCAGCCGACTTCAGAAAATAGCGAAAAGAGTCCCGAGCCTTTCTTGCTGCTTCAGGAAAATCAAACGCAACCAAAACAATCGATGGTTCCGGTAGGAAGGCAACCTTTGATCTGATTGCTGTCTTGAGGCGGCGGATGGCAACTGATGCTTCCAATTCATAAACGATTTGGTTTCCTTCCCGTCGCTCAGTAAGCCACTTCTTGCGTTTGAGTTCCTTCAAAACCCGGCGTTTCTTTTTTTCCCGAAAGATTCGATTCCACTCCTCCGGCTCCATGACTCCTCGAATCCGTCTGTACTGTTTGTACGGGTTATTAATCCACTCAATAGTAAGATCGCTGGCTTCAACCAGCATATCGATGATTTCTTGGGTTACGGTATGGGGTCTTTTATTAATTGCCATATGTCTGGAACATAATTTTCACGATCGAAAAATTTATGTTCCCGATTAGGTCGAACAAAAAGAACCCCCAGCCCGACAAGCAGGCAATGAAGGGGTTCTTACAGAACCATCACAACAGGTTTTTCTTCCATCGTCAATGGGTCGTTGGGGATAGAGCGCCAGAATCTGAGCTTTTGTGAACCATGCTACTATTGACGCAGGCGGTAAATAATGCTAAAAAAAGCCGTCGTTCTTTCCAATTTCTCACTCAATCAGATCAACCCACCGGAGGGATACCCGATGTTCAAGCTGCTGCTCATGGCGCTGTGCCTGATGATCCCGCAGGTGGCGAATGCTGCGTGCGAGGAATCGACTCATGTCGCACAGCTGGGCGATGCCGGACGTACCGCGGAGCAAGCCTTCGCGGCGCTCGACGCCGAGGCCCTGCTCACGCAGGCAAGTCTCGTGCGCACGCAGATCCTGCCGTGCGTGGATGAGCCGCTGACCAAGGAAGACGCGGCCGCGTTTCATCGCCTCATGGCCATGGAGGCCTTCATCGGAGGGAACTACACCCGCGCCAAACAGGAGCTCCACGCGAGTCTGCTGCTGCAGCCCGGCTACGCGTTTCCCGAGGACGTTGCAGGCGAGGGGCATCCTCTGCTTGCGCTCTACAAGGCGGCCGAGACGATGCCCGACGGTGACGGCGAGAAGATCTATCCGCCTCCTGGTGGGTACGTCCTGGTGGGTGGCGTGCGGAACTCCGCGCGCTACTCGCTCACCCCCGTGATCATCCAGGTCTACCAGGTCGTCGAAGAGGTCGACACCCTGCGGGAGACCCGCTACGTCCAGCCGGGCGAAGCGACTCCCAACTGGAGCGGCAACGCTTTCGGGCTGACCGCGCAAGACCTCGGGATCAACCTGGACGAGCTCCAGCGGCCGCGGGTTCTTCGGGATCCGCGTCCCTGGTTCGTTGCCTCAGGCATCGCGGCCGCGGTCGGTGGCGTCCTCTATGGGGTTGCCATGTCCCAGAAGGACCTCTACCAAGACCCAAACACGGCCGACGGCGATCTCGCCGGACTCCAATCTCGCGCCAACGCGCTGGGAACCGTGTCGCTCATCTCGGGTGGCACGGCACTCGTGTGTACTGGCTTTGGGATCGGCTTCACGGTGAAGTTCGGTCCCCACAAGGCCATCCCAACCCCACACAGCTCCGACGCCATTAGGGTCGGAGCCCCGACCGGAGCGTCGGGGGAGGCTGCCTCGCCATGAACGAGGAAGAACGTAGGGCGCTCGAAGAGGTGCGGGCGATGCTCGCGCCTCTCACGGTCTACACCGTCGAACGGATTCTGGGAGTCGGTGGGGCTGGGTACGTGCTCAGGGTGCGGCACCGTGTGTTCGGCCCGCGAGCCATGAAGCTCGTCCATCCGGCCCTGCTCAAGTCCCAGATCATCCGCGAACGGTTCGACACCGAGGCGAGCATCATGCACAGCCTCAGCCACCAGAACGTGGTGCGCGTGCACGAGCTGGGAGAGGTGGGGGACTTCCCCTACCTCGTCATGGACTTCCTCGAGGGAGGAACGCTGGACCAGCATCTGAGTCAGTTCGGCAAGATGCCGCCCAAGCAGGCCGTCCGCGTCGCGATTGCGATCCTCCGGGGTCTGCAAGCGGCGCATGACCAGGGTGTGGTCCATCGGGACGTGAAGCCGCAGAACATCCTCTTCGACAAGGACGGCACGCCCAAGATCACCGACTTCGGTATCGCCCGCGTGGGAGAGGGATCTCGGTTCCTGACCCGTGAGGGCTCGACAATGGGGACGTTCGCGTACATGCCCCCCGAGCAACTCGCGGGGGAACTCGATCTGATCGATCATCGCGCTGACGTCCACGCCATGGGGGTGACGCTCTACGTCATGCTCACGTGTGGAAAGCTCGGCCAGGAAGCCTTCTTTCGGCAGCTCGAGAAGTACCCCGAGCGGCTCGACGACGTTCCCGACGTGCTCCAGATGGTCATCCGCATGGCCACCAGCGAGAGTCCCGAGAGCCGATTCGAAAGTGCGGCGGCCATGGCCGACGAGCTGGAGATTTACCTCGCCTCGGGCCTTCCCGATGATCCGGCGGACACGCCGGCGCTGGGAAGCGCTCCTGGGGTCAAGGCCGAGCTCGAGGGCGTGTTCAACGCCGCTCAGCCGGTCCACGAGGCGAGCGGGATGCAGCCAGTGCTCACGCGTGCCCAGCCGGGGTACGAGGTGTCTGCATCGCCAGATGGAGCTCCGGTCGTCAGTCAGGCCGGGTTCGCCCATCGCTTGGGGCTTGCGCGGCTTCCGGAGACGGATTCCGTGCAAGGAGCATCCGATGCTCCTCCCACGGGAACGATCCTGCCTCCGGTAGATCAACGGGCGGATCAGGCTCAGATCGATGCGCTGCGCAACGCGGCCAAGCGCCGCGTTCTGCGGCATGTCGCCCCGATCGCGGGCGCTGTCCTGCTCGTGCTCGCGGTCGTGGGTGTGTGGTTCGCCACGCGTTCCGAGCCCAAGCCCGAGCCGGCCGCCTCGGAGCCGATCGCCCAGATCGCTCCTCCCGCGCCCGTGGAGCAGCCGATGCCCCTTCCCGCGCTCGCGGTGCCCGAGCCCACGGTGGTGGCACTTCAACCCACCCCAACTCCCGCTCCGGTCGTGAGGGCGCAGCCAACCTCCAGGGTGACCCCGCTTCCGCAGACGGAAGTGGCGATCGTCGAGAAGGCCCAGGTCCGTCTGGTCCTCAAGGCCGACACGATGGCGACCGTCACGCTCTCAGGCGAAGGCGGTACGTTCACCCTCACGGGTGGCACGCACGAGGTTCCGCAAGGGACGTATCGCGTGAGCGTGGAAATGCCAGGTCGCGAGGCACCTCAGACGGGGACTCTCACGGTGGCTGGAACGACAACGATTACCTGCGACAGCAGGTTCAAGATGTGCACGGGCCTGAAATAGCCCGCTCGACTCACTACGGACGAGGATCCACTCCTCGTCTTTTACTTTGCCAGTCGGACATTTAATGTCCGACTGGCTTAGGAAAAATGAGGTCGTCGGGTTGTAGAGTGGGTTGGTAGTCGAACATGAAGTCGGTGTGTGTCTGTGGAGTAGAAAAAAGTCCGCGCAGCAAAGACAGATCGAGTGTCGGTGTTTCGATATCATTCAGATAGTAATAGCAACTCGACCAGGGGTATCGTTTGAGAAACTCCAGGGCTTTTTTGTCATCGTCTACCCCCTGTCCCTTCCAGTCGATTCCGACTAAGTCGAGAATATTTAAGTGGATGTATCGAGTTATGTGCTCCAGATATGCTTGTGAGTCGATATGCTTAACATGGTAGGTGCTCTCAAACAAAGAGCCGGTTCGTTGCTCCTTTCTATTGAAGTATTTTGTGTAGCTATTTCCTTGTCGCTGCATGAAGAGTGAGATGCCGCCTTCGCATACTTCTTGGAGCAACATGTGGAAATGGTTTGGAATAAGAGAAAATGACGATATGCGAGCAAGCTGCTGTTCAACTGGATAGGAGCGTTGGCAGCGCCGGAAGAAAGATATCGACTCCCCAGAATCTTGGGCTGTGTTAAACACTCGCATCCCATCAAAAAATCTTTGAAAGTCCTGGTTTCCCGTGAAGGTCACCCTTCGATCAACTCCACGATTATAGACGTGGTAGTACTCGCCTGGAACAAAATTGTCTGAAAACATAAACCCCCTAACCAATGATGAATTAGCAGGGGGATACCTACAGTACACCAGAAAATATCACTTTCGTCAACCAGGTCGGACATTAAATATCCGACCAGTCGGACATTTAATGTCCGACTGGCTTATATTTTTGAAACTCCCACACATTCACTTTTTTTCTCAAATAGGGCATCATACTCGGCGTATGATTGACATCAAACGACTCCTGGAGGAGCCAGAACGTGTTGCACAGAACAACAAAAATCGTGGCAAATCCATTGATCCCCAAGTTGCCATTGCCCTGCACGAGAAGCGGGTGGCCGTTACCCACGAAGTCCAGGCCCTGCGTACCCGTGGCAACGAGATCGCCGCCCGTATCCCAGGTGTTACCTCCCAAGACGAGCGGAAATCCCTCGTGGATGAAGGCAAGGGGATCAAGGAGCAGGTTAAAGAGAAAGAGGCGGAACTCTCCCGTGTTGAGGGGGAGCTTGCCACCGAGCTCAAGCGCTATCCAAACATCTTGCGCGACGACGTCCCGGTGGGAAAAGACGAAACAGGCAACGAGCTTCTCCGAACGTTTGGCGAGCCAACGAAGTTTGACTTTGAGCCCAAGGACCACCTCGATCTTGGCACGGACCTCGACCTCATCGACATGGATCGCGCGGCCAAAGTTTCTGGCGCGCGCTTTGCCTACCTCAAGGGTGATGCCGTCCTACTCGAGTTCGCCCTGATCCAGTACGCTCTCCAAGAAACACTCAAGCTCGGGTTTGTCCCAGTCGTCCCTCCACACATGATTTCAACCGCGGCCATGGGGGCGATGGGATACCTCGAGCACGGTGGCGAGGAGGAAATTTACCATCTCAAGAATGACGACCTTGTGCTGATAGGCACTAGCGAGCAGTCGATCGGCCCCATGCTCATGGACGAGATTATCGACGGGGACAAGCTCCCATTGCGCTACGTTGGGTTCTCGCCCTGTTACCGCCGTGAGGCCGGATCCTACGGCCGCGACACGCGCGGTGTCATCCGTGTGCACCAGTTCGATAAGGTCGAGATGTTCAGCTTCACCTCCGCCGACCGCTCAGATGAGGAACACGAACTTCTTCTATCAATTCAAGAGCGCCTCATGCAGGGTCTCAAGCTCCCGCATCACGTCCTCAAGCTTTGTAGCGGCGACACCGGGAACCCCTCGGCCCGCACCTATGACATCGAAACGTGGATCCCATCGCAGAAGACGTACCGTGAGACGAGCTCTACCTCCAACACAACCGACTTCCAAACGCGCCGACTCAACACTCGCGTGAAGCTCGAGGGCAAGAATGAGCTCGCGCATGCGCTCAACGGAACGGCGTTTGCGATCGGCCGCGTACTTGTCGCCATCCTAGAAAATGATCAACAGGCAGATGGTTCAGTGGTGATTCCAGAGGTATTGCGCGCATGGGTCGGTAAAGATCGCATCGTGAAACGCACGTAGGGGAGGGTCTTATTCACACTGTCACTTTGTCGTGGTGTGTGAACACGAAAATACACGTGCGTAAGGGAAAACATTGTTAACCTCTCGCGGACTGTAAAAAGATCCTGTACAATAAAGTCACTAAATTTAGCAAAAAACCGTTTGACCGCCAGACGGTTTTTTGATGTTGTAGAGATAGATCGACATTCTCCGCACTCTCTCGATGGTGCAGGCAAACACCCGTGACAGTAGCCGTTTGTTGAACACCCCGACGGGGTAGGAGGAACACGATCGGTCCTGGAGAGACTCCTGAGAGGGGGCAGGAGAGGGACAGGACTGTTTCCAAATGCGCGATCTTGCCTTTCACGGGGCCCCGCGACCACCTCAATGTAGGATTACCTAC
>JACQSJ010000022.1 GCA_016205995.1 Candidatus Uhrbacteria bacterium | reverse complement strand
TCTGTACCGGTATTGAAAATAACTTCCTCTCCGCGCAGACGATGATAGCGCGCCAACGCGTCAGCCTGCACAATCTCAAGCGCAAACCCGATGTGGGGTTTTGCGTTTACATACGGAAGCGTGGTGGTGATGTAGTAGTTCATAATTTACCTTTGTCATTTCGAGCGAGCGAAGCGAGTCGAGAAATCTCGAATGATCAACTTGAGATCCCTCGACTCCCGTTGGTCGCTCGGGATGACAGAACTGGGGCGAGCACGATCACAAATTCACCTTTGATACTCGTGGATGTGAGCGCCTCTGTCACTTCGGCGGCTGTTCCGCGATAGATCGTCTCGTGTAATTTTGTCAGTTCACGACACACGACGAGATCTCGCTGTGGGGTCCGCTTGTTGATTTCCTCAAGCGACTTAAAGATGCGATGTGTACTTTCGTAGATCACGACCGTCGACTCAATTGTCGCAAGTCGATCAAAGTACGTCTGCCGTCCTTTTTTATTAGGTGGGAAACCGAGGAAGAGAAATTCGTCTGTTGGAAACCCGCAGATAGACAGCGCCGCGATTGCCGCAGAGGGACCGGGGATTGGCATGACGACAACTTTTCGCACCTGCGAAATTTTGTCGTCAGATTTTTCAAAACGTTTCACTACTGTTTCGACCAACTTTCCTCCCGGATCACTGATTCCTGGCGTCCCCGCGTCGGTCACAAGGGCGAGGTCATGTCCCTGCTCAAGAAGGTCGAGCACTTTTTTTGTTTTGTCGTCGCCCGAATGCTGGTGATAGGACATCATCGGGGTCTTGATCCCGAAGTGGTGCAACAGCTTTCCGGTCACACGCGTGTCCTCGCACAACACCATGTGAACAGAACCGAGCGTGGCCTTGGCCCGCTCGCTCAGATCACTCAGGTTTCCAATCGGTGTGGCGACAACAAAGAGCGTGGCCATACTCTCTAGCCTTTCTTCAAACTGTCGAACGCGTGGAGGACTTCAATGGGAACGGCGAAGATGATGGTGTTGGAGGCGTCGGAAGACACATCATTAATTGTATTGAGAGTACGAAGATGAAGAGCCCCGGGGGAATTGGAAAGGATCTGGGCGGCATCAGCCAAGTTCTTCGACGCCTCCACTTCTCCCATGGAATTGATGACAACCGCACGTCGCTCACGCTCGGCCTCGGCTTGCTTGGCCATCGTGCGTTTCATTTCCTCGGGGAGCGTGATGTCCTTGAGCTCCACGTTGTCGACCTGGATGCCCCATGGGTCTGTCAGAACGTCGACGATATCCTTAATCTTCTTTGAGGCCTCCTCGCGCTGGCTCAACAACTGGTCGAGATCCATCTCTCCAACGACGTTACGCATCGTTGTTTGTGCAAGCTGGCTCACGGCGTAGTAAAAATTCTCGACCTCGATGAACGACTTCGCGGCATCTTTGACCTTGTAGTAAATGACGGCATTGATGCGCGCGGAAATATTATCGCGAGTGATCGCCTCTTGGTCTGGAACGTCGACGGCCTTCACACGCACATCCACCTTGCGCATCGTTTGAAAGGGCCAGAAGACAAGCTTGAGCCCTGGGCCCATCGTGTGCGTGTATTTTCCTAGTAGGAAGATAACGCCACGCTGATACTCAAAGATCACGCGCAGAGTCGTGAGCAGATACACGACGACAATCGTGATAAGGATTTCCATACGTTATTCGTTAGGTGAATAAATCTGACTATCTGGATACATAGCTGCCCAAGCGAACCAGTAAGAAGGAACCAGGACATCGCTCTCTTCGATGATCGCTTGAATCGTATCAAATTCCTCAAGAGTGTCCACGGGAAACACCAGGGTTGTCCCCTGTCGTTGGACACCAAAGACGAGAGACTTGGGAGCGAGCCGCGGGTCTTCCTGTTCAAGCGCAAACCAAATCGCGGCGGTCTCATCGTATCCATCGTATGGATCCTGCGTGTAGTCTCGATCAAATCCAGTCTCTCGAGAAAGGACCTGGCCGTAAGGGTACTCAATCTTATACGTTGCCCAGGTCATGACCTTCAAAGGAACCCTAGCGAGCTTGGTTCCTGCAAGCTCCCCCTCGATCGCCTCGCCGCGCAGCTGGCTCCACAACGATTCTGTCGTGTGGTCGTACAAGAGCGTGTTGCTGTTCCAGATTTTGCCAGAAACGCCGAATGTATCTGTTCGATCGTAAACGACACTCGTATACGTAAGCGGATCAAAAGTCACGAGCAGGTCGCGCCCATTGAACGTGTCGTTGACGACTTCATGCCAAACAAGAATCTGGAACGGATAGAATCGCGCGCGACTTCCGACCTCTACAACCATCCCGTATCCTGCGTCGTTGAGATACACATCCGCGCTAGCAACAGACTCATACGCGGGCTCTTCGATCGCTGGGATGTCATCTTTGTGCGCGGTCCCGAGCATGATCTGATGGGACTCATTGTTTGGGATCACAACAGGAGTGCGATAGTACCGGTACTGATACCAAGAAATCCCCCCGACGATCAGGGCAAGCAGGATCAGGAAGAGCACGGCGTTCCTCGACATAATCGTTGCATTGACTCGAACTCACAATACGTTACCATATCTGCGTACCCTTTACTCCCTTTCTAAACACCTCCCCTTATGGACGACTTCCTGGAAGACATGCACGCACCCCAAGTGGCCCGCGTCTCAAAACTCGCTCCTCACTTTGATGTGGAAACCGTGGTCAAAGACGGCGAATTCTCTCGCGCGAAGCTTGAGGACTATAAGGGTTCATGGCTTGTCCTCTTCTTCTATCCCCTCGACTTCACGTTCGTCTGCCCAACCGAGATCACCGGTTTCTCAAAACGCTATGACGAATTCAAGACGCTCGGCGCCGATGTGCTCGGCGGCTCGACAGACTCTGTGCATTCACACAAAGCCTGGCTCAAGGAACTTGGTGACCTCAACTTTCCGCTCTTCTCCGACATCACACGTGACATGAGCTGGGACTACGGTGTCCTGCTGCCCGAGCAAGGGATCGCGCTTCGCGGAACATTCATCATCGATCCAGAAGGTATCCTGCGCTACGCGCTGTATCACGACCTGGGTGTCGGTCGTTCGGTCGATGAAACACTCCGCGTCCTCAAAGCCCTTCAAACCGGCGAGCTCTGCCCTGTCGGTTGGACAGAGGGCGACAAAACACTCGGAAAGGCATAACAATCGCGGCGCCTCATCTCAAAACCCCTCGGTGAAGCCGAGGGGTTTTGCTTGACAGGAACAGCTTTCTTGCGTATCGTGATGCCCTTATGTCATCCGACATAGGACATCCAGATTCGTTCCCAGCAGGAGGAAGTCGTGACAGCACGCAAGAAGAAGGAAGAGAAGGTTAAGGGACACAACTCCCTCTTGACCGCGATCGGCAGCATCATCGTCATCGCGATCGTGAAGGCTCTCTGGCCCCAGCTCATTCCAATTGAGACGTGGAGTCTCTGGAAGAGCACAGGAGGATTTGGCGACTGGATCAAGGTCGGCTGGCCCATCTTCGCTTGGGGTCTGGGGATCAACCTGATCTTCACGTTCATTCGGGACGACGACCATCGAGATTATGCCGGCTTCCGCCACTTCCGTGACGACGGGTTAAGGCTCTGGATCACTGGGACGCTCATCAGCCTGCGGGCCGGCATCGTCGAGGAGATTGCCTACCGGTGGCTAATCTTCCTGGCTGCGATCGCGATGATCCGCATCCCCAACTTCCTATTCTTCGGCTTCCTGGGATTCGGGATCCCAGAATGGTTCCACAACCACGTCTGGGGACCCGTCGCCAACTGGACGACCTTTCAACAGCTCCAACCTTACATCTTCAGCGAGTACGGCTGGGCCGCAGGCGCGGCAATGCTCACCAGCAACTCCTTCTTCCGAGACGGCCACAAGTACCAGGGGCTCTTCGGAATCATCAACGCATGGTTCCTGGGGATGTTCTTCTTCTGGATCATGTTCACCCACGGCTTGTGGGCGGCAATCGTCGTACACACACTTTATGACTTTCTGATCTTCACCTATGCAGCTGCCTACGTGTCGTTCAAGAACTCCTCCGCGAGGCGACGCTCTCGGCGATCAAACGGCTACTAGGGTTCAACGCAGCAGCTCATCCGAGCTGTTTTTCTATTTGAGATCCGCAATCTTCAGGAGCTCCGAGAGTCTCTTTTGGTCAAATCCGATGACGATCTCGCCGTCGATGTCGATAACAGGCACGCCCATCTGGCCGGATTTTTGAATCATCTCGCGAGCCTTTTCCTGGTCGCTCATCACGTCGATATCGGTGAAGGCGATGTTGTGCTCTTTGAGGTACGCCTTCACCTGTTTGCAAAAAGGACAAGTGGGAGTGGAGTAGACAGTAACGATCATATGGGATAGGTCCTATTGGTCTTATTCGACATGGCGAGTGATCAACTTCACGAGCTCGGGAATATCTTGTTCCTGCACGCGGCCGAGCCAAATATTATCAGGCATGATGACGACGGTTGTGCCTGTCGAACAACGGTCAAGGCAGCCAGACTTCGACACACGGATACGAGGGTCGATGGCCGCGAGCGTGTGCTTAATTTTCTGGTGCAGCTCGGCGGACCCTTTGTCCGCGCAGCACTCCCGTCCGTCATGGCGTTCATTGGTACACACGAGCACGAGCTTGCGGAAGTTGTTATCGAGTTGGTACATATTATCCGATCCCCCTCCTTACCAAGGAGGGGCTAGGGGAGGTTGCCGTTCGCTTCGAACGAAGTTGCCTGCAACTCCCGCTCCCTCCCCCCTTAGTCCCCCCTCAGGCAGGGGGGAGACCTGAGAGGGGGACGTTGATGATTAAAGACTCCTCAAATAACTCAACAGCGTCCGCACGCCATGTCCTGTTGCCCCCTTGTGCGTGTAGGGATCAATCTCGCGCTCGGCAAACGCGGGGCCGGCGATATCCAGATGCGCCCACGGCGTCTTATCGACAAATTCTTCGAGGAACAATCCGGCAGTCAGCGCCCCACCCCAGCGCGCGCCGATGTTTTGCATATCCGCCACCTCGCTCTTGAGGAGCTTACGATAATTTTTCTCGAGTGGTAAACGCCACATCTTTTCTCCTGCTCCCCGCGAGGCTTCGAGCAATATCGTCGAAAGAGCGTCATTGTTGGACATCATACCCGTTATCTCCTCGCCAAGCGCAACCATGCACGCCCCCGTGAGCGTTGCCAGGTCGATGATTGCCTGCGGCTTTTGTTTTACGGCGTAGCTCAGCGTATCCGCCAGCGTGAGTCGGCCTTCTGCGTCCGTATTGAGGACCTCGATGGTTTTCTTGTTCATGGCGGTGAGCACATCGCCCGGACGGATCGCTTTGCCGCTAGGCATATTCTCCACGGCCCCGAAAATTCCGTGCACCTCGCACGCGGGCGCAACCTGTGCAATTACACTAAATGCCCCAAGCACCGCCGCTGCTCCAGCCATATCGATCTTCATCGTCATCATGCCCTCCGCCGGCTTGAGCGAAAGTCCGCCCGAGTCAAACGTGACCGCTTTGCCAACCAACGCTACGCTTTTTTTTGTCGCCTTCTTGGGCTTGTAGACCATGTGCACAAGGAATGGAGGATGATCCGACCCCTGAGCGACTCCCAAAATTCCACCGGCTCCCATCCGCACAAGCGCGTCGCGATCAAACACTCGCACACGAATCGTCCCCTTCCCCGCCGCAATCTGTTTCGCCGCGTGCACGAGCTTCTGTGGGTACATGTCGCCCGCTGGCGTGTTGACGAGATCGCGGGCGAACATGGTCCCCCGTGCCGTCAGCTCGCCCTGTTCGACACCCTTGAGAGCTTGCCGAACGTCTTGTCCGTCGCGTGAGACGATATCGAAACGCTGTACGCGGGGCTTTTCCTTTTTTGTACTTCGATAGGACTCAAACGCGTACTCCGCCAATCGCACGCCCTCCACCATCGCCTGTGCACAATCCGCGGCTTTCAGCCCGCCCATGCCCGCGCCATGCAGAATCGAAACCACAGACTTCACACCAAGACTTTTGGCGACATTCATGCTCGCGGCCGCGGCTTGTCGCACGGCCTCCAGATCAAACTCCTCTTTCTTCCCAAGTCCGACAACCAGCACGCGCTTGGCAGGAATCTTCCCGTGCGTGCGCATCACAAACGCGCTTCCAAGCTTGGCCTTGAAATGGTCCTCTTTCATGAACTTGGCGAGATTGCCGCCCAATGCCGCATTCACCGCACCCGTTGCGCCTCCAGGTTCACCGACTCCTAAAAACTCGTTGACGACTAAAAGATCGCCCTTCTCCTGAGTCAAATCCCCCTTTCGTACTGAAATATCCATAAAACAAAAACTAGACTGTTATGCAGTCTAGTCTACCCAAAATGCTAGTTCACGGCAAAACCGTATACAAACGGCAATGTCATTAGGAGGAATACAACGATCGAGACAACGAAGAACCAGAACACCCGGTCGCGCCAGTGCGAGACGTCACGTCCGCGCCAGAGGGCAGCGGCCACGAGTAGCGCGACGAAGTATGCCCCCACGACGTCCACGTACAGTCCCGAGATCGGTCCAATGTTGGGATTGAGTGTGACCCAGTCCGCGATCTTCGGCGAGCGGGTGATAAGCAGGTTGTCGATCCATGCCACATGAAGCGCGACCGACCCAGCAAAGAGGGCCGCAAGGGCAAAGGACTCATGGATGCGCTCTTTGAAGAGGTGAAGCATAGCTACAGCATCGATTCAAAAATGATGGCGATGAGGCTCGCAAAGCCGATGGCGATAGAAAGAAGTACGACGCCGCGGTATAGTCTGGCATGCGGCTGCGCGATCTTCTCGTGGTAGACAAACAGGATAAGCAAGGCGGTCGTCGTCAGAATGATGGGCAACTGGAACAAAAGCCAGCGGTGGGTGGAGAGGGCCTCAGACAACGAGGCGAAGTCGCCCAACGTGTAGGAAGGTGTTGCAGCAGCGCTGAACTCGATCGCGACCGTTCCCAAGAGCAGGAACAAAATGACAAACAGAACACCGATGAGGGGCTTCACCACGTGAGCCCTTGAGCCAATCAGGAGGCTCAACGTAAACGCCGAACCAAACAACAGCACGGTGAGGCCAAAGAGAATCTGGCCAGGATGAATGAGCTCAAGGAAAAGCGCGCTGTCCATACGCGAGCTATTGTACAAGAATTGACGTTGGATTGGAACTCGGATATGCTGGCCGCACACAAAAACTCTATGCCTGGAAAACGAAAACAAGTTATGACCGCCTGGAAAGCAGGACGCAAAGTCCAGCTTGCCGGCAGCCGCAAGGCCAAGGCCAAACGGCTCGCCAAGAAAAAATCGTAAGCGCATGCTCACGATTTTTTAGTCCCCTCGCGCCTCCACCGACACTCTCTGTCCGCGCAGTACGATTCCCTCAAGCCGCACATCGCCATCGGGAGAGCGTCTGGTTGTGTACGAACCGTTGATGTCGGGATTGAGCCCAATGCCGTACCGGATGAAACTCGCGATCGGGTGGACAGACCAGGCTTGTTGATCGCCACCGTCGAGATCCACCGGCGACACGTGCTCGGGAAGCACGCGACCAGAGCCTTGTTCCTCATTGAACGTCCACCATCGCGTGAGCGGATAGTACCAGTCGTCGTTGCCATACTTGAGCCGAGCGCCCGCATTGATTCCGTCCAGGAACGGCCAGTCCGTTCCATTTTGATAGTCGTAGGGCGTGAATCCGTCATACAGCGGCCAAGCGTTGAGAACTCCCCAATCCCCATGGTCGATATCTGGATTTGTGGAGCTGTGCAGCGTCTTGAGCGTCTCGAACAACCGCTCGCGCTGTGAGGCACTCGCAAGGTCGTAGAGGATCGCCATCGCCGACTCGTTGGTTACCCGCTCCTCGCACACACCATTCTCGCATCGCTCATAGTAATAGCCTCCCTCCTCGTCCCAAAACAACCGGTTGAGCTGGTAGCGGACAAGCAAGGACTGCCGATGGAATGCCTGCGCGTGCGCCGGCTCGTCCATAAGCTCAGAGAGTTCTACCAGGTTCCTCATAGCCTGATAGTAGAGGACCTCGTTTGAAAAAACTTCGCCGCCGCGCGGAATGCTGTCGAGCCAGTCCTGGAGCGAGTCGGCATCTTTCTCAGGAAGGAGGTTTCGATCCGTGTCCTTCGTGGAGAGCCACGAGATGGCGTCCTCCATGGCGGTAAAAATCGTCCGCCCGTTCACGCGCTCATGTAAAATCGAAGTGTCCCCCGTCCAGGCGACATAGTCGCGCACGAGCATAATAAAGTACGGGCCTGAGTCGACGTGATCAACCCACAAGGGAATCTTCGTTCCGTTGGGGTCAACGGGGATGGCGCTTGGTGTGCTGCCGTTTGCCTCGACGCCGCGAGCAAGCAACAGAATCTGGTCGCGGATCACATAGGGCTCGATCATGAGAATGAGCCCGCTTGTCCAGTAGGTATCTCGATAATAGACGCGTGCCGGCGACCCGTACTTGGGCCCGGCCGTCACATATCTGCTCCCATCCTTGGCGACTTCGATGGAAGCCAGGGCGACATCCAGAGACTCTTCAAACATCTGTTCGAGTGTTTCATCCTGTGAAATCAGGCGTGGGCGTGTGAAGGTTGTGTCAACGGTCACGACGGGAGTTTTCTCGGCGACCGCTTGAGACGCAACCGCAACGATCAACGAATTGCTTGCTCGCAAGACTTGGGCCCACTCATTCCCCACCCGCACGCCCGGCTTCCCGTTACTGTTAAGGAAGTTGCGTCCCGAAATCAGAAAGACGGATTGGCAGTCTCCGTCGGCAGGACACACAAGCGACCGCTCCACCCCCGTGACGGTCACTTCCAAAAACGGCATGGACTCGGCAAGGCCTCGCACAGGAAACAAAAAAAGGAGGACCAGGACAAAATACGAGAACCTTCTCATACCCTGACAGTTTATCAGATTCTGCTAGACTGATGTGCATAACCAACTCCTATGCAAAAATCCATTCTTTCTTTCGCCACCCTACTGCTCTTGGGCGTCGGGTGCCTGAACGCTCCCACTGGTCTCGTAGACGACTTTGAACCAGTCCGTGGAAGAGCCACCACGCCCGGCGACCGGGTTGACGGCCCGTTTGAACATCGCCTCATGACCGCGATCTCGTACGACGGACTCTCGTATACCCAAAACGACACCTGGGTTGCTGACCAGGCCGACTCACCCGACGCCGTGGTCAAGGATGGGACGATCTATCTCTACTACACGGGATGGATTGTGGGCGATCGAATCAACACGACCGCGGTTGCCCTCTCACGGGACGGTGGGCGAACGTGGGTCTACAAGCACCTCGAGCTCACGGACGCAGGCCCCATCGACCGTGTCGTTTATCCTGATGTCGTGCTGCTAGAGGACGGGACGTTCCGGCTCTTCTTCACAGCTGGGAACCCGCAAGGCATCCACTACGCGGAAAGTGTCGACGGCATCACCTTTGCCTACAAGGGGGTGGTCTTCGCACAAAGCGACGACATCGCGATCGACTCGACCACTTTCAAGGTCGGCGACACCTGGCACATGTATGCCGCTTCCAAGGACGGCACGAAGCGTCTCTGGCATCTCACGAGCACAGACGGCAGCGGCTTCACGGTCTACGCCATGACCAGCTTCCCATTCGAGAACGAACCTCGCATGCCCGGCAACGGCTACTGGCTCGAAGATCGATACCACCTATATCTGTCTTCAACGGACGACGTATCGATTCGCTCGACGTGGAGCAAGAAAGGGTTTGACTGGTACCCCGGCGAGGGCGTGCGACTCGAGCCTCTGGAGACGGAAGCTTGGGTAAGAGACCCCGCGATCGTGGCGCTCGAAAACGGACAGTATCTGATGTTCTACGTGACGAAGATTCCGTAAATTCGTAACCACCCCTAGCCCCTCCTTAAAAAGGAGGGGGACCGAAGTAAAACACCCCCGAGCTTGACGAGGGTGTTTTTACTTGAGCGTCCCTTCCAGGATATGTTCGGCTGGGGCGGGATTGGCATCGTCGGGCTCAAGAGTCAGGACATAGAAGTCGTACCCGGAGAGGTCGGTCGTGGAGAGATAGACATGGGCGTATCCGTTGTCTGTCTTCTGCACGCGCCCTGTACTCACGAGTGAAAAATCCTCGCCGCGTCGAACAAGCCACCCTTCGTAGAAGTAGCCGGCAGCGGGATCAGGAAGGTTCCCCATCTCTGCGACCAACGTGTAGGTGCCCGAAGCAAACCGACTATGCGCGATCCCAAAGCTGTCACCGCCGGTCACATCCGCAAGGGCGGCTGCACTCCAGTCGCGGACATTTGCCTCAAGGTAAGTCTGGATGTCTGGCACTGCCAAGACGGCAGGGTCGCTTGTGACTGGCGTTTGAGCCATGAGGGATACCTCCGCCTCGTCCATGATGAGGCCGTTTTCCCTTGCCTCGACCAAAATAGAGGCGCGATCGATGGTTGGTTCCGCGGCTGAGTCTGAAGCAGAATATGTTGAGAGACATCCTCCCCCGATAAGCATGAGGGTCACGAGCACCAAAAAGGCTGGCTTATTCATAGGTAGGCGCCAGTATAACAGGTCACCTAGAGATAATCCAAGAGCCGCTCGTAGTGGAAAAACTCGAACAATTGATAGGTCCATGAGAGCCAGATGCCCAGCGTTTGTGTCAGGATCAGCACGCCCAGCACCAGCAGGAGGATGCCCCCGACCAGGGAGACGTACGGCAACAGGCGCGAAAGCCTTCCAACCGTATGCGTGGCATGGCCCACTCCCGCAGCAATGAGCAAAAACGGAATTGCCAACCCAACGGAGAACACGCTCAGTAACAGGGCACCCTGCATGGCGGTTGCAGTGGTGGAGGCAAGCAGCAAGATCGATCCCAGGATCGGCCCCACGCAGGGCGTCCATCCAAACGCGAAGGTCGCTCCGAAGATGAGCGAGCTCACCGGCGAACCAGGCCGCAGCATCTGCGGGAAACGGAAACGACGATCGCGGGACAGGAACGCCTGAAGAGCAGGGATCCTCTCCAGAGCTCCGACAAGATACAACCCAAAGAAGAGGATGAAGACGCCGCCGATCTTTGTGAGAACGTCTTGATACTGTGCGAGCGCCGCACCACTTACCCCAAAGAGTACGCCAAGACTGACAAAGATGATGCTAAATCCCAGGACGTAGAAAAGGCCATTGAGCAGCACACGCCGTCGGATCATCGGTCGCAGGGCTGGGTTTTGAAAATCTTTCGCCCCCGCTCCAGAAATAAATCCAAGATAGGCCGGTACAAGCGGGAGCGTGCAGGGAGCCAGAAATGTGAGGATCCCGGCGACGAACGCAGGAAGCAGGAGTGAGGAAGCGTCGGGCATAGGTCAGAACTCTGTCCAAGGCACAGCGCGCTTTGACATTCGGTTATCGACGAACTGCCCGATGGTAACGCCGATGACCAGCAGGAGTGCATAGATCTTGATGAACTCCCAAAACGCCAGGGGGGAATCAGCAGGGAGCGATCCCAAGATGAAGGCCGAGTACCAGGAAATAATCGAAATGGGACCCAGGGCAAAAGCGAGACGACGGGCTCGACCGAGCTCCCCCTCCTTGTGGTGATGCCGCTCGCCAAACGAAATCTTCACGAGCTTGGGGGCGATGTAGAGGTTGAGGAACGCACCGTTGACGAGAATCACGCCCACTACAACCATCTTGGCGAAAAACTTGGGAACCTCCAGGTAGTTGCCTGCCTGTGGGAGATACAACGCCAGACCGGTCATGACGACCAGGCACAATGCGAACCAGATGAATTCGGTGAGTGTGGAGAGCACATTGGCCTCGTCCTGCGAAATGCGCGAATCTTTGAGGAAGCGAAAGAAGAAGACATCCGTAAGCGTGGCCGCGCCAAGCCCGAGCGCCATAGAGAGGACGTGGAGGGTGATGATGAGGGATCGGTAGTCGATGAGCAGAGGTAGAACGATCTCGAGGGTCTCGAAGATCGTCAAGATGAAAATGAAGACGCACATCGTGGCGGACACGAGGCACCAGGTGCAGATCTTACGCAGCGCCACCAACTGGATGAAGGTGAGGTACAGCGAAAAGAGGAACGCGGCCGTGGAGGCAATCAGCAGATAGACGTCCAGCCAGGCAAGTGCCTCTGGGAACGTAATCAGGAGGCCATGCCCAACCGTGAGCGAGGCGTAATAAAGCATACCGAGGATCTCCACCGGCACGCCGAAAAATTTCGAATAGTCGCTTTGGATCACCTCCGAGCAGTTCCCCCGCAAGGGACAGACAAAGTGATCGGTCTTGGTGTGCTTCTTGTGGAAGATGTACAGCGCCAGCAGGAAGCCACCAAAGGCGATGAAGACAATGGAAAGGGACTCGATCATAGCCAGTCCGCCAAGACACCCTTGAGGAACTGCCGCGTGGACTCAACAAAGCCCGCATCCAGACCGCTTGCACTCATAGGCTCGCCCTCCTGGCTGGGCGGCTCTACGTAGATTTCCTCATGTGGCTGTTCGGGTTCTTCGCTGCGAACGTCCAGTTGAAACTCCTCAGGATTGAGGGACTCGAAGTTCTCTCTATACCCTTCATCTTTATACATCTCATAGCTCTCCCCTCCCTCCAACTGGTAGTCCTGGTTGTACGAGCCCGATTCCTCGTAGGACGGGTCCTCGTAGGACGGAGCCTCGTAAGACGGTTGCGATTCATCCTGCCCACCCATATCCCCCCCAAAAAATGCCGCGCACGTATCCCGGTTCACTTCCTGCGCACAAAACGCCTTACACGCGTCCTCACCGGTACATCCGCCTGGACCTACGAAACTGGATGGATCGTACTGTTCGTACTCAGTGGTGCCGGCGCTATCTCCCACATCATTCCTCATTTCGCGAGAGAAGGGATCCACTTGCTCACCAAAAAAGAGACCGCACTCTTCCCGGTGTTCCTCCTGTTCGCAGTAGGCTTTGCAGGCTTCCTCCCCTGTGCATCCCCCAGGACCAACGAACTCCTCTCGCGACACCCCCCCCCGCTCTCGAACCTGCTCTGCTTCCTCGCTTGTCATGAACCCGGCCTCGACGGCAAACGAAACACACTCCTCCACGTTGGCCTCATCCGCACAGTAGGCGTCACAGGACTCCTTGCTCACGCACCCACCTGGAGTTCCTGTCGTTTGGAGAATCGTGAGCATCTGCTCCGCCTCCGCCAGCTCTTCCTCACTCATGAGCCCGGCCGCTTTCCCAAACGCGAGGCACTCTTCGATATGCGTCATGTCGCCGCAGTAGGCATCGCAAGATTCCTGACTTGTGCACCCACCAGGCAAGGATGCCCCTGACTGCAGAGCCGTCAGAACTTGCCGAGCTTCTGCCAACTCCTCTTCACTCATCATGCCGTTCTCGCTCGCAAAGGAAAGGCATTCCTCCAAGTTGATAATGTCGTCGCAGTACGCTTTACATGTTGCCTCACTCGTACAGCCGCCAGGACCGCCCTGAGCAATGAGCTCTTGGACGTCTCGGTACTCCTGAATTTCCTCCTCTTCGAGAATCTGGTTTGTTTCAGCGAATGTCATGCACGCGTCATAATTTGCTGGCTCGCTGCAGTACGCAAAACAGGCGTCCTGGTTTTCACACCCTCCAAGCTCTGTCACGGGGTAGCTGATATTCTCAAGCCCTGCGTGGACGCTTGTCGCGAAAACAATGCCAGCGCCCGCAAGGATAAATGGTGATACTTTCATAAGCCTCATTCAAAAGGATTTTTATAGGAGTCCTCAAACGGGTTCGTGCCAGAGGTGGGATTCACGTCCGGGATCTCGACTTCCACAGACGACTCTGCCTCGGGAACCTCCTCTGGTGGTGGAACCTCCTCAGGAGGCTTCACAAAAAACAGGATTCCCCAAGCAAGGAGGGCGAGCACGGCAAGCGCGCTAAGACAAAGGATGATTTTTTTCATAATGGATGAGTATAGAAACAGTATACCAAAATTTGGCAGCTATGCGCTCATGCACTATGATTTTGTGATATGCATCATGAGACCACACCTTCGCTCGAACCTCGCGAGCCGCAGCAGATCAAACGTCTTGCCGATGAGGCGGAGGCGCTTGCTAGGGACCTCGATCTCGACCGGAACCCGAGCCTCCATGTAAGCCGTGCCTTGCAGGGAATTCCTGAGGGTCGGGAGCGCAATCGCCTGTTTGGGCTCATCCAGGCTGAATTGAAACGACGAGGATTCAAATCGCCACAACAGCAGCGGCGTGAAGACGAGCGCGACCTGCGCGAGGCTCGCGAACAACTCATGCTCGAGGACGCGTACAGGCACCAGGCGCGAATCGATCCTCGTGAGCGAGATGATGATGAGGCTGCCTAATTGGGCTCCTCGAGGACAAAAACAACCCGTCCAATTACCTGCCCCCGCGGCGTCTCCACGTCCACCCGCCACTTCCCCGGGCGATGAGACGTGATGTACGAGTATCCGCGATACCCGTCCTGCCTCCCGCCGACGATCGTGTACGAAAGCCGGCTCACGCTCTGCCAACCCTGCGGCGTGAAATATTGCCAGTCGTGGGCGATCGTCGTGTGCAGATCCACCGGCGCAAAAATGGAGGCGTAGACATAGACGCGTTCGCCCGCTGAAACCTGGAGATGTTGAGTGGGCGAGAGACGCTCGACCCAAGACTCGTCCTGCGAGATCAATACGTACTCCGAACCCTGACGCTCGACTGAGTAGTACGCGCCGGCATCGACAAGCGAGAGTGGGATCGGCGGGATGATGTTGAGGAAGTAGGCGGCGTTCATGAGAAGGAAAATACTCGCGACGGAGATGAGCGGCGAGGGACGCATGAACCGGAGATCAGGACGCAGACGGTACAGCAGGAAGAGGTACGCGCTCATCAAACCAAGACTCACCACACCCGCGATGATGAAGACGATTGGGGAAATCGATCCGATGAGTGATGGGATAGCCACGGCAAGGGTGGCGAACAGGACGAAGTAGAAAACGCTCAGCTGCACGGTTGGACGAAGGTAGTGCTCTCGCAGGACGTCGTTGGCTGTCATGAGCACTACCACGATGAGGAGAAACGGCCAGGAGACACTGAAGCTCCCCGAGAACCAATAGAAGATGAGTGCCGCCGAGAGGAGCGCGCCGAAGGTGAACTGCACGATAAGGGGCGCGACAAGGCGTAGATAGCCAAGGAACGTGGGGCGCTCGAGGAGCCCCCGTGTGGCATCATAGTGGTGGATGACCGTGATCATAGCCGCACACAGGAGCGTGTAGATTCCCAGAATTGTAAATGCCGTGGTCAGATTGATGGAGCGAAACGTGATGACGTCAATCATGATACCTCCCAACAACATGGCAGGAACAAGCCGCCGCTCGTGCTTGGTGTAAATCCGCTTGAGGGCATGAAAGCGCAGGATGGATTTGAGGGTTGTGAGCATAGAGGTTGTTCACATCATACAGCAAAAGAGCTTGCGAATGATCCTCCTTTGGGGCTTGCGAGTTTACAGGACGGTTGTTATAATCGCGTCGTTCTTTATTAGAATATCTATATTCGGGGGTAGCTCAGTGGCAGAGCGGCTCGCTGTTAACGAG
>JACQSJ010000003.1 GCA_016205995.1 Candidatus Uhrbacteria bacterium | reverse complement strand
GCGCAAGATAGCGTAGAGCGTGGTCGTTTTTCCGGATCCCGTTGGACCGGTGGTCATGATCATGCCATGTGGCTTCTGAATTTCTTTGAGGAGCTTTGCCGCGGCCAAAGGCCGGTAGCCGAGTTGCTCGAACTCTACGTTGATGGCGCTGGGCTTTAAGATACGCATGACGACCGACTCGCCCCAGGTCGTGGGGATCGTTGAGACGCGCACGTCCGTGTCGCCTTCTTTGAGGAAGATCGTAAAGCGGCCGTCTTGGGGACGGTCGGTGACGTTGATCTTGAGGCCCGAGATGAGCTTGATGCGCGCCACGATTTTTTTCCAAAAGTCATGCGGGAGCTTGGCAACATCCTGGAGCACACCGTCAATACGGAAGCGTACGGCGATTTTTTCCTGCTCGGCCTCGACGTGCACGTCGCTGGTACCAAACTGGAGCCCGGCCGCCATGATGATCGTCATGATGTCCGTGACGCTGGCGTGGTCCATGACCTGCTGGACGTCGGTGTACTTGGTGAGCTGGCTTTTGAATTTCTCGAGCTCGTCATTGGTGACCTGTACGCCTTTCACGATTTCCATGATCTTGGGAAGCGTGTCGTAGGCCTTGATCGCCACGCGGAAACTTTCGTCGGAAATTTTGTAGACGCCGCCGTTGGCTTTGTGCCGTTCCTGGAGTTCGAAGAGGAGGTCCTTCACGGCCTGGTCGGCGGGATGGAGGGAGGCTAGACGGATCTCTGGGCCCGTGAACAGAAAACAAACGGTTTTGATCGCCTCGGCTCGTTCTTGCGGGATCAAGCGCAGGGCTTCCGGCGAGATCGGGAATCCCTTGAGGTTCACATACGAAACTCCCAAAGAAGCGGCCTCCGTCTCCGCCTCGGCCTCCTTTTCTTTCAGGCGTACGTCGTGCATTTTCTCCTCGAACTTTTCCACGGCGTTTCGATCGCCCGGTTTGGAGGCCGCTTGCGTTGTCGCCTTGGCGCCCGTGTACTTCAGGAGATCTTCGATGCTTTGGATATCATTGGACATACATTTCTCTTGTCATTGCGAGGAGCGCAGCGAGAAGCAATCTGCTGGTTCATGTCGCTCTAGTTTACCAGGGAATGCACAAAACAAAAACGACCTTCCTACAAGGGCGTTTTTGGGTGGTGGACCAGACGGGAATTGAACCCGTGCCACTACCTGTCAAGAGTAGTATGCTCACCAGATACACCACTGGCCCATGGTCCACCGGCGAAAATGATAACACAAAAGCCTCTCGAGAGAGGCTTTTGTGTGACAGGTAGTTTGTTGCCAGTGAATACTGGTGACTACTCCATGATCAGAATATCTCAGTGAAGTGCATCTGTCAAGCGATTGGAAGATAAAAAAACCGCCCAGGAAGGGTCGGTCAGGAGATGTCGACCACACGACCGTCCAGCAGACGGAAGGTCGTGCCGACGGGGAGGGTGAGGTCGCGGACGACCGTCTGGATGTTGCCGTGGGGCGTGAGGGTTGAGACGACCGTGAGACCGGAGTCGTAGACGGCTTCGACGCGCTGCGGCGTCCAGTCGGCGAGCTCGGTGGCGGGGATCGGCGAGTGGTCATGGACGACCACCATGCGCGCGACGGCTTCGCGGTCGACGAGATCCTCGCAGTGCTCGAGGTGGGCGATCCGCTGCCCTTCGTCGGTGGGGAAGCCGATGTCCTGCGCCCACTGAGGGCTGCTCCAGAAGATCAGCTCGAACAGGATGACACCGGTGATGAAGCCCGGGCTGGGACCGAACACGCTCCAGAAGAGCTTGAAGTCCTCCCAGCAGGATGAGTCGCGACGGGGCACGGAAACCTCCGTTTCAAGAAGCTCGGCTGATCCCAGCCGCAGGCCGTCCACAGTAGCGAACGAGAGTTGAAGTTAGCAGTTTCTGTCGTAGCTGTCCAGATGTCGTGACGACAAAAGTTCGCAGGTGCGAAAAATTGTAGACAAAAAAGCCACCCGGGAATTGGGTGGTTTCTTTGGTGGTGGGTTACCGGCCCAGCAGGCGCATGAGTTTGGAGAAGTGTTTTTTGCCGTGCGTTTTGTGCAGGCCGTGTTTGTAGAAATGGAACCAGGCGCTGTACTGGAAGGTGACGCAGGCGCCAATGAAAGTCAGGAGCAAGGCAAAGAGAAGACACACACTGACGATATTGAAGGCCAGGTACAAGGAGAACGAACCTGACAGGAGGGCCGTGGCGTAGACAACCGAGAGGGGGACGACCAGGAGGCTTATCAGGATCAAGAACAAGAGCCCGGCTCCAAAGACGGCAAAGAAGATGATGACGCCGTACTCAAACGTCGCGAGCCATTGTTTGGCAAAGAGGCGGGCCGCGGTATGGATGGCACCCAAGGGGTGGCTGTCAGCTTCCACGATGTCGATGAGCGAGAACATGTAGATGATATTCACGATGATGCTGGCTGGGATGAACACAAGCATGAGCAGGAAAAACAGAATGCCATGACCCAGACTCGTGGAAAGGCTGATGAGCAAAAGGGGAAGGGTCATCAGGACGACCAACAGGAGTATGAGCAGCTTGTTCAAGAGGCCTACGAGGAACAAACTCCAGAAGTGTCGGCCGGCCTGTTGGCGCAGTGCGTAGGGGTCTTGATGTGCCTTGTGTCGGATCCCTAAGAGCAGCGCCCCCTGGGAGAGGGTGGCGATGATGACCAGAAGAATCCCCATGAGTGTTGAGACGATGACGATGAAGCTGGTGCGCTCCGGACCCAGAGTGGCCAGCTGCCCGATGTAACTGGCAGCCACGTCATATCCCATGAAGGATGAATCCGCGAGGTTCTCCAAGAGCGACTCTGTGCGCTGAACCTTTTCAAGCGCGCGCCAAACCACGTCCACGACCCCGCCGGTAGAAATGAGCGCGGCGAAGATACCAAAAATCCACAAGCTTTTCCGCTCCCATGTGAGACGCCACGCGTCACGCAAAAATGGCCGGTACAGCATTGTGGATTTTTTTGCGGGCATATCCTCCTAAAGAGCCTGGTTACGCTGCTGGGGTTGCGAGCAGGGCTTCGAACGCTTCTTTCTCGATCGTTTCTTCCTCCAGAAGTTTCTTCGCAATCTTGTTCAGTGACAATTTTTCTTTGCGAATTATATCACGAGCGGTCTGCATGGCGCTATTCACGAGCTTCTCGACTTCTAGGTCGATCGCCTCAGCGGTTTTCTCTGAGTAATTGCGCGCCTCATGGATCTCGCGTCCCAGGAACACCATTTCCTGACTGTCGCCGAAGACACGGGGTCCCAACGTTTCGCTCATGCCATAGCGGGTCACGAGCTCGCGCGCGAGGCCGGTGCACTTGCGCAGGTCATCGGAGGCTCCGGTCGTGACGTCTCCGAAAGTTTCTTTCTCGGCGACGAATCCGCCCAGCATCATGGCCATGTCATCGATAAACTCGGAGCGCTTGTGCAGACGCTTGTCTTCTGAAGGAAGTTTAAGGGTGTACCCGCCGGCCATGCCACGGGAGATGATCGAGACTTTGTGGACCGGATCGCAGTTGGGAAGTGTGTGGGCAACCAGCGCGTGTCCAGCCTCATGGTAGGCCGTGACCTTCTTCTCTTCTTTGTTCATGACGAAGCTTTTACGCTCAGGCCCCAGCAGCACTTTTTCAACAGAGTCCATCGTGTCCTCTTGAGTGATCTTGGTGTCATTGCGTCGAGCCGCACGGATGGCGGATTCGTTGAGCAGGTTCATGAGGTCCGCACCGGAGAATCCGGGCGTGCGCTCGGCAATGCGTCGAATGTTTACGTCCGGGGCAAGGGGCTTGTTCTTGGCGTGGATTTTCAGGATCTCCTCGCGGTCGTTGATGTCTGGGAGGTCCAGGACCACGCGGCGGTCGAATCGGCCTGGGCGCAGGAGGGCAGGATCAAGCACGTCTGGTCGGTTGGTTGCGGCAATCACGATGACGCCGATGTTTGGGTCAAACCCGTCCATCTCGACCAAGATCTGGTTGAGGGTCTGCTCGCGCTCATCGTGTGAGCCACCTAATCCAGTGCCACGCTGGCGGCCGACCGCATCGATCTCATCAATGAACACGATGCACGGCGCGCTTTTCTTCGCCTTGGAAAAAAGATCGCGCACGCGGCTTGCGCCGACCCCCACGAACATTTCGACGAATTCTGAACCGCTCAAGTGATAAAACGGCACGCCGGCTTCTCCCGCCACCGCGCGGGCGAGGAGCGTCTTTCCGGTTCCTGGGCGACCCATGAGCAGCAAGCCTTTGGGGAGCTTGGCGCCCAGGTCAGAAAACTTTTTTGGATTCTTCAAAAACTCAACGACCTCCTGGAGTTCAATTTTTGCTTCCTTATCTCCCGCCACGTCGGCAAACGTCACTTTCTGTTTAGTGTCCTTGATCTCGCGGGCGTTGCTCATCCCAAAGGACATGGCCTTGTTATTTGCGCCCTGCATTTGGCGCAGCATGAACCAGAAGATGAAGATGAGCAGGAACAGCGGGAGCAGGGAGGGGAGGATCACGCCCAGGATATAGGAGCGGGTCGAACGGTCTTGGATCGTGATCTGCGCGGCCTTCAGTTGGTCAGCCGTCACGCCGTAGCTGATGAGCTCTTCGGAGAGCGAGACGGAGGATTCCTTGCGAGTCGTCTGTTCGCGACCGTCCTTGAGGATGACCGTCACGGCTGATCCTTCGACTTGAATACGTTCCACGCTTTGGGACTGGATCTCCTCGACCAAGGTGGTCATGCCGATTTCTTCAGGCTTGTTCCCATTGAGCGTGTAGCCCGAAAAGATTGCTGAGATAAGCAGGATGGCCACGAGGGCGAAGATGATGTTTTTTGAGAGGGGTTTCATGTGATTACTCGGTAGGTTGCTCAGAGGCTATGGCAGGTTCTGGCGCGAGGGCTGGCTCTGGCTCCGGCTCCGCTTTCTGCGTGAGCGCCTTGAGCGAGAGGCCGAGGCGGTGTTCGTTTGGTTCGATGGAGACAATTTTGAATTTCATGCGCTCGCCTTCTTTGCCGATTTCGGTTACATCAGCAACCGGCTTGTCGGAGAGTTCAGAGACATGGGCCAGGCCATGAATTTCCGCGTCGAGCTCCACAAAGAATCCAAACGGGTTGACCTTGAGCACGGTCCCTTCTACGACGTCACCGACCTTGTAGCGCTCCGAGACGTTCTCCCATGGGTCACGCACGAGCTTTTTCATCGAGAGGAAGATTTTGCTGCCTTCAATGCCGATGATCTCCGCTTTGACTTCCTGTCCGATCTTCAGGAGATCACGGGGATGGTCAATGCGTTGCCAAGCGATTTCAGAGATGTGGACCAGTCCCTCGAGCGCTCCAAACTTGATGAAGGCGCCGAAGTCGGCCAGGGCGGTCACCTCTCCTTCGACGGTGTCGCCAACCTTGAACTGGGAGAGGACGTTCTTTTGCTGGTCTTCCCAGACGGCTTTTTCGCTCACGATAAGCTTCTCATCGGCTTCGTTGGCGTCGATGACGCGCACGGTCATTTTGATCCCGACGTAGCTCTTGAGCTTCTCCAGGATTTTGTTTTTATCGCCCCCGCTCACGCGTGGGTAGTGCTCTGGAGAGAGTTGGGAGACAGGAAGGAATCCGTTGACGGTTCCCACGCGGACAATGAGTCCCCCCTTGTTGGCTTCCAGGATTTTGGTTTCGATCGTTTCCCCGGTCGTGAACATGGCGCGAATGTCCTCCCAGGCCTTCTGCTGGCCGGCGAAACGGAACGAGAGTTCGATCTCACCATTCTCATTCTCGATCTCCATGACCGTGGCCTCTACCTGTGTACCAGGCTCGAGGTTCTGATACTCACTGGATTCGGCAAAGAGCTCTTTGCCACGCACCACACCCGTGGCGATGCCACCCAGGTCAATGCGAATTTCGCGTCGGCCTGTGCCGATCACGGTCCCTTTCACGACATCTCCCACCTGGGGAAGATTCAGGTACCCACCCTCTGTCATGAGTGTCTCGAGTTCTGACATCTGCGGTGCTGGCTGTGTCATATAAAAATATGCCGGCAGACGGCCCGAAGTTGACTTCGAGGGGTCCACGCGGAGTTACATTGATTAATGACGAGGGGAGTGTAGCAGAGATGGTCATAAAGTCAACGATCGGTTGACAAAAAGGAAGTTTTCGAGTAGTTTTGGACAGTTCCAAGCAGGCGCTTGGAAGAAAGGGAGAGATGGAAAACGATCGCATCCAAGAGATCTTCCGAGCCGGATGCTTCCCAGTGCTGTCGGGACCCGACCAGCTCGCGCTGGCGCTGGGACTCGTGGAGCCCGTCGTCATGGGCACAGTGCGGGAGGTGAGCTTCCGCATCCAGGCCTCGCGCGATGGCTCCAGTGTGGCGGCCGCTCGCGGTCCCGTGGTTGGGATGGGGTGGGGGAACGGCAACGGTTTCTACGACGTGGTCGTGCGCCACTTCGACGGGGACTACGCCAGCATCAAGGGCTACAACCCCCTGCGCGGGCACTGCCGCGCGCTCGCGTGGGCCAACGGCCGCGAGGACGTCGCCCGAAGCTGGCGCGATCGGCCGACGAACCGCGTCGCGACCTGGAACCTGAACCGAGATGGTCTGCTCAAGGCCATCATCGAGATGAGGCTCGTGCCATGGCCCGATTCCAAGCGACCGTTCACGGTCGACCTGGGAAGCGCGGGTAGGCACGTTGAGCTGACCTCGCCAGATTCTCCAGACTTCACCTACACGGCACCGCATGGGACGATCCATGGTGGCCTCACGGACGTCATCCGCGACCCCGCGTCCGGCGAGCTGTACATCCAGCTCACGGATCCGCGCGGGATCGTCTTCCACGGCATGGTCGACGCCGACCTCCAGCTCCAGTGGATCCACTTGGGCTGGGGCTGGCGCTCGGCGTCAGAGCGCCGAGCAAGCTAGCGCCTTCAACCAGGAGAGCGATCATGGACAAGTGTGGAGAGATACTCGTCAAGATCGACGAGACCATCCAGGATCTCATCGATGGCATGGGCGAGCTAGGCTGCCTACTCGCGGTCGCCATCGGGGTCGTGGCCGTGGGCGTATGGCTGTGCGGTCTCAACGCCTGACAACGGGAACGTCCTGACGGTCAACTGACGGACGATCCCCAACGGACGAGGACTTGCTCCTCGTCTTTTCAATTGCCAGTTTTCGACCTTGAGTTGTCGCCGCTTTTTTGGTAGTATTTTTACGCAGAATCAGCCTAACTATTCCCCCTATGCCCCACCCACACCAATCCATGCTCGAAGAGTTTCAGTATGCCATCAAGCATTTTGTGCCCACCCTTCCGCCGGCGATCAAAGCCGAAGCCCAGAAGATCCATGACGACCTCTCAAAAAACGACGCCCTTGACGAGGCGGCGATTAAGCATGCGTTCTATACGATTGGGATCAAGGAGTACCCCTACCGCCGCGCCTACCAGGAGCTGACGAGTTCCTCCGCCGAGGAGATGCTCAACAAGATGGTTCTGGAACATGTTGACGAGACCGTGCGAGCGGTCATCAAGCCGCACCTGGACGAGGGGGTGAGTTTGGAAGAACTCGTCTCCAGTGATCTATTTATAGAGTCGTTGGACGCAAAGCAACGGTATCAAGTTGAGGATGGGATCTTGGTGGCCAAGGACAAGCTCGCGGAAATTTTGAAGAACCGCGTGGGGGAGCAGGCGACTCAGTACCAGGCGCTGGTCGACAAGTGGACGCAAGAGGCAGGGAAGATTCAAGAAGCGATCGATACACTCGAGACTCTTGCACAGGGCGGAGACGAGAACCAGCAGGCAGAGATCAAGAGCAAGGTCGCCCGCTTCCGCGAAGGCTTCCTCATCACCGAGCCTGATCCCGAGCTCGAGATCGTGAAAAAGGAAACCGAGTACTGGAAGGACACCTTTGCGCAGGAGGAATAACACGTATGCAAATTTCTTGGAACGGATTTTCGTCCTTTGAGATCACGACCAAAACCGCGGGAGGAGATGTCCGTCTTGTCACCGACCCCTACCAGAATTCAACCGGTCTTCGATTTCCGCGGACGCTTGAAGCGGAGGTGCTTCTCCTCTCACATGATGAGGAAGACGCAAACAACCGAGAAGCCGTCGCTGGCCATCCTTATGTGATTGACCTTCCCGGAGAGTTCGAAGTGAGAAGCGTGTTTGTGTTTGGCGTGTCCGCGCCGCTGAAGCGAGAAGGGAAGGGCGGGCGGCTCCAGAATCTTATTTTTCGTATCGAGACCGAAGGGATGCGGTTGGCACACTTGGGGGCGCTTGACCGGGAACTCACGGATGAGGAGCTTCAGAAACTTGAGAACATCGATATCTTAATGATCCCTGTGGGAGGCGGTCGAGTCATGGACCCCAAGGTGGCTGCAGAGGTCATTTCCCAAATTGAGCCGCGGGTCGTGATTCCCATGTCGCATGCGGTAGAGGGGATGAAGGAGACGCTGGGCAGCGTCGATGCGTTTTGTAAAGCCTTCGGCACCTGCCGCCGTGAGGAGATGAATAAGTATAAGGTTACGCGCAAGGACCTCCCCGAAGACGACATGGTCATCGTTTCACTCACGCGCTAGCGCTATGCAAACACCTCGCCCCAAACCACAGTCCTTACGGCCCATGAGTGCGGGACATCGACGATGGTTCTGGGCGCTGATGTGCCTCGGCCTCGCGATCATCGCCACAGGGTGGGTGATCACCATCCGTGGATTCCTTGCGACGGTTCCACAAATTACCTCTTCGATTGAACAAGGGGCAGCGAGAGCGGTCGAGGAAGTGAGGGAAGCCCAGCTGGACCCCTCGCAGGGGATCGACGAAGCCTCCAGGGCGTTTGAGGCGCTCAAAGCCGGATACGATGCAGAAAAAGAAAAACAACAAGAAGCAACTTCAGACAACGAGACTACTTATGAGCAAGAAGATACCACCCCGTGAAGCATCCGAGCCTCAAGCTCCTGAGCGAGACTCAATTATCTCGCAGAGTTTGGTCGGCGAGATGCAGACATCCTACCTTGATTACGCGATGAGCGTGATCGTGGGGCGAGCACTCCCGGATATTCGCGATGGGCTTAAGCCCGTACATCGTCGCATCTTGTATTCGATGTGGCAGACGGGTTTACGCAGCGGGGCCAAGTTCAAGAAGTGTGCCGCGGTCGTCGGAGACGTGCTGGGAAAATACCACCCGCACGGCGACTCCGCCGTGTACGATTCTCTGGTACGCATGGCGCAAGATTTTTCCATGCGCATGCCGCTCATCCGCGGGCAGGGGAACTTTGGCTCGCTCGACGGGGACTCCGCGGCCGCATACCGATACACGGAAGCAAAGCTGGAGCAGGTGAGTGAGGAGCTTCTCCTGGACATCGAGAAGAACACCGTGGACTTCATGCCCAACTTTGACGGCACGCACAAGGAACCCAAAGTGTTGCCGGCCAAACTTCCCAACCTGCTCATCAATGGCACGGTCGGCATCGCTGTGGGCATGGCGTCGAATATTCCCCCGCACAACCTGACCGAGGTCGCCAACGCGATCTTGCATCTGATCAAAAATCGGGACGCGTCGATTGATGAGTTGGCGCAGATCGTCCAGGGCCCAGATTTCCCAACCGGCGCCATCGCCTACAACCAGAAAGACATCCAAGCCGCGTTTGCCACCGGCAAGGGAGGCGTGGTCGTGCGCGCCAAGACGGAGATCGTGGAAGATAACAAGGGGAATTTTTCGATTATCGTAAACGAGATTCCCTACCAGGTGAACAAGAGCACCCTGCTCATGAAGATTGCCGAGAACGTGCGCGACAAGAAGATCGAAGGCATCCGCGATTTGCGCGATGAATCCAGCAAGGGCGATGTGCGCATCGTGGTTGAGCTTAAAAAAGATGCCTATCCAAAGAAGGTACTCAATCGTCTCTACCAGACGTCACAGCTCCAGGAGACGATCCACTACAACATGCTGGCGCTCGTGGATGGGATTCAACCACGCGTCCTCAACCTCAAGATGATTTTGGAGGAGTACGTAAAGCACCGCCGTGAGGTCGTGCGTCGCCGCACCGAGTTTGATCTTTTGCGCGCCACCGACCGGGCCCACATCCTGGAGGGGTTGCGCATCGCCATTTTGAAGATCGATGAGATCATTAAGACGATCAAGAAGAGCAAGGACAAGGACGAGGCACGCGTGAACCTGGTGAGCAAGTTTAAGCTTTCGGATCGCCAAGCCTCCGCCATTTTGGAAATGCGTTTGCAGAACCTTGCCAACCTCGAGACTCTCAAAGTCGAAACAGAATACAAAGAGATGCAACGGCTCATCGAAGAGCTCGAATCGATTTTAAAGAGCGAAAAAAAGATGATGGCAGTCATTGCCACGGAGGTCGAAGAGCTGCGTGACAAGTACGGGACGCCGCGCCGCACGCAGATCGTGAAGCATGGTATCAAGGAGTTCTCGATTGAGGACGTTGTGCCCGACACGCAGACGGTCGTCATGATCACTAAGGCTGGCTACATCAAGCGCATCCCGCCGGATACGTTCAAGACGCAGCATCGCGGTGGCAAAGGGGTCGCGGGCCTCACAACCAAAGAAGACGACGTGGTCGAGCAGGTGTTTACGACGACCACGCACAAGGACCTGATGTTCTTCACCAATCGTGGACGCGTGTTCCGCCTCAAGGCCTATGACGTTCCGGAGGCGTCGCGCACAGCCAAGGGGCAGGCCATCGTGAACTTTTTGCAGCTTGCTCCTGGGGAGGCCGTCACAGCAACATTCTCGACCGGAGACATGGAGAGCATGAAGTACCTGCTCATGGTGACGAGCACGGGGACGGCCAAAAAAGTGGAACTCGACCAGTTTGAAAATATCCGTCGCTCCGGACTCATCGCGATTAAACTGGTGGACGGCGATAACCTGCAATGGGTGAAACCCACGACTGGCAAGGACGAGGTGATTCTCGTGAGCCGTCTTGGCCAGGCCATCCGTTTTAAGGAGACAGATATCCGAGCCATGGGCCGCAATGCCTCTGGCGTCCGCGGAATGAAACTTAAGAGCAAGGATCAGATTGTTGGGATGGACGTTGTGGGGGCGACGAGCTCGAAAAAAGGCGACCAGCTTCTTGTTGTGATGCATGAAGGCTACGGCAAGCGCAGCGAACTCAAAGAGTACAAAGTCCAACGCCGTGGCGGATCCGGCATCAAGACCGCGAACATCACCAAGAAGACAGGCGAGATCGTAAGCGCCTACATCGTGCCCGCTGACGATACGCGAGATTTGTTCGTTGTTTCCGACTCCGGCCAGGTGGTGCGCTCGCCGCTCAAGTCCGTTTCGGTTCTGGGTCGAGCCACTCAGGGTGTTCGCATTATGCGCTTTAAGAAAGAAGGGGACACCGTCGCGAGCGTGGCGCTGATTTAGAGGAGTGTTATAATAGAGTCAATCGGCCAGCTTATGGCCCTTTCACTTATTTCTATGACGACTCCATCGATGTCACACGCCGTCCGTGTTGGCGGCTTCATTATTCTCCTGTACGTTCTTTGCCTTGTTTGGCCGATGATCTATCCCTACGGGGCAGACGTGCTTGCACACCACCTTCTTTCATTGAAGCTCCTGTTCCCTGGTTTTCAAGGATACGCCGTCGGAAGCATCGTCTGGGGTGGCGTATTGAGCTTTGTGTACGGCTTCGTTGGCTCGATCATTTTTCACGCGTTTCACAAGGACTGTTGCAAAGGGAAATAATTCATAGGGATTCATTTAGAAAAAGCAGCCACGAAGGCTGCTTTTCTGTCTGTTTAGGCGTATGTGTATTAGCCTGCGGCCATCACGCTCACGCGTGCGAGCAAGACGAACGCAACCGTGAACACGGTCGTCATCACCACAGGAGCGAACGTCGAGATCCAGTTGCGATGGTTTGGTTGGAACCGTCGCAGCAGAAGCGAGTTTGAGACCACTGATACCGAGCTCAGCGCCATGGCAAGACCGGCAAGCTCCGGGCGCAGCACGATGCCCAGACCGATGAAGACGCGTGCGGCGATTGGGATGCCGATGACGTTGTAGAAGAGCGAAAAGAAAAGGTTCTGCTTGATCTTTCCGAGTGTCTCGCGACTGAGCTGAATGGCCGAAACCACATCCTGCAAGTCGCTCTTCATAAGAACAATTCCACCGGCCTCCATGGCCACGTCCGTGCCGCTGCCCATGGCAATGCCGACGTCCGCCTGTGCGAGCGCCGGTGCGTCGTTCAGACCGTCACCGACCATGGCGACTTTCACGCCTGTCGCCTGAATCTTCTTTACTTCGTTTGCTTTGTCTTCCGGCAAGACTTCGGCGCGGACATACTGTTCTTCAATTCCTGCCTGCCGCGCGATCGCCGAAGCTGTGCGCATGTTGTCGCCTGTGATCATGTAGACCAGGAGACCCATGCGCTTGAGGGAAGCGACCGCCGACGGCGTAGTCGCTTTGATCGCGTCAGCCACGGCAACGATCCCGAAAATTTCTTTCTCGTTTGCGAGCAGCATTGCCGTCTTTCCTTCCTCCTCCAGTCGTCGCATTTTTCGCTCTAGGCGATGTACGTCCAGACCAAGCGTCGCCATCAGCTTGCGGTTGCCAAAGTAGTAGATCACTCCGTCGACGTCGCCGCGAACGCCGTGACCGGGAACGGCTTGGAAATTTGCTACCTGCGCCGAGGCGAGGGATTCTTCCTCGGCATACCGGCAAATTGCCTCGGCAAGCGGATGCTCGGACTTGGCCTCAAGTCCGGCCGCAATTTCCATCACCTCGTCCTCGTCGTGCGTTCCGACTGTGATCACGTCCGTCACCTCGGGCTTGCCTTTCGTAAGCGTGCCTGTCTTGTCGAAGACGATGGCTCGCACTTTGCATGCGGCCTCGAGCGGCTCACCGCCCTTAATGAGGATGCCGTTTTGCGCGCCTTTTCCAGTAGCCACCATGATCGCCGTCGGCGTCGCAAGACCGAGGGCGCAAGGACACGCAATCACGATCACCGCCGTGAAAGCCATGAGCGCGAAGCTCAGCGTTGAGCCGAGCAGGAAGAACCAGACGAGGAACGTGGCGATAGCGATAATGATTACTGCTGGGACGAATTTCGCGCTGATGCGATCCGCGAATGCTTGAATAGGAGCGCGAGAACCTTGTGCCTCTTCGACCAGTCGGATGATTTGCGCGAGCACCGTTTCCGAACCGATGTTGGTTGCGCGGAACTCGAAGCTGCCATTTTTGTTGACTGTGGCGCCGATGACTTTGTCGCCAGGATGCTTTTCAACCGGAATGCTTTCACCGGTTAACATCGATTCGTCTACTGCCGATCCGCCATTCACGATGATGCCATCAACCGGAACTTTCTCGCCCGGGCGAACGATGACAATATCGCCCTCCACCACGTCACCGATCGGGACGTCGAACGGCTTGCCGTCGCGCAGAACGCGGGCGGTCTTGGCCTGCAAATCCATGAGCTTACGAACGGCGTCTGACGTCTGTCCTTTAGCCTTGCTTTCTAGCCACTTACCCATCAGCACGAAGGTGATGAGAAATGCTGCCGTTTCGAAGTACAGCTCAGGAATTTTCTCGCCGCCTACACCGAGGACAGAGTTATTGGTGAAGGCATACACCAGAAAGCTGACGACACTGTAGATGAACGCTGCGCTCGTACCGATAGCAATGAGGCTGTCCATGTTGAACGTCCTCATGCGCAGACTCGACCACATTCCTTTGTAGAATCCCGCCCCGAGGAAGATTTGTACCGGGGTTGCGAGAATAAAGGAGATGATGCCAACGAGCGGAAGAAGGAATGCTCGCCCCGGAAGGAACGCGAAGAAGTCGAGGAACATGAAGTAGAGCATCGGGGCGCTCAGTACAGCTCCCATGATAAATTTGCGCCAGTACGACCGAATCTCCTGCTGTCTTCGGGCTCGTTCCTCATCCGGGTTCGCGCTTCCTGCGACCTGTGCGCGGTAACCGGCCTTCTTTATCCGTGCGATGATCGCAGACTCGTTCGTCTGACGTGGATCGAATGTGACGCGGGCCTTTTCTGCCGCGAAGCTCACCTGCGCGTCGGCGATGCCAGGAAGTTTCTTGATACTTTTTGTGATCACGCCCGCACAGGATGAACAATGCATGCCATTGAGCACAAACGTCGCCTTCTGTTCGTTCTCTTGCTCAACGGTACGTTTTGGGGCGATGACCTGTTCACGATGCACAGGCAAGGTTTGCACAACTGCCTTCTCCTGAATTAGCGATTCAAAGAACTGAGCAATTTCTTTTGCTTCCTGTTTGATGCCGGACGGAAATTCCAACGTCCCGCTTTTCTGGCGGATGACTTCACCGTGGAACTTCGGGCGACCGTCGCCCTGGATGTCGACCGTGCCTTCGCCGCGCGTCTCGGTGAGATACCGGAAGCTGACGCGGTCGCCGTCGTGTTCGACGAGGTCGATGGTGTGTTCGGTCGGTATGGCTTGCTCAACCTGAGACGGCGCGGCCTCTAGAACGGCGTCGTAACCGGCGGCTTTAATGGCGGCAATAATCGCCTCGTCGGCAACATCATCATTCGTCGACACGTGGCAAATGCCGTCCTTGGCGCTTGTCGCGACATCAGTAACGCCTGAAAGTTCTTTCACCTCCTCATTGATGAGCGTTTCGCAAGATGCACAGTGCATCCCTGAAACGCGGAATGTTTTATTCATACATGTGAGGTTAGAATGCGACCGTGTAACCCTTGGCCTTCAATGCCTCCGCGACGTCACTCGAACTGATCGGTTCCGTCGATACGACGCGAGTCGCACCGGTTGTAAGTTCAACGGACGCGTCAGTGACTCCCGGCAGCTTACGAAGCGCTATCGTGGAAAGTTTGATACAGGCGTCGCAGGTCAGGTTTGTAATCGTGAATGTAAGTTCGTGCATATAATTAGTCGACAATTATTGTTCCACGATACATGCCCATGGAACAGGAGTACGGGATGGAACCCTTTTCAGTCGGGATGAACTCGATGATGTTTGCGCCTTTCTTCAGGTTCGTGCGGATTCCAAGAGATGGCACCACAATGCTCGAGGCGCAGGTGAACGATGATTCGGATGTGATCGTCCAGCGGACGGGAATTCCCGCCTTAACGCGCAAGGTTTTAGGAGAATATCCAGAAGCCGATTGTGTCATCTTGATGATCTGAACGTTCTGTTGATCAAATCCACCAGCAGCTGGGGTGTAGTTGAGTTCCTCTGTGGGTTGTGAGACAGGGAGAACAGCCATCGCACTTTGGATATTGTAGATCCCAAACGCGATGACAAGGATGCCGACGACGGCGTAGAAGATACGAGCCGCAGTTCCTTTCATGATTGACGAGAGGCCACCGATGCCGAGAAGAGCGGGAGCGGTTCCAAGTGCGAACGCACCCATCACGATTGCACCCGTTTTGAAGTCCCCGGTGCTGATCGCGTACAGCTGCATCGCCTGGGTGAATCCGCACGGCAGGAAGAACGTCAGTGCTCCGGTCATCATCGACGCCTTATGGCTGTATTCCTTTTGATGCTCGGAGAGGCCAAGGAAACGGGCGATCGAGGACGGAAGCGTCAACGAAGTCGCGGAGATACGCGGGGAAAGGTTGGTGAGTTTAATACCAAGCACGATCATGACCACGCCGACGGCTAAGGTGAGGAGTGCGAGTATGCCGCCTGAAATCTGTAGAAACCCACCAAGGGCACCGAGGAGACCACCCAGGAGTGCGTATCCGAGTACGCGCCCGGCGTTGAAGAACAGGTGCGGACGAAACTTTTGCCACGGGGTTGCTTCCGGATGGAGTTCTGCATGACGTGCTGCGACACCGAGAATGAGTCCGCCGACGAGCGCCATACAGGTGGAGACACCCGCGACGAGACCGAGAAGTAATGCGAAGGTCGTGGTGACCTCCTTTTCGTCGAGGGAGAAATCCAAGATCCCCGTGCCGCGTAGGGCATAGTAAAGAATCACAAGAAAGACGGTACCGAAAATGATGTAGCGCCAGTCCGTGTCATTCTTGGTGATCCAAGGAAGTTTCCCTGGCTCGCCGACCTCGTATCCGGCTTGCTTTACCATGTTTGCGATTTCATTCTGGCTTGGGATGTCCGTGCCGTGCTCGATGACCGCGCGACCTTTGCGAAAGTCCACCTTGACCTTTGTTACACCCTGAACATCAGCGATGGCGTCTTCGAGAAGTAATTCACACGAACGGCAGTGCATGCCACGAATAGGAACGATCTTTTGGTGCATACGAACAAATAAACAACAAAAATTAAGACGAACAACAGTCTTTCCTCGTTGTTGTTTACTTATTCACGTTTGATCGTTGTTCCGGTCAGTGAAAATGGTCGGTGGGGAGGGTGATAATCAGGTGGAGATGTTTCTTCTTCTGTGTATCCGATATATCGCGTAGAGATTTTGTTCGGGAGGTCTGTTGTACATGAAACGAAAGATGCGTCCTGGTCGGGTACAGTTGCATCAGCGTCGTGTTGCATGCGCACGGTGGCGCAGCATCCGGGCTGATCTGTATCGCCTAGGATCTCGACAATGGCCATCGAGTGACTGCCAGAAGGGTCAACATTCAGGTCTTTCGTCGCGGGTTCCATCGCGCGAGCCATCGGTACGCCAAACAACATGCTCAAACACACGCCGCTCAGTGCGACGGGGAAGAGGATGAAGCGTCCGAGGATTGGGGCGAGAGTTGATATCATATCTACCGACGTTTCAGTTTATAAACCTTGATAATCTCCTCGACAGCCTTATCCTCACGACCTTTCTTGATTTGGTTGACGGCACAGGTGCTCAGATGATTCTCGAGCAGGATATCCTCTACGCCAGAAAGCGCCTGCTTTACGGCAGACGTCTGCGTGATCACGTCAATGCAATACGCACCGCTCGCGATGAGCTCGCGCAGACCACGGATTTGTCCCTCCACGATACTCAGACGACGCAGAAGGTTCTTTGTGTTTTGATTTTCCATAAAATCGTGAATATCATATACCCCATGGGGGTATGATGCAAGGTGCAGACACAAGGTGCAGAAGTTATTGACATAAAACGGCATCGTTGTTACTATCGGCGCGTTATTCTCCATTGATTTTCCTATGCCAGTACCAGCACGTAGACACTCACGATCACGCGTTCGCCGACGCCGGGCCCATGACGCCATGAAGCCGCAGAACGTCGGTTTGTGCACGACCTGCCAGGCACCGCTCATGCCCCACACGGCTTGTAAGAACTGCGGCACCTACAAGGGCAAGCAAGTTATTGACACGACTCGCGACATGAAGCGAGAAGTCAAAAAGGCCGCCTCTGCTGACGATCACGACCACGATCATGGTCATGACCACGCAGAAGAGGCCACGGAGTCTAAAGAAGAAAAAGCATCGTAACCCGATGCTTTTTCTGCTATACTAGTTTCAAAACGTTCTTTAGTTCTTTGTCCCTATGTCCAATCGTCACCTTTCACGCACGATCGCCTTGCAGTCGCTCTACCAATGGGACTTCCTGCGTATGCCGGAAGGTAAACTCCCGGGGATTATTGCGTTTAACCGGGAAGAGTTTGCTCCCAAGTTTGAGGACGAGGGGTTCATCGAGGAGCTCATCTCGGGGGTTGTGCAGAACCGACCGGCCATCGACGAGGTCATCACCAAGTTCGCGCCCAATTGGCCGCTTGAGTCGATCACGGTCGTCGACCGCAATGTCCTGCGTCTGGGTGTGTTCGAGCTCAAATTCCATGAGCGTATTCCCGCCAAGGTCGCCATCAACGAGGCGATCGAGCTTGCCAAGGGGTTTGGCGGCCAGGCCTCGGGACGATTCGTGAACGGGGTCCTGGGAGCGATCTACAAAGACATGGTCGCCAAGGGCGAGGTGAAGGAAGTCGACAAACAGAAAAAGGAGGAGGAGGAAAAGGAGGCGGTCAAGGAGGACGATATAACATAACAATCACGTATGCCCAAAGAAGACTATTCCGATCTAGAACAAACTCTTGGCGTGACGTTTCAAAACACCGACACGCTACGCCAGGCGCTTGTTCATCGCTCATACCTCAACGAGCATCCAGATTTTGCGCTGGGCCACAACGAGCGGCTTGAGTT
>JACQSJ010000021.1 GCA_016205995.1 Candidatus Uhrbacteria bacterium | reverse complement strand
GCACAAAGACATTAAGGGGATCGAGCATATCGACAAGGTGGTTGCGGTGGACCAGTCGCCGATCGGCCGCACGCCTCGCTCCAACCCGGCAACGTACACGGGCGTGTTCACGGCGATCCGCGATTTGTTTACGGAACAACCGGAAGCCAAGATGCGCAAGTTCGATGCCGGCAAGTTCAGCTTTAACGTGAAGGGCGGGGGGCGCTGCGAGGTCTGCGCAGGGGATGGGATGCGTCGGATTGAGATGCAGTTTTTGCCAGATGTGTACGTTGAGTGTTTGGAATGCCGGGGCACGCGCTACAACCAGGAAGCGCTGGAGATTCACTACAAACAAAAGACCATCGCCGACGTGCTCAACATGACGGTCGAGGAAGCGCGTCGCTTCTTTGCCGATCAAACGGCCATCTTTGACAAGCTCAACGTGCTTCACGAGGTGGGGCTTGGCTATATTCGCCTTGGGCAGAGTGCGACCACGCTCTCGGGCGGCGAGGCACAGCGCGTGAAGCTCGCCACCGAGCTTTCCCGCCGCGCTACTGGTCGCACGCTTTACATTTTGGACGAGCCCACCACCGGCCTGCACTTTGAGGACATCAAGCGCCTGCTGGGCGTGTTGCACCAGTTGGTCGATAAGGGGAACACGGTGGTCATCATCGAGCACAACCTTCACGTCATCAAAGGCGCGGACTGGGTCATCGACATGGGGCCCGGTGGAGGCATCAAGGGGGGAGAGGTCGTGGCCGAGGGAACGCCGAAAGATATCGCAAAAGTAAAGGCAAGTGTCACAGGTACCTATCTGAAAGAGCACTTGAAAGGTTGACAATTTTTCAAAAAAGAGGTATTTTCGCTCCTCGTCATTGATGGATTTTATCCCTCTTTATGCAGCGATGTATTTCATACCTCCTTCTCCTCGCGCTCTTCTTGGGAAATGCGTCGGGAGTTTCTGCCGCTACACTGACACAGGTTGACTATGGTCAGCCTTTTTATCCTTTGTCTACCGTTGCCGCGGAGTCGGTTTGGAATTACACAACCTACGAAGTCGAACGCACGTCGATCGCAAAAGGGTTTGTTGGCCCGGTGAAATTTCAAGATGGACTGTTGGTTAACGACGGAGATCAAACATTGTATCTCCGAGGAGGGCTCGCGTTTGCGTACCCAACGTTCATTGATCTTTCAGATCCGGATTTTTACACATCATCGATTGATGAAAATGGACTGGCCGTACTAGACCACTATGAAGATTTAGCAAGCGGTGTAGGGCGACTTGGCGCTTTTACTCTTGACTACGCGGCTCTGTACGAGGGGTTGCGTGCAGAACAACCATCGGATGCCGCGCCGTCACAAGCTCAATACATTGAATCAGTTCGCGACATGATGGATACATTCGGTACCCTTGGCGCGACGTTTCTTCAGACGTTTGTTGATCGACTCTTGTCGGAAACGATAGATGATCAACTGAAGAACAAGAATATTGTTTCAACGAATGCTGTGGCTGTTTCCGAGGAAAGTGATCAGTTTATCGTCGTCATCCAAATCACGTTTAAGGACGGATCTTCTCAGCTTTGGTATGCCAAGGATGAGGACACGCTTAAAGTCGTACCAGATTCATGGATTGCCAAGGATGGCGACCTGAGAGGAGTGCATATCACGAAGAGCGGATTGATTGCGTTCTTTCGAAATCACTATTATCGAATCTTCAATCCAACGTCGGGACGGACGACGGACGAGTCTAGCGGCGGCCGATTGAGTTGGACCGTGTCAGAGAAAAATCATTTACGGATCCACGAGGGGACGGCCGCATGGATGGATCCGGAAGGGCGACTGCGTTTCTCCGGGACGGGGATTGGTGGAGTTCTCGGGGAGGTGCGCGAGAATGAATTTGCGTTCGTGGAGGATCAACTTTACCTTCGAACAAATGAGGCAAATCATGTCGTGAACCTCAATACCGGTGCCATCACAAACAACATCGATTTGCTTGTGATGGATGAGTTTGAACAGATCCAGGTTGGATTGATGGGGCATCGAATCGTGTATCGGAATACCAAAACAGGAAAGGATTTGACGATCGGATACGGAGCCAGTCCGATGCTATCCGGTCGGCATCATGTGTATTGGACAGGCGTGGATGGCAAACTCTACCACGCGACGATTCGGCCAGGTATCATCAAGTCAAATCACGTTGAGGCTTGGAAACAACCAGGAAGCCCCGTGGTGTATCTGGTCAGGAACGGATGGCGCTATGCTATTCCAGATGAGACGACCTATTTCACCTGGTTTGATTCTTGGTCACAGGTGAAGACGGTCGGGAGGGAGATCTACGATGTGCCGATCGGTGGGGCCGCTTCCATGAACATTGGTTCTCTTGTGAAGCTGAAGGGGAACGATCGGGTCTACATGGTGACCGACTGGCGGCGACTTCAGCACATGGATAGCGAAGCCATAGTGGTTAGCGATTACGGAAAGACATGGGCTTCGCAGGTCAAGCAGATTGGTAAGCCTCAGGCCGTGCACTACACGTTCGGACAGCCATTCAGTACGGTGATACATGAGTAACGTCGCTGAGATTTCATGAGGGAAACTTCGTGGAATCGATTGCGGCGTTCATCCCGAGCGCCCGAAAGGGGACACATGTCCGCACTCCGAGAAGCACCCCACAAGCTTCGGCGGGACTCACGCCCGCCTAGCACCCGTGCCATGTACACCATGACCCTCCGGATCGTGGAGGGGAAGGCGTTCGAGCTCTCCCTCAGGGAGGAGCCCTACCAGGGCGAGATCCACGCCTGGAGCAAGGCCTTCGATCCGGATTTGGACCAGAGGTCGCAGATCGTCGGCCTCCTGCAGGCGGCGCTCCTGGACCTCGACCAGGCACTGGCGCTGTTCCAGATCCGCGTCGCCAAGGTCGAGGCCGGTCGGGACCACGTTCCGCTGTGGAACTTCAGCGGCCAGATCACCAAGCTGGTCGTGGAGGGCTTCCACGGAGGCCGCTACTTCCACACCTTCCCCGGCGGGAAGATCAACGACACGCTCGCGGAGATGGAAAGGGAGGAGTTCAACCGCCTGACCATCCACTGCGAGCGGGCTCCCGCGTTCTAGGTCCAAGCTGCTCTAGCCACCCCAGGCTGGAGCTTTTCATTTTTGCTCAAGTTAGCCAAAAGTTCGGATCTTATCTCTGGACTTGGGTTGACAAAAACCCATTTTTTTGGTATCTTTTTTCGTTAAATTAGCAAAAACTATTAATACCTTATGCTTAAGAAATCACTCATCCTTGCTGTGGCGGTTGCGATTTTGGTGAGCCCATTGCTCCCACGAGTTTTTGCTGACTCGGGGTCATGGACAAACACCATTGCCCGCGCGGCTTGGGACTACGACTTTTACCGCGTCGAGCGTCTTGCGCTTGATGACGTTTCCGGTCCTTACGATTTTAACGACGCCGTCTTTGTGACGAAGTCGGCAGAGTCTTGTGACTACGAAGAGTCTTGTGAAATGGTCGATATGACCATCTTCCAGGACGGGGAAGCGTTTGAAATTGAATCTGTCGACGAACGCGTTTCTTCTGCCTTCTGGCATACCGCCCAAGACGGTCGCTTTATCTACCTCGTTCCATCTGATGACGGCGAGATTTGGGGAACCGTGTATGAGTATGACTCAACAACCGGTACCTCTGTTGCTCTGACCCAGATCGAGCAGACGCAAGACGACCTCGACTTCATGACGTTTGCAACCGATGATGACCGTGTGTACTTCGGGACGATCCACGCTGATGAAGATACAGGGAAGATCGAGTCCGAGCTTTCTGTCTACGACTACGACTCCACCTACGGCCGCGATGACTTCTCGTACCAGCTGACCGCGCCTTGGCAGGAGATCGTCGATGTCCAGGATGGACTCGCTCTGGTGAAGTTTCAGTTCTCTGGTGGCTTTGAACAGCTTTGGCTTATCGACCAAACGGCCCGCTCTATGGAAGCGATTCCGGACACCTGGACGGAAGACCCCGGCGAGATCGTCGGCGCCCACTTTGTGAGTGATGGTTCGATTCGCTACTTCCGCAACTTCCGACTCTTCAGCTACAACCCACAGACAGACTTGACTCCAACGGATGCCGGTGGCGCCTTCCTCTCTTGGTTTGATGAGGTGTCTGATGCGGTGCAGATCGTTGGTGATCGCATGGCCTACATCGACGATGAGGACGGCCTCTACGTCAGCGACGTGCGAGGCGTGAGCAAGTTTGGTGTGGCTTTGAGCGGATCGTTCAACCTCGATGAAGATGCGATCTACTTCCAAAATCTCGACGGCGAGTACGTGGGCTACCACTTCTCGACGCGTGAATGGGAGACGCTCTCCTTCCTTGTCACCGATACCAACCAGGACATCCGCGTGGGAATCGATTCCGACGACAACGTCTGGTACCAGAACCTCACGACCGGCCATCTCTTGAACGTCGGCTACGGCAACAAGCCTGTGGTGCTCTCTGACCGTGCCCATGCCTACTGGCAGGGGGCGGACGGGAACATCTACGAGGTGACGTTCTCGCCATTGCTCGATCTTGCCCGCAAGGACGTGGAAGCATTCAGCTCCTACACCTCTGACGGGATCTACCTTGTGGCCGATGGAAGCATGTGGCTTATTCCTGACCCAACGGTGTACTTCACTTGGTTTGATTCGTGGGATGATACCCTTGAGGTCAGCCAGGCCACCATCAACGTGTACCTCGAAACGTACGAGTTTAAGGGCGACCTCAAGCTCGCTGCAGGTACGCGTGTGAAATCGGATGTGTCCAACAAGGTGTACGTAGTCGGCAACGATTCCAAGCTCCACTGGATCACCTCCGAGACCGTCGCTGACGAGATCTATGGTTCCGACTGGAATCAGGGGATCATCGAGGTGCCAAGTACCTACCTCTGGAAGTACGCAACTGGCACACAGGTGTCTTCCACGGACGACGTCCGATCAATCTAAATTTCGATCCCTCTCCTTCCCAAGGAGGGGCCAGTGGAGGTTGCCGTCATGGCAGTCTCCGTCAAACACAGCCTCTGGAGTTTCGTCCCCGTGACGGACTCCAGGGATCCGTGTTGGATGACCTGACACGAAACCGGAGGCGGCATGACATCCATCATCGAAGTATACGAGCGTCGAGCAGGACTGCTTCGGGAAGCCGAAGCGGTCTGGAGCGAGCTGGCCCAGGCCATGGCCGAGCTCATTCCTCCGTCCATGGCGGTTTTCGCCAGCGAGTGGGGTTGGATCAAGAGCGAGGTCGACGGGTGGTGGAAGCTGCCCGAGTTCCTCCAGCATCTGGTCAAGAACACCAAGGCCGGGCGCTACAACGATCTATCCTTCCGCGAGGAAGATCTTGAGTCCCTCGGCTTCTCGACCTTCGAGGGTCTGGAGGCGGGTCTGCTTGACCTGCGGCGCGCCTGGCGCGGTCTCGTCCGCATCCAGATCGAGAAGCGCGATGGGGATCGATGGCGAGTCTACTTCTTCGCCGCCGAGATCACCAACAAGCGGAAGCAGAAGAGGGGGTGACTGCCCGTCAGGCACGCTCTTCATCGGGCGCATCCCTGACTGACGCCGGCTCCCCGGCTGTCTGAAGACCCCCGACCACGCGACCCCCGTCCGTCACCACACTCGCTTGTGAGACGGACGGGGCGTCTCACAACTTCAAAACGCAACTGTCCCGATCGGGACACATACGCACTTCATCCTCACGACGTAAAAGTCACATATGTGACAATCGCGTCATCACATACGATTTTGTCCGATCGGACATAATTGATCGTTCAACATAGATCTCTACCGTCTTGTTCACAAGATGCCAGGGATCCGTGTTGGACACGTGTGCACGCTCTCTCCTCACTCAATCAGGAGGTTTTCATGGACGGGTTCTTTACCTTCAAGGTCACCTGCTTCTGGCAGAAGATCGGCGACTACGAACACGAGGTCGTCGCCGACGTCGCCTACGACACGGGGGACTACGTCCCAGGTTCCATGCGCTATTCCGGGCGCTACCGCCCGGCGAGCTATTGATCCGCGGTCCCCACGACCGCCACGCGACCCCCGTCTGTCCCACACACGACACGTGAGACGGACGGGGCGTCTCACAACTTTCCTCCGTTCATATGTGGTCCGATCGGATCACATGTGCAACTCACCCTCACGATGCAAAAGTCACATATGTGACGATCATGTCATCACGATCAATTATGTCCGATCGGACAAAATTGATCGTCCAGCTTGAATCTTTGTTGCTTGTCCATCAAGCAGCAGGGATCCGTGTTGGAAGAATGGAGGTAAGTGACATGAAGAGAAACGAGATTTTCGAGCGATGGGCGGCCTTAATTGGCGCGCTCCTTGGGGTGGCGGCCGCGCTGGCCATCATCCACAACTGTTAGTTCCACCACCCCCTGACCCCGCGGTCGGCGAGAAACATCCCACGGTACGTCACTCGCGAGTGACGTACCACGGATGACTCGTCGTTCGGCGGGGTGTTTCTTTTTGACTGGAACATAAAATTCACGATCGTAAAAAGTACGTTCCTTTTGGTAATAACAAAACCGGCCTTGAGAGCCGGTGTTGTTCTAATTCATTTCTTTTTCTTTTCCATCCCGAGTTCTGTGTAGGTCTCTTTGAGGCTTCGCTTGAAGCCCAGTTTGAGGTTCTTGAGGAAGCCGAGTTTAGCTTGGCGGACCTTGGCAGTCTTCATCAGTTCGATCTTGGCCACCACGGGCGAGTTGATCGGATAGATCTTCTCAACGCCGATCCCATCGCTCACTTTGTGTACGGTGATGGTGCGAGAGATGCCTTTGCCACCCAGCGCGAGGATGATGCCCTCAAACACCTGGATGCGCTCGCGCTCCTCGCCTTTTGGCGAAACGTCCTTGATGCGCTCATGAAGCCGCACGGTCTGGCCGGCCTGGAGCTCGGTCATGCCGACGAGTTTTGACTCTGCTGACATAGTTATTCGTTACAGCGCCGTCTAGAGGACCACTTCTCTGTGCGAGATACATGTTCATTGCCCGGCTGATAATGTGGCGAAATAGTAGCCGGACAGAGGTTTTCCGTCAAGCTTCCATCAGTGCTTGGATCTGGACGAGCGTGCTTTCGAGTTCACCTTCGCGGTTCACAATACGATGGTCGGCGAGCTCGGCGAACGCCATTTCTCGCTCGATCGCTGCTTTGCGTTCTTCGAGCCCAGCCGTGGTTCCCTGGTCACGCTTGGCGATGCGTTCCATAAGTTGGTCGATGGTTTCCGCTTCAAGGAACAAGAGGATCGCTTCAGGGTTTGCTTGTTTGATTGTTCGAGCACCAGTGACATCCACCACGAACAAGACATCGCTGCCCGCTTCCATAAGCGCTTGGACATCCGACCGTCGACTGCCGTAGAGATGGCCGTAGTGCTCATCCCATTCAAACATGGTGCTTTCATCGACTAAGCGTTGGAATGTCTCACGATCGAGGAAGTGATACGACACGCCGTCGACGTCGTCCTTGCGTGGCGGTCTCGTGGTGCAGGTGACGACCTTCTTCAACGTGGGGCGGCGTTTCAAGAGCTGTGAGGCAACGGACGATTTTCCGACACCCGAGGGTCCGGTGAGAATGTAGAGCTTTCCTCTCATAGGGTTGGCAGCGTGCGTAATAGCATTTCGAGCTCCTCGGGGAGTGGGGTGGCGAACTGTTTCTCATGTCCGTCCATGAGGCGGATCGAGAGCTTGTGTGAGTGGAGGAAAAGGCGTGGGAGCGGGATCTCGCGGAACTTCATGCGCTTCACTTTGTAGAGTTTGTCTCCCACGATCGGGTAGCCGATGGCTTGGAAGTGCACGCGGATTTGGTGCGTACGGCCCGTGAGAATTTTTACCCGTGCGTACGTTGCGGTCGAGAACCGTTTGAGGACGTCGTACTGGGTGATCGCTTCTTTGCCGTCTTGCAAGCCAGTACGCGCGACCATACGCCCCTTCTCTTTTGAGCGTGCAATCTTGAGGCTGATCGTGTCTGTCTCTTTCGGAAGTGTGCCGTAGACGAGGGCAAGGTATTCTTTGTGGATGGTCCGATGTTGGAATTGACGCTTGAGTGCCTCGAAGGCTTCCTGGGTTTTGGCAATGACCATGAGGCCCGATACATCCTTATCGAGTCGATGCACGATGCCGGGACGCATGGGGTCATCGCCCACGTGAGCGATCTCTGGATAGAGTTCCAGAAGTCCGTCGACAACGGTTGCCCGGTGTTCATCTTTGAGCGCCTCGTGGACGAGAAGCCCGGCGGGCTTGTTGATGACAAGCAGATCATCGTCTTCATACACAACGTCGAGCACAGGGGCTGTCCCGTCTTTGACGGCAATGGTGAGCTCGGCCTCTGGATAGTAGACCCGGTCTCCTGGTTCAAGGACGGCTGCGGACTTCGCCTGTTTCCCGTTGACCGTAATGGTCCCGTGCTTGATGAGGCGTTGGATCGCCGAACGGGAGGCTTCCATCGTGTCCGCAAGCAATTTGTCGAGTCGTTGGCCGGTTTGATCTGCGTGGATTTCAATCGTTGGCATATTTGTCCTGATTATAGCTATACTAGAGGGAACCTACAAAAGGGCGCGTAGCTCAACGGTTAGAGCTCCGAGCTTATACCTCGGTGGTTCTTGGTTCGAATCCAAGCGCGCCTACCAACATCTATGCCATTCCTTGTTCTTGGTCTCATACTCCTCGTCATCGGTATCATCTTCCTGCGCAAGTCTATACGTGAGCAGGATAAAGAGGGAGTCGTGGGCGTTATGGCGCTCATTGTTGCCGCCGTCATTCTCATCATGTTCTTTGGGCTATTCTATACCCTGACCATTTTTTAGTATGGACGCAGAGCTGACTTCCTTTTTCATCGTCCTCTCGATCATCTGGTTTTTGGTGTACTGGGTGTTGGGTGGGGTGTTCTTTGCGATCGTGACCGTGATGCGTTTGGGACGACTGCGCAAGGTGCGGTTCAGCTGCCTCTTTACGATCCTCTCGCTCGTCTTGGGAGTGGGAGCCGCGTACACCGGCATGCGTGGAGCTCGCAGTGCCGTGAGTGATTGTTTGGGGGACGCTGTCACCAACGCCGAGAACATGACCGCGGTCTTTGGATGCGGCGCGGCGAGCATCTTTGGGATGTTCCTGCTGGGAGCGCTTGTCCTCACCGCCGGCGGGTTCCTGATCATGCTTGTGTCCAAGAGCAAGGCCAAGCCGTGGATTGTGCTCGATCTCGAGGAAGTTTCAGAGTCGTCAAAAAATTCCTCCTTTGAAGGTTGACGTTTCATTCAGGTTTTCGTACACTCGTGCCTGTCCTGAAAGAAAGACTAGCCATGGGCGGCTAGCTCAGTTGGTTAGAGCGCCACATTGACATTGTGGAGGTCACAAGTTCGAATCTTGTGCCGCCCACCAAAAATCCCCCAGTTTAGCTGGAGGATTTTTGTTTGAGCTGTTGTTCGAGCCACGCGAGGGCGTCTTCACGGCGCATGAGCTTGCCGTCGAGCTGGAGATCACGCACGCGGTCGAGCCATATCCTCACCTCTGGTCCTGCCACAACCCCGTGGGCGAGAACGTCTTGTCCAGAGATGAGCGGCGCGATCGATTCATCATGGTCCACAAGCCAGCGGTTTTCTATCTGTGTCCGTCGTGCATGGATTGCGCGACGAAGGTCATCTGCTCCTGTGAGTTCGAGGCATCGCAGGAACAGCGGGCCCTTGTCATTGAGGAAGTGTTTTTCAAAGGTGCTTGCGCGCATCTCTTCGATGTCCTGCGGACGCGGCTCTTCTTGCAGGAGTCGGACAAGAGTCATGACTAGGGACGTTTCGATGCGATGTGAGGATCCACGCTCGAGTGTGCTCAGTCCCGTGAAGGAGAGGGTGTCGCGCGCGTCTTCCATGGACAGGCCTCGCAAGAGCAGGACCACGACCACGGTCAGCTCACCTGGAGCCGTGCGCGAGAGAGGGACCAGGTAGTCAGGCTCTCGTTCAAGCTGTTCATGGACGTGCGGGAAACATTCGCGCCACACGTTGTGGGCAGAGAAGATTTCCACAGCCCGCGCCGGCTGGCGCGAGAGTGCCTTGGCAAGTTCGGAGCCAACCGTTTCTCGAGGCACGACGTAGACGAGGCTGCCTTCCACTTCTGTTTGTCGGTTCACGTTTGAGATGAGCTCCCTGATGGCACGGCTGGTTTCTTCCTCGATCGCGAAGCCCAGTTCACTCGCAAACCGGACGCCGCGCAGGATCCGCGAGAGGTCTTCGGTGAAACGTTCTGACGGGCTCCCTACAGCGCGAAGTAGTTTTTGCGCGAGATTCGCCTGTCCGTCGAACGGATCAATGAGTTTACGCTCGCGCACGTCAAACGCCATGGCGTTGATCGTAAAGTCGCGCCGGGCGAGGTCATCTTGGATCGGTAAATGGGGGTCGGATTGAACGTCGAAATCTTTGTAGCCCCCAAGGCTCCCCCGTGCGACCGCCTCGGTTCGCGGAAGAGCAATGTCGATGAATTCGATGTCCTCGGGCGAGTGACCTGTTGGCATGAATTTGTACACGCCAAAGTGCTGGCCCACGAGGTTGAGTACTCCGCGTGTACGGAACCAGGCCTCGAGTTCCGGGGCGGGCAGTCCAGTCACGACGAAATCGAAATCGACCTCACGCGGGTGCCGAGCAAGCAGGGCATCGCGCACCGCTCCGCCGACGAGGTACAAGCCCGCCTCGGGGTGATCGGATAAGAAGCCGTCGATGAACGAAAGCTCACGACGGGACGAAAGTGTTGAATTGAGTTGATCCTCCTTCCTCATACGCCCCTATTGTAGCAGAAACCCATGCCGGTCGCGTTGCACGGTCCCCCTCCTTCCCAAGGAGGGCTAGGGGAGGTTGCCGTTCGCTTCGGACGAAGTTGCCTGCAACTCCCGCTCCCTCCCCCCTTAATCCCCCCTCAGGCAGGGGGGAGACCGCACGGAAATGATGACTTCACGACTTCCTCGTACAGAGTCCCGGTACGCTCGCACATTTGCTCCACGGAAAAGTGCTGTTCGACTGCGCGCTTGGCTGCCGCTCCCAGATGCTCTCTTGTCTGTGGGTCGTGGAGAAGAGTAGTCAGTGCGCTGGTCAGCGAGGCAAGATCATCGCCATGGATGATGATGCCGCCGCCGTGTTCAAGCATCTCGTGGATGCCGCCGACGCGTGAAGCAATCACGGGGACACTCGCAGCCATGGCCTCCAGGATCGAGTAGGGGAATCCTTCCCAGCGCGAGAGCAGCACAAAGAGGTCGGCTTCTTCGCCCAGGCGCGCGAGCACTTGCTCGCGGGGGATAGATCCCGTGAGTTCGACGCGGGCCTGGAGTCCGAGTTTCTTGATGAGCTCCTCGAGTCTCTCGCGGTCAGGCCCGTCCCCGATGATGGTGACACGAGCTTGTTCCTGAAGCTCGCGGTCAAGACGTGCAAACGCCTCCACGAGCAGGAATGGATTTTTCGGCAGCGCAAGTCGTCCGACGAAAAAAATGCGTATCGTATGTGCCATCCTTACTTCACGTGTGTCATCCCGAGCGGAGCCCGCCATGCGGGCGGAGCCGAGGGACCTCGAATCCGTGGCTTCGATCCCATTGTAAATCTGTACGAGCTTGTCGTCAGGGGCGATGTGGTGAGATCGAGCCAGCTCGAGGTCGTTGCGCGAGACACAGATGATGCGACGGCAGAATCGTCCAGCGAGACGTTCCAAGACCGGAAGCAGGAGTCGTCGCGGAAGCGGAGCTCCTTGGGTGAATCCCCAGCCGTGGGCGGTGAAAATCGTGGGGATGCGACCGCGCAAACTTAGCCGACCAATGAGTCCCGCCATGGTGCTGTGGCAGGCGACGATATCCGGCTCGAATGACGCGACGGCGCGCAGGAACGTTCGACAGCTTTTCCAGAGTCGGAGTGGACTCGCGGTATTACCAAGATCCTCGTTGGGAACAAACCGTCCACCGAGTCGCTCGACCTCTTGCGCGAGCCATCCTCCCGAGGGACTCATGACCGCGACTTCGTTCCCATGCTCGACCAACCAACGCGTAAGCTGGGCGACATGGGTTTGCGCGCCGCCTTGCTCGGATTTGGTGATGAACATCAGAACGCGCATAAGGAGATCAATCGTTAGAGGCTTTAACTCTCCGGTCCCCCTCCTTTTTAAGGAGGGGCTAGGGGTGGTTATGATCTTTTGGAAACTGTTGTTTGATCAGTTCCAGCACGTCTTCCAGTGATTCTCGCACATCGACGTTCGTCACACGAAGGACT
>JACQSJ010000001.1 GCA_016205995.1 Candidatus Uhrbacteria bacterium | reverse complement strand
CCGTCACACTTAATCAGGCTGAGCCAAACACGGTTACGCAAGTGCGCAACCTCGAAACAGACGGGTACATTGCCGTACAGGTTGGAAGCGAAGCAAAAACCAAGCTTCCCAAGCCACAAATTGGGCACCTCAAGGATCTTCCCCAGGTTTCAACCCTGAAGGAGTTTCGCGTTGACTCCACCAATGACCTTAAGCGTGGCGACGTGATTACGGTGGAGGCTTTTCAGCCAGGTGTTCGCGTGGATGTGATCGGGATTTCGAAGGGCCGCGGATTTGCAGGTGTCATTAAGCGGTACCATTTTCACGGCAAGAACGCGACACATGGAACCAAGGATCAGGAGCGTATGCCAGGATCCAATGCCTCACAGCGTCAGGGAAAAGTGATCAAGGGGAAGCGTATGGGTGGTCGGATGGGGGCTGAACAAGTAACGGTCAAGAATTTGGAAGTGGTATCCACAGACCTTGGGACGAATGTGATCGCTCTTAAAGGGGCTGTTCCAGGTCCACGGGGAGGATTGGTCATGATTAAGGCTCGTTCGAGCAACACCGTATGGCACGCGTAACACTCTACTCAATTGACGGAAGCAAAAAGGGCGACCTCACTCTGGAAGACAGTCTTTTTGGAGTAAAGGTGAACCCGGCGCTTGTGCACGAAGCCATTGTCGCCCAGACCGCTGGCTCTCGTGAGCCTGTTGCCCACACAAAGACTCGAGGAGAAGTCGCCGGAACAGGGAAGAAGCCGTGGAAACAAAAAGGCACAGGCCGAGCTCGTCATGGATCACGCCGTTCACCGATTTGGGTGGGGGGAGGTATTACCTTCGGACCACGCTCTGACCGAAACTTTGCCGTGAAGATGAATAAGCAGGCTCGCCGAAAGGCACTTGCTATGGTGTTGAGCGATAAGGTCGTCAATGATCGACTCATCGCCGTTGAGGATCTCCGCGGCGAGGGGAAGACCAAGGAGCTCTCACAGACACTTGGTCGTCTCCCAACGGCTGGGAAGAAAACGCTCATTGTGACGACCCCGGAGAACAAGCTTGTGAGTCGCGCCGCGCGCAACCTCCCAAACGTTTCCTCGATTCCAGCCAATACACTCAACATTGTCGACTTGCTTCGATTTGATTACGTTCTCATGACCGAGCCGGCTGTTGCCCTGGTAACCAGTATTTATAAGCGCAGTTAACTGTATGGGAATCCTCAACCGATTCAAAAAAACCAACCCACCTGAGCAGAAGCCAGAAGCCAAGGTGAAGGTCAGTGGATCTGCCGGTACGGCGACCAAAATGGTGGGGGTGGATACCGCCAACGTCATCGTGAAGCCGCTCATCTCAGAGAAGGCAGCGAATCTTGCCGGGGCGAATCAGTATGTGTTCGTCGTCCGAAAAGACGCGAATCGCCTACAGGTCCGTGCGGCGATCAAGACGATGTACGGGGTGTCGCCGATTTCGATCAACGTGCTGAATGTTCGCGGGAAGAAAGTTCGATTTGGTCGAACCCAAGGAACACGCTCTGACTGGAAGAAAGCGGTCATCACGCTTCCTGCCGGACAGACCATTAACGTCTACGAAGGCGTCTAACCCTATGGCAGTCAAACGATACAGACCAACAACCGCCGGCCGACGCATCTCAAGCGTCGACGATTTTGCGGATCTCACAAAGACAACCCCAGAGCGGAAACTGACTATCAAGCGCAAGCAGAACGCGGGTCGCGCGAACAGCGGAAAGATTACCGTCCGTCACCGAGGAGGTGGAGCTCGCCGCCGCATCCGACTCGTCGACTTCAAGTGCGATAAATTTGACGTGCCAGCCACCGTGGCCTCCATTGAGTATGACCCAAACCGTGGCGCACGTTTGGCCCTGCTCCATTATGCCGACGGTGAGAAACGCTACATCATCGCCCCCAGCGGGTTGGGCGTCGGCGCCAAAGTGCTCTCTTCCCAAAATCGAGGGGAGATCCAGACGGGGAACCGATTCAAACTCGAACATATCCCGATCGGGATGGAGGTGTACAACGTGGAGTTGAGCCCAGGTAAGGGCGGGCAGATTGTCCGTGGGGCAGGAGCGTTCGCACAGCTGATGGCTGTCGAAGGCCCATACGCCACCGTGCGCCTTCCTTCCGGGGAGGTTCGCATGGTTCCGAAAGAGTGCATGGCCACCCTGGGTCACGCCTCGAACCCAGATCGCCGTCTTATTCGATGGGGAAAGGCGGGACGCACACGACATCGCGGATTTCGACCAAGCGTGCGCGGAAAGGCCATGAACCCAGTGGATCACCCACACGGCGGAGGTGAAGCGCGTAACTCCATCGGACTGAAACATCCAAAGACACCGGCTGGAAAACCAGCCTTGGGGGTCAAGACGCGCAGGAAGAAGGCATCGACTAAACTCATCATTCAACGTCGCAAGAGAGGACGTTTCGTCGGCGGAAAATAATATGGCACGAAGTCTCAAAAAAGGACCATACGTCCACCCAAAGCTTCTGAAGAAGATCGCCGCCCGAAAGCCGGGGGAAGGGTCTCCCATAAAAACCTGGGCACGTTCATCAACGATTACACCAGAGATGGTCGGATTCGTATTCGCTGTCCATAACGGGAGGGATTTCATCTCTGTCCGCGTCGTCGAAAACATGGTCGGTCACAAGCTGGGAGAGTTTTCCGCGACACGAAAGTTCATCCGCCATGGCGGTACCGTGAAGAAAGCTGAAGGAGAAGAAGGGGCAGCCAAAACCTAAGTCTCATCCATTGTATGGAAGTGAAAGCAACAGCTCGCTATATCCGCATGTCGCCTCGAAAGGTGCGACTTGTCATTGATGTGATTCGAGGCATGAGCGTAGGCCAGGCCCGTTCTCAACTTGCGGTCATGAAGAAGGCCGCTGCTGAGCCTGTACTCAAACTGTTGGAGTCCGCTGCAGCAAACGCAACGCATAACTTCAGTCTCGATACGGCATCGATGTTCGTCAAGAGCATTACGGCGGATGGTGGTCCTGTATTGGGTCGTTGGCGTGCACGGGCCTTTGGTCGTGCGGCGCCGATCCGCAAGCGGACAACGCATATCTCCATTACACTCGACTCAAAAGAGCAGAAGGCACGTAACTCATCCGCAACCTAGGCATCCTATGGGAACGAAGGTACATCCAAATATTTTCCGGCTTGGCGTCATCCGCTCTTGGGATGGGATTTGGTTTGCGAGCAAGAAGGGTTTTCGCGTTCAACTGAAGGAAGACGTGGAGATTCGTGAGTTTTTGCGCAAGCTCCTCAAAGAGGCTCTTGTGGACCACATCGAGATCGAGCGGTCGCGTCAGGAGGTACGTCTCACCATCCACTGTGCGAAACCAGGTATCATCATCGGCCGAGGGGGGGCAGGGATCGAGGATCTGACACAGAAGCTCAAGAAAGCGTTTTTCCGCGGACGACGCGTGAAGATGAGCATCAATGTGAAGGAGATCCAAAAGCCGTCGCTCTCCTCACAAGTGATCGCTCAGCAGGTCGCCGCTGACATCGAGAAGCGTATGCCATTCCGACGCGTGATGAAGATGGCTATTGAACGCGCGTTCAAGGCTGGTGCTCTTGGGGTGAAGATCACGATTTCTGGCCGGTTGAACGGAGCGGATATCGCCCGACGCGAGACCATCGCCCAAGGGAAGATTCCTCTGCATAACCTCCGTTCTGATATCGACTTCGCGTCCCTTCCCGCTCGAACCATTTGGGGAGCGATCGGGGTGAAAGTCTGGATTAACCGCGGGGAAGTGTTCGGTGAATAATTGAGCGAGATCAAACGTAGTATGTTGATTCCAAAAAAAGTAAAACATCGCAAGTGGCACAAAGGTCGTGCGCGCGGTAAACGCCTGGCTATGACCAAGACGACGGTGGCCTTTGGGAGCCACGGCATTAAGGCGGTCACGGGAGCGTGGGTAACCTCGCGCCAGATTGAAGCCGCTCGACGAGCGATGACACGCGCCATTAAGCGCGGGGGGAAAATTTGGATCCGCGTATTTCCAGACAAGCCCGTCACCTCTAAGGGTTCTGAAATGCCGATGGGAAAAGGAAAGGGAGCTGTCGATCACTATGTGGCGATCGTCAGGCCTGGAACGGTCCTGTTTGAAATGGGAGGTGTGGACGAGGCCTTGGCTCGACAAGCCCTCACGCTTGCCGCACACAAGCTTCCGGTCAAATACAAGATTATCTCGCGTGACGTGAGCTAACCCTATGGATGCCAACACATTGCGCACAAAAAGCCGCGAGATCCTTGCCCAGGACCTGAAGGAGGCACAGGCTCGCCTGAAGGAACTCCGCTTCAAGCTTTCCTCCAACCAACTTAAGGATGTTCGAGAGCTGCGTGAACTCAAACGAGGGATCGCCCGCATCAACACCATTCTGGCACAGACCTCTAAAGACGAGGCTGGAACATCGGTCTAATTCTATGAAACCGCAAACAACACAACGTACACTCAAGGGAGAAGTCGTCTCAACAAAGATGGACAAGACGCTTGTGGTACGCGTGGAGCGCACGGTGGTGCACCCCAAGTACGGGAAACGCTACGTCCAGAACAAGAAGTACCATGTGCATGATGAGCACAATAGCCATCAGGTTGGGGATCGTGTCGAGTTCCAGGCGAGCCGCCCCTACTCAAAGACGAAACGATGGCGCGTTCTTCGTAAGCAGTCATAAACGATATGGTTCAACTTCGAACAATGCTCAAAGTCGCGGATAACACAGGAGCCAAGAAGCTCCAAGTTATTCGAGTACTCGGAGGCTACCAAAAACGTTACGCCGTCATCGGAGACGTGTTTACCGCGGCCGTGAAGGAAGCTGTCCCACACGGGAACGTGAAGAAGAGCGACGTGGTGACCGCGGTGCTGGTGCGTGCGCGAAAGGAGACGCGACGCAAGGATGGCACCTACATTCGTTTCGACGAGAATGCCGCTGTGATTATTGATAAGAAGTCCAAGGACCCGAAAGGGACGCGCATCTTTGGGCCGGTCGCCCGCGAACTCCGCGGTCTCGGATTTACAAAGATCGTCTCGCTCGCCCCTGAGGTATTGTAACCCTATGAATATCAAGACTGGCGACAAGGTCCGCGTCATGGCGGGAAAAGACAAAGGCAAGCAGGGAACCGTCCTCCAGGTGTTCCCCAAGCTTGAGCGTGTGGTGGTCGAAGGGGTTAACCTCATGACCAAGCACTTGCGCAAGCACGCAAGCCGCCCTGGACAGAAAATTGAGTTTCCTGCTCCGATCCACGCTTCCAACCTCCAGGTTCTTTCTGCAAAGACGGGTCTTGCCGGTCGGGTTGGGTACAAGCACATCGACAAGGACGGGAAGCGGATAAAAGTGAGAGTGATCCGATCAAAGGGTCAGGTGGAGGATATCGACTAAACCTATGGCGTTTCAATCGTTTTATAAACAAGAAGTTGTCCCGAAACTCACCCAGGAGTTCGGTTACAAGAATGTCCATGCGGTCCCGACGGTCACATCGGTGACGCTTAATGTTGGCCTGGGCGCCGGAATCAAGGACGCCAAATATATCGAGACGGCTGAGAAAACCCTCACCCGGATTTCTGGGCAGAAGCCCGTTTCCACCAAGGCTCGAAAATCTATTTCGGCCTTCAAGATTCGAGAAGGGAACGTTGTGGGCATGAAGGTCACACTGCGAGGAAAGCGAATGTGGGACTTCCTAGAGAAGCTGATCAAGGTTTCCCTCCCACGCGTCCGTGACTTTCGTGGGCTTTCCTCGAGCGCGTTCGATGGACAGGGAAATTACTCCATCGGATTCAGAGAGCACATTGCCTTCCCGGAAATTCGCAGCGACGAGATTGAGCTCATCCATGGACTCCAGGTCACCATTGCCACCTCGGCAAAGAACGACGACGAATCAAAATCTCTCCTGACCCACCTGGGTCTCCCCCTCAAAAAAGAGGCATAGCCTATGGCCACAGAAAACCAAATTGCAAAATCAAAGCGACGCGCCAAGTTTTCGACACGCGTCGTGAACCGATGCTGGCGCTGTGGGAGACACCGTGGGTATATGCGTGTCTTCGGCCTCTGCCGGATTTGTTTCCGGGAGCTCGCGCACCGCGGGGAGATTCCAGGAGTAAGAAAATCAAGCTGGTAACCCTATGATGACTGATCCTATCTCAGATATGTTGACCCGTATTCGCAACGCGCAGGCGGTGCGAAAGGTTGAGATATCGTTGCCCTATTCCAAACTCAAATTTGCGATCGCCAAGATTTTAGAGAAAGAGGGATATGTGGCACGCGCAAGTGAAAGCACCGAAGCGAAGTTTTCGGTCATTCGTTTGGAGTTGAGCTACGAGCAGAACCAACCCAAGATCCACTCGGTGCGACGTATCAGCCGACCAGGCCAGCGTGTCTATGCCAAGTCGACAGATCTCCCAAAGGTGTTGTCGGACCTAGGGATCGCTATTGTCTCGACCCCAAACGGATTGATGACCAACAAAGAGGCGCGTTCCCGTCACTTGGGAGGCGAAGTAATTTGTGAGATCTCATAACCACCTATGTCTCGAGTTGGAAAAAAACCAATCCTGATTCCTTCGGGGGTCGACGTCACCGTGCACGGCAAGACCGTGAAGGTGAAGGGCCCAAAGGGGGAACTCCTCGAAGAGCTCAACGCCGCGGTGACCCCGTCGCTTGTTCAAGGGGAAGAGGGCCAGGAGGTTCAGTTTGCCGTCGGACACGAGGATGAGAAGTATGATCGCGCCCAGTGGGGGACAGCCCGAGCCCTCGTGGCCAACATGATCGAGGGGGTGACAGAAGGATTCACAAAGAAGCTTGAGATCAACGGCGTTGGATACCGAGTGAATCTTCAGGGTCATACGTTGGTCTTGAACGTTGGATTTTCGCATGACGTCCGGGTTGAGTTACCCGCGGGGATTACGGCAGTCGTCGAGGCGAACCTCATCACCATTTCGGGTGCGAACAAGCACGATGTGGGATCATTCGCCGATGGCCTGCGCAAGATCCGTAAGCCAGAACCATATAAAGGGAAAGGAATTAAATACGCCGAGGAGACTATCCGCCGAAAGGCTGGAAAGACTCAGAAGGCGGGTGAATAGTATGAGTCTTGCTGTTGTGAAAAAATTTCAGCATGCGCGACTGCGTGCAGCTCGCACACGCGCACGCCTGCACGGCACCGCTGTGTGCCCACGGTTGAGCGTGAAACGAAGCCTGAAGCACGTCTATGCCCAGCTTATTGATGATGATGCAGGGAAGACGCTTGCCGCGGCTTCGGATAAGGACGTAGAGACGAAGGGCGCCCCTCTCCAGATTGCACGCGAAGTCGGGACGATCGTCGGGAAGAAGGCGGCAGCGCTTGGAATCACGAAGGCCGTCTTTGATCGAGGCGCCTATCGGTACCATGGACGTGTCGCGGCGCTTGCCGACGGCGCTCGTGAAGCAGGACTAAGCATCTAGTATGGAACACACGAAACCAACAAACGCTCCTGCGCGTCCAAAGCGCGAGGGAGGCCGAGGTGGATCCCCCAGCTCGCGAGCGGGGGGAGGACGAGGCGAGGGCCAAGGCGAACGCCGTGGCCGCGGCCGTGGCCGCGGAGGAAAGCGAGACGAACGCGCTCCCCGCGAGTTTGAACAAAAGATTCTCGACCTGGCGCGCGTCACCCGTGTGACCGCGGGAGGGAAGCGGATGTCCTTTCGCTGTGCCCTTGTCATTGGGGACAAGAAAGGACGCGTCGGATTTGGTGTGGCTAAAGGCGGCGATGTGCAGATTGCCATCGAGAAGGCCTACAAGCAGGCCAAGAAGCATGTGCTCACGGTCCCCCTGACACACGGCACCATCTCCCACCCGGTTTGGGTGAAGTTTGGTTCCGCGATGATTCTCTTGAAGCCTGCGCCCAAAGGAACAGGACTTAAGTCCGGCGGCGCGGTCCGTATGGTGTTGGAGTTTGCAGGCGTGCCTAACGTCGTCTCAAAGATCATCAACTCAAGCAACAAGATCAATATTGCCAAAGCAACCTTGGAGGCTCTTACGCAGTTGCGTGCGGTTGAAGAGAAAGCTCCACAGGTTGCGGAAAAAGAAACGCAACCCGTAGCCGTTAACGCCTAACCTATGCCGTTGACACTTCACACAATTCAACCACAGAAGGGATCCACAAAGGGCAAGAAGCGCATCGGCCGAGGTCTTGGGTCAAAAGGAACCTACTCAGGTCGCGGCGTGAAAGGACAGAGCGCTCGTTCGGGTGTATCCGGCCTTCAGAAGCTGGGAATTCGTCAGGTCATGTTGGCCACGCCAAAGGCGCGAGGATTCAAGAGCAACCGTCCAAACGCGCAGGTCGTGAATGTGGGTGACCTCTCCAAGCAGTTTGCTGCCGGAGCGAAAGTCTCTCCAGCGATCCTTGAGAAAAAAGGGCTCATTGTCTCTGCCACGCTTCCGGTCAAAATTCTCGCTGCGGGAGCTATCTCGATTGCCATCACGCTTACTGACTGTGCGGTCTCTGCCGCTGCCAAGGAGAAAATCCAGGCTGCTGGTGGAACCGTCGTTGAACGTTAATTTCCGTGTATGAACACGCTTGTCAGGATTTGGAAAACCCGTGAGGTGCGCAACAGCGTCCTCTTCATTCTGAGCATGCTCGTGATCTTTCGGATCACGGCCCATATCCCGGTTCCAGGAGTCGACGCCAGTGTCCTGCAAAACATTTTCGGCGGGAACAACCAGTTCTTCGGCCTCCTCAACATCTTTTCCGGAGGAACGCTCGAGAGCTTCTCGGTCGTCGCTATGGGCGTTATGCCCTACATCACGGCCTCCATTATCTTCCAGTTGCTGGGCATGATCGTGCCTTCGGTCGAGGAAATGCAGAAAGAGGAGCAGGGCCGACAGAAGATCACCCAGTGGACCCGTCTTGCGACCATCCCGCTCTCGTTCGTTCAGGCCTATGGACTCATCCTCCTCTTGTCCCAGCAAGGACAGGTGTTTGTGACCGCCAGCCTGGCGACAACGGTTTTTGCCATCGTGAGTTTGACGGCAGGAACGATGTTTCTGATGTGGCTTGGAGAGTTGATCTCTGAAAAGAACGTCGGCAACGGCATTTCGATCATCATCCTCGCCGGCATCGTGGCGGGTCTTCCTACGTTCCTGAGCCAGTCCCTTGCCGTCTACGACCGCAGCCAGCTCATCACCATGGTCGCCTTTCTTGTGGTGGCCGTGGTAACCGTCGTGGCGATCGTTGTCATGAACGAGGCACAGCGCAACATTCCCGTGCAGTATGCCCGAGCGGTCCAAGGGTCTCGCCTCTCAGGGGCGGTCAGTTCCCACATCCCGCTTCGTCTCAACATGGGCGGCGTGATCCCCATCATCTTCGCCATCTCGATCGTCTTGTTCCCAACCGTGCTTGCCCAGTTTTTCCTCAACGCGAAGACCGACTTCTTGCGCGAGGCAGCAACATGGACGCTCCAGGTGTTCCAAAACCAAACCGTTTACGGCATCGTCTACTTTGTCCTAGTGTTCCTTTTTGCCTACTTCTACACGGCCGTCATCTTCCACCCTGACCAGGTCGCCGAGAACATTCAAAAGCAAGGTGGGTTTATCCCCGGCATTCGTCCTGGGAAGCAGACGGCCGATTATCTGGGCTGGGTCGTGAACCGACTCTTGCTCACGGGGGCCCTCTTCCTGGCGATCATCGCCGTGCTCCCGGTCATCATGCAGCAGGCGACCGGCAACGCAAACCTCGTCATCGGGGGAACGTCCGTGCTCATCATCGTCGCCGTGGTCGTGGACTCCGTGAAACAGATCGAGGCGCAGCTTACCATGCGAGAATACGAGATTTAAGAAAAGTGATCGACCCTGGCGGTCGGTCATTTTTTTGTTATACTGATCCGCGTATGATGTATAAAATCCTTCTCATGGGTCCGCAGGGGAGCGGCAAGGGAACGCAGGCGGAAAAGCTCTCCGTGCATTTGGGGATTCCCGCCTTTGGGATGGGCCAGCTCATCCGCGACGAGATTGCGACGGGGTCGGACTTTGGCAAGAAGCTCTACGATATCATCCTGCCGGGAAACCTCGTGTCGGATGAAGATGCGGCGCACTTGCTTCAGTTGCGGCTCCAGAAACCTGACGTCGAGCGTGGCTACATCCTCGACGGCTATCCTCGCAACCTCGCCCAGCACGCAGCGTTTACCTTCGACACCCCCACGCACGTCCTGGTGATCGATTTATCACGCGAGGAATCACTCAAGCGCCTTGGAGGCAGACTCACCTGCCGCGGGTGCGGGAAGGTGGGGGCGATGTCAGACGGTCTCAAACCAGGTGATCACTGTCCCTGCGGCGGAGAGTGGTATCAACGAGCCGACGACACACCAGTAGCGATTGAACGGCGACTGGAGATTTATGAAAAGGACACGGCTCCGGTCATCACCAAGTACGGATCACTTGTGAGGCATATCGACGGTGTTGGTTCGGTCGAGGAGGTGTTTGAAAGAATTTTGAAAGTGCTTTAACAAACTCATAACCACCCCTAGCCCCTCCTTAAAAAGGAGGGGGACAGGATATGTCCCTCACAAAAACACACAAGGAAATCGACTCGATGCGGCGCGGGGGTCATTTGCTTTCTCGTGCGCTCAAGGCCGCGGTGGATGCCGTTGCGCCAGGCGTGACGTTGCGCGAGGTTGATGCCATTGGTGAGCGGGTGATCCTGGAGGGTGGAGGCACACCGTCATTTAAGGGTTATCAACAAAGTCCAGAGAGCACCCCGTTTCCCAGCACGATCTGCATTTCCGTCAACGAAGAGGTTGTGCATGGCTTAGGGAACCGCGACCGGAAACTTAAGGAAGGAGATATCGTCGGACTCGACATCGGTTGTTGGTTTGAAGGATTGTGTACAGACATGGCAGTGACGGTGCCTGTCGGAAATGTCACTCCTGAAGCACGGAAACTTATGGATGTGACGAAAGCCTCACTCATGGCAGGCATTGCCGCCGCCAAAGTCGGCAAGGAGATCAAAGATATCTCTCGGGCCATCGAGGCATGCGTACAGCCACACGGCTATGGCATCGTCCGTGCGTTGGTGGGCCACGGTGTCGGCCATGCCGTGCATGAAGCGCCACACGTTCCCAACTACGTTTCTGGTCGCTATCCAAAAGTCCTCATCGAGAACAGGATGTGTTTGGCCCTCGAACCGATGCTCGGGCTAGGTGGCGACTACCATGTCGATACTGCCGCGGACGGCTGGTCCATTGTGATGAGCGACGGGTCGCTTGGCTCGCATTTTGAAGTCACGATTGCCATCACCAAAGAAGGTGGGGCAGAGATTCTCACGCCGCTGCCCGTATGAGAATCCTCGGCATCGACTATGGCGACAAGAAAATCGGTTTGGCGTTTGGGGATTCCACCGCGCGCGTGGCCGTGCCCCTGGAGGTGATCGTGAATGAAGGTGCTTCGACGATCAAGAAACTCGAGGAGCGGATCCGACAGGAAGATATCGACCGCGTCGTGGTGGGCGTTCCGCTTCCCCAAGGCAACCACTCGAGCGTACAATTGGAGAAGACGCGCGGTTTCATCGCTAAGTTCGCGCAGGCGGTTTCGGTTCCAGTTGTGGAGGAAGACGAATCGTTTACCAGCGTCGAGAGTGTTCGTCTCCAACAAGAATTTAACGCACAAGCGGATGAAGACGCCCTTGCCGCCATGCTCATTGTGCAAAGTTACATCGACCAACTATGAGTCAACTCCTCCGAATCATTCTTATTGTTCTCGTGCTGGGCGCCGCTGTGCTCGTTTGGGTTGAGATGAAAGATGACGGTAGCCGCAGGCTTCAGCCTGCGTCCGACGAACAAGTTGAAGAGGTTCAGACGACCTATGGTTCCGAGAAAGGCGTGAACCTGATCGTCACGTCGCCAGTGAAGGACTCGGTCATTTCCTCGCCGCTCGTCATCGCTGGCGAGGCTCCCGGTTTTTGGTACTTCGAGGCCACGTTCCCATTGGTACTCGTCAACTGGGACGGGCTCATCATCGCGCAAGGCTACGCGACCGCGCAGGGAGAATGGATGACAGAAGAATATGTCCCTTTTACGGCCACACTCGAATTTACCACGCCTGAGTATGGCGAGACCGGCGCCCTCATCCTCCAACGAGATAACCCTTCGGGCTTGCCGGAGAACGACGACGCCGTGGAGATCCCCATCCAGTTTGCTCCATAAGAAAACACCCCCGACTCAAGTCGGGGGTGTTTTTTACTTCTCCACCTCGAGCTTCTCTACCCCTTCTTCAACGTATGGTTGTGGGGCTGTTTCATCCAAAATGTCCTGAACCAATGGAACGACAACCCAGGAGCGTTGGTGGTAGGGGGCATCCGGGTCCTCTTGCGTAATAGGGAATTTGAGGGCGGGGACGTACAGGGTTGAGGTAGTCCCATCCGTTGCATATTGGTAGTGCTCAGCAAGCACAAGCTCTGGCTCACCCAAGAGAAAGGTGTATGTGACCGTTGGATTTTCTGGCACATAGTCCCACAGACTTCCGCGACTGGCGGCTTCAAGAATCGTGGTCGGATCGGTGACGAGTGTGTAGGTTGATGCTTCTAACGTGGAGGGTCCGATCGTCCACAATCCATCGACCTCGCCTGAGCGTATGTTTACGGTTACACTCATCCCAGAGGGTTGACCCCCGGTGGACCAGACGCTTTGTCCATTGATGATATAGGGGTAGGTGACGCTCACAGATTCTGGAACCCAGTTGTCCAAGTCGAAGTAGGATCGGTCGACCAGCGGCGCCCCAAAGCCGGAGGTGTCGACTCCGTAATCGCGGATGAACTGGTCGGCCTTATTGATTAACACCTCGTCGCTGGGGATGTCAGACGCGCGCAGCACGCGTGAGTAGTCAAGCGCGAGCCAGTACCCCTGGTTGCGAGAGATAGAAAAAGAGTTCGTTGCAACATCTACGACGACGGAGAAACCGCTATCGTCCTCTTCCGCGAGGGTGAGGTTGAGCAGCTCAAGGTTTTTGAAATTCGAGAGGGGGAGAATTCCAAGTGTCAGGTCCGAGAACGCCGAGGAGATCGAGCTTGGCAATGAGAGCGTTCCTACGCGGCGGTAGACGGTTGGGTCGATCGTCGAGAGATCAGGCAATGTCCCCTCATAGAGGTACTCGTATTTTTCGCTGTACTCGGGATAGGGGAATTCGTCCACGACAATGGGATAGAGGCTAGGTTTGGATTCGTCTGCTGAGGCGCCTTTGCCAGAGAGGGCTTCCTGTGTGGCAGCTTGGTCGACGGATAGCTCTCCAAACGCGCGGTCACCCAGGTTAACCAAGGATGACTGCGGCAAGGAGTCGCGGAAGAGATAGAGAAGCGATGGCACCAGGACAATGATCGTCACAACGATAGCGATCACAGCGGGGAAGCGAGTCTTTTGTGGGGCGTCGTTCATAGAGGATGGGGTTAATCCTTTTATGATAGTCTTCTTTGTGCTATCCTCAAAGCACAATTAAAGACTATCAAGAGTGTGGTGAGAGTTTTGGCTCGATGACCCACCCGCAACCTGTCGATTCGATAAGGTGCGACATCCAACCCGTAAGGGAAAGATAATTTGTAATCACTCT
>JACQSJ010000020.1 GCA_016205995.1 Candidatus Uhrbacteria bacterium | reverse complement strand
CGAGCTCTACGCGTCGTTTCTTGCCATGAACGAGTCCCCTACACGTAATATCGCCGAGCAGGCACTCGAGTCTGTTCCACAACACGGAGATGTCACGACATTGTTCTTTCTTGTAAACAACTACTGGTGGGACGCCCCGCGCATTATCGAAACAGCCAAAACCACCGCCAACGACTGGCGGAGCTTGGGTGATGGACAGATTTACCTGTTCCGCTACGATCTCTAGCCGACAGGAATCACGGTTATAATTGACAGACTATGGCTGATAGCTTATAAAATCGACAGGAGAAAACGCACATGACACGTGAAGAAGCCGAAAGAGAGGTCCTCAAAAACGAGGTTTTCTGCCAAGATGAAACATGCGGTGATCCGATTGTTCAGCCCTTCGGTGGCGAGACGCCTCCGAGACAGAGAAGGCGCATGAATCACCGTGGCTCGCACAGCATAGCTGTCGGATGGCACATCGAGCGCGTATACACCTTCGCCTGCCCCGTCTGTGGGAAGGCAAGGAGATTCCAGGTAAAGCTAGCTTACAACGGCTGGCTCACGGACTACACGAACGACTGGGTCATCGAAGAGCAGTGAAACCCGCCTAGGTCGCACACGCACCCCACGACACCCGACAAGGGTGTTTTTGCTTTGACCTACAACTAGGGTCAGGTCTTGAGTCTATACTCGCATGAATGAAAAAAGAGGCAGATGCCTCTAGTCGTCGGTCACGAGCCCGGAGAACTCGCTGAGTGGGGACCACGTCTCACCCCCATCCTGCGACAGCAAGTCACCTTCGCCGCCAACACGTCCGGAAGCGACGCAGCGCCGCAGGGTCTCGAGATCCTTGAAGTCATAGACAAGGCCGAGAGTGATCTTGACCTTGTATGGACCGGACGGGTTCAGGTGCAGCGCGACGCAGAGGTGCTCGTACAGCTCCTCTGTCGCCCACATGACGTCCTTGAGCTCCTCCCACTTGATTTCCGGCCCCGACAGCAAGCGCCGTCGCAGCTCGTGAATCAATCCCTCCGTCTTTGCCAGGAGCTGCTCGTTGGTCACGGGGGTTCCCTTTTTCCTGTCTGCCATGAAGGACTCCCTTGTGTGCTCACCAGATTAGTGAGGCTGGATGTCGAACGCGACTGTATCAGGACTTCACGATACCATCAACCCCTCCAGCCGATCCACATACCGGTCCAGCGCGTACTGCTTGGCATGCTCGCGGATCGCCATGGTTTGTTCCCACCAGAAGTCTCGACGATCGTGGATGTCACGAAGAGCACGCACAAGATCCTTCACGCTCCCGGCCATAAACAGCTGTCCTGTCTCCCCGCCCTTCACCAGCTCGGGGATTCCGCCGATGCGTGCGGCCACGACCGGCGCGCCTATAAGATAGGCCTCGTAAATGACTGTCGGAGTATTTTCATAACAGAGGGACGGGATGACGACCGCGTCGATGTTTTCTAACAACTGCACCAGGTGCTCGAGCGGCACGAACCCATGGTACGTCACCCGCGCGTCGCGCTCGCTCATCTCAATTACCTCCTGCGTGAGCGACCCCTCGCCCGCGACATAGAGCTCGACCTCTTCGCCAAACGCCTGAAGCGCCTCAAAGAGAAGCCGAATCCCCTTGTGGGGTTCGAGCTGTCCGACGTACAAAAATCGTGTCTTCATCCTCGGCCGCTTGTCTGGAAGTGCCGGCCGATGCCCCGATGGGAGGGGGTTGGGGAGAATCTCCATGCGTGTATCGACAAACATTCCTCGCTCCCGATAGAAGTCGGCCAGAAATTGTGACGGTGAGAGCACCACGTCTGGGGTCCCCATCTCCCGCTTCACCCCCGACTCATACCACCGCCGCAAGAACGACCGGTTAAGCCAGGACTGTTCCTCCCCGGCCATCAAGAGGCCACTGGGGATCGAGAGCTGGACATCGTGGAGGGTGTGAATGTGCCTTACACCTTGTCGCTGGATCTCGCGACCGATCGAGATCCCGATCCCTTTGAGGTTATGCGTGATGACGACATCTGGGTCTTCATCTAGAATGACGTGACGAATCGCCCTTCGACCAAAGGGACTGAAGAGATCCACAAGATGCCAGAGGGCTCGCAACGGGAATGGGACGGAGCGATCCTGGCGCAGGCCATACAGGTTGAGCGGGAAAAAACGGTAGACAGACTCCAGAGTCCGTTCCCGGATCCGCGGGAACAGGCTTCGGACACCGTCAAATGGCTGGGTCGTCAACACAAAAACTTCATGCCCCCGTTCATAGAGGGCGTCGGCCACGCGGCTGGCGACAAGTTCCGCCCCGCCGCGCGCCTCCGGTGGATAGAGATTTGAGACGATCCCAACTTTCATACTAGTAGTGCCGCTTGGACTGCTGATTCAACACCGAATCGTACGTCGCCTCCAGACTGTCGATGAGCGGCGGCCAGGCATATTTTTGCTCCGCGTTGGTACGGGCCGATAACCCCAACCGCTCGCGCAAATCGACCTGCTCGATAAAAAGCAAGATCGCTTTCTTCAGCTCCTCCACATCCCCTGGGGGGACGAGCAGCCCCGTGTTTCCATCTTGCACAAGCGTGCGCACGCCGGGAAGATTCGAGGCGATCGACGGGATCCCGCTTGCCGCAGCTTCAAGCGCCACGAGCCCGAACGCCTCCGCGCGCTTGGTCGAGGGGAGGAGGTGGAAGTCGGCGAGGCGATAGTAGCGCGGGAGGTCCTCATGGGAGACATTGCCCGCAAACGTCACCCGCGAGTCGAGTCCCTTCTGGGCGGCCTGCACGCGGTAGGTTTCTTTCAACGCCCCATCGCCCACAATGACCACCTGCCAGTCGTATGCGAGAAGACCTTCGAGCGCGTCGAACAATGGCGGCAAACCTTTGAAGGCATGGGCCGCGTCGAGGCCTCCGACGAACAAAAGGATGGGCGTCTTGTGTGGAATCTGGTGGCGCTCGCGCAGCTCGAGTTCATCTCCCGGGTGAAACCTCTCAAGATCAACCCCGAACGGATGCTCCTCGAGACGATCGTCCACATCAAGCTCCGCAAGCGCGGAATATTTGGCATAGTCAAACGAGCTGACCAAGATGCGATCGACGCGGTTGACGAGCCAGGGGAACAGGAGACGACGATGTGCACTGAAGATCGCGCCCTTCATCCCGTCGGCAGCCGCGTCCATGTGGTAGGTCATCACGAGCCCTTGGTCGGGACGCATGGCCTTGCGCACGATGACCGGCTCGGCTCCGCCAAAAAAAGGATAGTGGAGATGAACAAGATCGAACCCGGCCAGACGGTGGAAGAGGGACGGAAGCACGCCTGCGTTCCCAATCTGCAAGATGGGTGGGATGCGATGGATGTGGCGAGGGTCGTCGGTGACTTCCTGACCGCGGATGGTGAAGACGTGCACGTTGTATCCCCGTGCGCGGAGGCGCTCGACATAGTCAAACGCAACATTGCCCATGCCACCTCGATACGGCGGATAGGTGCAGACGACATGGGCGATGGTGGCTTGTGCGTGATCCATGGCTAGCGAATAAGCTGTTTGAGAAAAAACCAGAGGCTGGCGAGGGCGGGGTTGATAAGACGATCGACAAGCGGGCTGCTTGTCTCCTGATGTTCGATCTTCCCGGTCCACAGGCGGACGATCTCCCGATCACTGACCCGACGCAGGCTATGGCTCTCGCGACGCTTGCGCGCGACGTAGCTCCAGGTGCGAGGGCTTAAGAGGTTGACGTAGACGAGAAGCTTCTCTTTGAGCCAACCGCCCTTGACCGCGAACAGGAGCAACCCCAGCTCGGCAGCGAGCATGAAGGGGGCGAGCAAGAGGAGCGAAGAGGTGCGCAGGTGGGAGGCGTGCACGAGCACGCGGTTGCGCTCCATCCAGTAAAACTTTTGGATCGAGCGCTTGAACTCGTAGTCGTGGTAGGCGATCGAGTCAGTCGCCAGGACATTCTTGTACCCCGCGAGCCGGATCCGCCAGCCGAGCTCCAAATCCTCATGATACAAAAACAGAAACGGATCCAACAGCCCGACCTGCCGCAGGACACTCGCCCGGTACAACACCGACGCCCCACTTGCGTACGCGATTTCTGGGGTCAGGTCTCCACCGTCCACCAGGTCATCAAAAGGCTTATTTTTAGAAAAAGTGGACAGTGGAGACCTGACCCCAGTCCAGAGTTTTCCGTTATCGCGGGCGAAGCCGAAGCCTAAAAAATGCACCATCCCCCCTGTGACGTTAACGACGTCGGGGTGCTTCCACAGCATGATGCGGGACTGAACCGAGCCGATCTTCTGGTCTGTCTGTGCCAACCTGACCGCCTCCATGATCGCCTCCTGATGAAGTTTCGCATCTCCGTTCAAGAGGTACACGTAGTCGGCGCCGCCCAGAAGCGCGTGCTTGATGCCGAGGTTGTTCCCTTCCGCAAACCCAAGATTCGTCCCGCTGGGCAGAAACGTGATCCCTGACTGCTCTCTCAACCAATCCGGACTCCCATCCTTGGAATCGTTATCCACGACGATGATCTCAAGCTTCTCCGACGGATAGTTGAGCGTGCGTAGCGACTCAAACACCTCCGGCAGGTAGGACCGGTTGTTGTAGCACAGATAGATAATCGCAACGCGCGGCAGCATGACCTAGACTTCTTTATCGACCTCGTCCACGGCGAGCTTGCGAACGAGCCGCGTGATCTCGCTCTCCACCTGCTCGATCTTCACATATAAACGGAAGATCAAGTAAAAAATCACGATCAACGAAAGATAGATCACCACGTCCGCGCCTCGACCCACGCCCACCACACGTGCAAGCGCATCGGCCGTCTTCGGGAGCGCTGCCACCACGCCGGCCACGATCCAAAACAACATCCAAAAAAGGAGCCAGCGTCTGGTGACAGCCCCCTTTTGAAATTGCCGACCCGTGCGAGTGATCGCAAAGAGCGCGAACAAGATGATCAGGACCTGGATGATGGACATATTCTTTCGGTCCCCCTCCTTTTTAAGGAGGGGCTAGGGGTGGTTACGAGTCAATCGACGGATTACAAGTTTGAAGAGCGTCTTGAGGCCGACGAAAAAGCTCTGACCCTTGGAGAGCGAGTAATCAGTGTAGATCGCCTTGATAGGAACTTCCACGATCACCAACGCGTTCCGTTTTGCCTCGGCAATGAGCTCCGAGGACACTTCCATGCGATTGGTCTTGAGGTGAATCTTGGAGATGGCATAGACCGTGAGGGCGCGGAAGCCTGACTGGCTATCCGTGACCCACGCCCCAAATAAGAAAAACGTCACAAGATTCCCAACCACTTGGGCAACGCGCCGATGCAGGGGCATCCCTACAAACCCGGTAAGCATACGCGAGCCAATGACGAGATCTGCACCTTCTTCAATCGCGTGGACGAGCGCGGGGATCTCGGCAGGATCATGCTGGCCGTCGGCGTCGAGCGTCACGACCACCTCGGCGCCAAGCTTCTGCGCGGTCGCAAATCCTGTCCCGATCGCCGCCCCTAGCCCGCGGTTGATGACATGACGTACCACGATCGCGCCTTGAGCGCGCGCAATCTGACCAGTCCGGTCATCGCTCCCGTCGTCTACAACAATCATACCGTCCACAAAAGGACGGACGTGTGCGAGCACATCGGCAATGGTGGTTGCCTCATTGTACGCCGGGATAATCGCCAGGACGTTCATAGGTCTTATAGGTCTCATAGGACCTAGATGCTCATCAGCAGCAACTTATTCGCCTTCATGTATTCGATCGTCTGGCGCAGGCCGTCCTCCAAACGCACCAGTGGGAACCAGCCCAACTCCTTGGCACGCTCGATTCTGGGAAGCGCCAGCTCCGAGAGGAAGACAAAATTTTCCCCCTCGACGATCTTCGAGGTTGACGATGTCATGGCGATGATCTGCTTGGCCACATCTTCCAACGAGAGGTCAACGTCGCTGCCCAGATTCACGGGACCGGCATACTCTGGCGCAGCCATGATACGCATGATCCCATCGATGACGTCGGTAATGTAGCACAGGCTCGTGCGAAATCCGCGTCCGCCGTACATGACCAAGTCTTTCCCATCCAGCGCGTTCAAAATGAAATCCGGAATGAGCTGCCCGTCAAAGAGGGGCATGCGCGGACCAAAGGTGCGGAAGATGCGTGCGATGCGGATTTCCAGACTGTGCACTTGGCGGTACGTCTCAAACATCGTTTCGGAAAACCGCTTCCCCTCGTCGTAGCACGCTCTGGGTGTGAGCTGGTCGACCGCGCCCAACTCCTCTTCCCCCACCAACCCGCTTGCATCCTTGCGTGTTCCGTACACAACCGAACTGGAGGAAAGAAGAACCCGCGACCGGTACTTCTTTGCCAGCTCGAGCACATGGTAGTTGCCCAGGCTGTTGGAGAGGAGCGTCTGGATTTTGAACTGATCGAAATTCTTGATCGAGGTGGGGCAGGCAAAATGATAGATCTCCTGGATGCCCTGGAATGGGATCTTGAACGCCGCGAGTTCCGCAAAACCCTCCAACTCAAACGGCTGGTTCACGTCCAGGCGGATGAATCGGAAATTTTGGTTTTGAAGAAGCGTGGCGATGTTCTTTGTGTCGCCGGTCGCGAGATTGTCCGCGCAGATGACCCGATGGCCATCTCGAAGCAAGGCCTCGCACAGGAACGAACCGATAAATCCGGCTCCGCCGGTGACGAGGATGTTTTTGTTTTCAAAAGTGAGGGCTTGAGCCATATGACACCAGTATAGCAGACTTACAACCCCCAGGCAGCCGAGTTGATTCCGGCGCGATCGCCTTGGTCATCGCTGAAAAATGTGCCAATGAGCTTGGCATAGCCGTTGTACACGCGAATGTGCGGACCTCCGCCCGGACCCGCGGCCGTGATGATGGAGGCACCTGGCCACTCGCTGAGGTTCCCCACGGACAAGCGCACGCCGCCACGGAACGCGGCGTCGTACGCAAAGAACGTTCCCAACCAGGTCCCTTGGCCGTCAAAAATCTGCACCTGCGGCCCGCCGCCATTGTCCGTCCCGGTCACGACCTCATCATCGCCATCGCCGTCGAGGTCACCACTGGCCACGAAGACACCCTTGTCATAGGTGTCGGCGTAGGCGAGGAACTCGCTCACCAATGTCCCATCAGCTGTGTGGATGCGGATGCGCGGCTCGTGTCCCTCCCCAGGACCCACGGTCACCTCGTCGCTCCCATCCCCATCAACATCCCCCAGCGCGACCCGAACACTCACGTTGCTCATGGACGCAACAGCGCCATAGGGACGAAACGCGTCGTAGAGAGGAACCCCGCCCTTATCAAACACTTGCACCCGCCCACCGCCGCCTGCGTCCGTGCTCACCGCAATCTCTTCAATCCCATCCCCGTCGATGTCCCCAGTGGCAACGTAGAGCCCCGAGCGCAGCGTGACTTCAAACGCATAGAACTGGCCCTCGAGATTTCCTTCAAGGTCAAACACGCGCACCTGCGGCCCACCGCCGGGACCAGGCACGGTCACGATTTCCTCCGCCCCATCGCCATCCACGTCGCCCATGGTCAGTCGCACGCCCCCTGTGTACGAAGCGTCGTACGCGTTAAACGAGGCAAACACCTCGCTCCCGCTGTTTGTGAACACCCGTACCGTGGGTGGACTTCCGGACTCAGGCGCAACCGCGATGCGGTAGCTGGAGGACGTACTCGATGAAACCGAAGAGCCAATATCACCTACATCGGCAAACGAAGGAGCCAACGCGAGCGCGGTCGCCACATTGAGCCGCCCGGCTCCCATCTTTCCGGCTGCGTCACCCGTAGCGGTGACTGGATCGACCGACAGACGAAGGATGGACTTGATGTCGCCGGGCGTAAGCGAGTGGTACGCGGACTTCAGCAGCGCCGCAGCGCCCGCAACCATAGGCGAAGCCATACTCGTCCCCGACCACGAGTCTTGATAGAACCCCTCATTCACCGCTGGCCAATCGTCATCCTGGTACACGGCACTCAAAATATCTTGTCCCGGAGCGGAAATGTCCGTGCACAGGGCGCCGTAGTTTGAAAATTCCGCCTTCACGTCGTTTTGGTCGGTCGCTGCCACGCCCAGAATCCAATCCTCATCGGCCCTTTCCCCAAAGCACGCGGGGTAAATGGGAGACTCGTCGATGTCCACGCCTCCGTCGTCCGCGTTGCCCATCGCGGCCACGACCACGATCCCGGCCTCATAGGCTTCTTGGATGGTACGACGCAGGACTTCGTCAAAATCGAATCCGGTGAAACTGAGATTGATCACATCGGCGCCATTGCGCATCGCATACTCCACGCCCAGCCGCGCGAGGTTGGAGTCCCCGATTCCCTGGTTGTCCAGGATCCGCACACTCATCAGTTGCACATCCCACACGATCCCGGCGATCCCCTCGTCGTTATCCCCCACCGCGCCGATAATCCCCGCGATGACCGTGCCATGGGACACCGCTCCCTCGTCGAAGGTCCCATCCTGGTTGGGAATGGGCGTGCCATCGTCATCGATGAAGTCATACCCGTTGAGGTCATCGACATAGCCGTTGCCGTCATTGTCGACCCCATCGAGTGCAACCTCGCCGGCATTTACCCAGATGTTTGCCTGCAAGTCCGGATGGTCCAGATCGATCCCCGTGTCCAGGACCGCCACGACCACGCTGCCGTCTCCCGTGTGCGTGTCCCAAGCGTCACGAGCCTCAATGTTCTGCAGATACCATTGTTCGTTGAAGTACTCGTCGTCGGGCGTGAGGGCCTGGACCGGCAAGGCACTCACAAGCAAGAAACAAAAAAGCACCCCTTGCGTGAACCGTGAATGTAGTGAGCGATGTTTCATAAAATCCGACCCCCCTCCTTTTTAAGGAGGGGTTGGGGGTGGTTACGAAAGGTTTTGTCGAATGATGTCGACGACAGAGTCAATCGAGTCGTAGACGTCCAGGTTGGTGAATCTTAGCACTCTCAGGCCATTGTCGTTGAGGAAGGTTTCGCGGTGGACATCTTTATCCTGGGCTCCTGGTTCGAAATGTGAGTCTCCATCCAACTCGACCACGAGCTTGGCCTCTGGACAATAGAAATCCACGATGAATGGCCCAACTCCTTGTTGTCGACGAAACTTCCACCCATCGAGTCGACGGTCACGAAGCTGAAACCACAGGAGCTTCTCTGCCTCCGTTTGGTCACTTCTCAATTTCTGCCTGAATGACTTCTTACCCCTTTGATTGAATAGCTCACGATCCATAACGATACGCTCGAGACGTCACGCTCGGTACAATTCGTAACCCCCTCTAGCTCCCCCTTAAAAAGGGGGAGGATCGGATCGGAGAGGGCGGTTAATAAATCGCCACAGCAGCTCCAGAACGATTCGCTGCGTCGAAAGCAAAAAACCCGCCGATCAGCTCCCCTTGGTTGTTAAAAATACGAACCTGCGGCCCACCTCCGCCAGAAGGGCTCACATAGAGCTCGGGTAAACCGTTAGAGTCAATGTCCCCGGCGGCCAGCTCGACCCCACCATGATACTCAGGTGGGAAGGCAAAAAACGATTTCACCAGCCCTCCTGTTTTTGTGTATGCCGACACTTGTGGAGCGCGCCCAGCAGCAGAGGCGACGACGATCTCGTCCCCACCGTCTCCGTCAAGGTCCACGCTCTCGACGTGTAAACCCGATGCCGTTCCCCCAAAGGCCGTAAAGGATCCCTCGTATCGTCCCGTCCCGTCGTGGATGAACACGGTTCCGTCTCCGCCAGATGCCAGAACCGAAATTACCTCGAGCTCGAGGCTGGCGTCCACGTTCCCGATCGCAAGCCGCACGGGAGAGGTGGTCCGGCCCACGGGGAAAAACGCGCCCTTCAAGTACCCATATCGGTTGAAGATGCGCACCTGACCCGTGCCACCGCTGTCCGAGGTTACAAGGATCTCGTCCACCCCATCGGCGTTCACATCCCCGACTGCGACAAAAATGCCATGCCGGTTGCCTTCGTCAAAGGCAAAAAACTGTCCCTTAACATTTCCCTCTAAGTCAAAAACTCGTACCTGTGGCCCGCCTCCAGGGCCTGCGCCCGTGACAATCTCCTCGACTCCATCGCCGTCGACATCACCCACGGCCAATCTCACTCCCCCACGGAACGCTGGGTCATAGGCATCGAACTGCGCGAGGATCTCCCCACGACCATTCACGCGCACAACGGTTGGTTCTGCTCCGCGATGTTGCGCGACGACAAACGACTCGGACGGTTCAAGGACAGACCGGTCCGTGGCGCCGGAGCTGGTTCCCGCAAACGTAGCGGCGTACTCAAGCGCACGCGCCACGTTAAGCCGGCCAGCGCCCAACCGTTTGCGGGCGTCGAGGGATGTTTCCGCCACGGGATCCACGGAGAGCTTCAGCGCATTGCGTACGTGATCGGGAGTGAGGCTAGGGTATCTGGATCGCAACAAGGCGGCTGCTCCTGAAACCATCGGGGCCGCGATCGAGGTCCCTTCCCATGGGGAGGCGTAAGCAGTCACGAAGGCGAGTCGTTCCGCCTCGTGATAGGCGCTCGCAAAGATGTCGACCCCAGGGGCCGCTAGGTCTGTACAGCGCGTGCCGAAATTGGAAAAACTGGCTTTCTGGTCCTCTTGGTCGGTCGCTGCCACGCCGATGACGACGTTCTTCCCGATCTCCGCATCGAAGCACGCGGGGTAGATCGGCTGGGTGTCTGTGTCGACGTTCCCGTTGCCAATCGCCGCAACAACCACGACGCCCTGGTCATAGGCCCACTCGATCGTCTCGCGCAGACGCTCATCTGTTTGCGTAAAGGTAAAACTCAGGTTGACGACGTCCGCCCCGTTCTCCACTGCATACACGATCGCTCGACGGACATCCGTTGTCGACCCTGCCCCGAACTCGTTTAAGACGCGCAGGGGCATAATGCTCACGTCCCAGTTGATCCCGGCGATCCCCAATCCGTTGTTCGCTGTGGCACCGATGATGCCCGCGATGACTGTGCCATGGGAGGCAACGGTATCGCTGACGCCCTCGGCAATGTCGGGTGATGGATCCGAGTCACCATCGACGAAATCCCATCCCGCGACATCGTCCTCGTAACCGTTGCGGTCGTCGTCTGTTCCGTCGTTGGCACGCTCATCCTCATTCTTCCAGTACTGGCCGGCGAGATCTTCATGATCCAAATCAAACCCCGCATCGAGCACGGCCACGATGGTCTCCTCAGACCCCGTCTCGATCTCCCAAGCCGCGGGCGCCGAGATCTGGTCCAGATACCAAAGCTCGGAGCGGAACCGATCCGTTACATCCCGCGCAGAGGCAGGAAAGGCCGCAAACACTATGAGGGCAGCAATAAAAAAATGCCGCATATTTACTGCGGCATTGTAACGATTCTATCAGAAATTGTCATCCAGGCTGTCGACGGAGTCTTCGACCTCGTCTTTGTCATAATCGTCCGCGGAGTCGATCATCTCGCCGAAGTCGTAGTTCCCGTAGAAGGCATCGGAGATGTCGTCAATCTGTTGGTTCCAGTCTATGCCGTAGAGTTCGCTTGCGACCGCCTCGCTCGAGATCGCACGCAACACGCCTTTGGCCTCAACCGCATACACCGTCCTCACGCTCTGGAATTTCACCATGCGCGTGCCAGGATGGTACGTCACGTTCCCGCCCAACGAGAGGTCTGAGAGGAAATCCGCACTCACCTCGATCACGTCGTCGAAGTCGTCAAACCAAGTGAAAAAAACTTTCTCGTTGGGGAACGCGTGGCGCTTGCCATCGGTGGCGTAGTAGTAGACCGCGCGACAGGGATTGTTCACATCCGTTTCACCGACGCAGGCGAGCTTCACGAGATTCCCCGGCTCGGCTTCTGCAGACTCGCCCAGGCTAAAGCCTGGGTCTACCGATTCCGCGGCGGATGGCTCTTCCTCCACAACTTCCTCGATCACTTCGTAGTTATACACTGACGAGTACACATCATAGTCCGTGCCCGCGACCCATAAGTCCTGCGCGTCGCGGAGATAGGCGGCAAAGAAGGTGATGTTCTCGTCGACAAAATCGTGTGCGGTCCAGGTGTCTCCTCCGTCTTCTGAAATGAGAACAATTTTATCGCCCGCGACAACCAGGCGGTTCCCCAGTGCTTTGATGTCGTAGAGATGCTGGATACCCAGTCCGGTTACGTCGACATCGACCCAGCCCACTCCCCCATCGCTTGTCTTCTTGAACGTCCCGTTTTCCCCCACGATCCAACCGGTCGAGGCGCTTTCAAAATACACTCCCCATAAATTGTCCGACCCGATGCGCCCAAAATTCGTCCAGGAGATCCCATTGCTTGATGCCTTCAGCAGTCGCCCGGCTCCGCCTACGATCCACGCGGTTCCGTCGCCGTTGTCTTGGACGGCGTACAAGGTCTCGGTCACATTGGGCGCGCCGATATGCCAGGAACCGTTGGCGTAATAGATAGCCGTGCCGCCAGCGCCCACGACGTACCCGGTGGAAGACGACGTCCGGTCGATATCGTAAAACGTATTTGAAGCACCCAAGGAGGCTGGAGACCAGGTGGCTCCATCGTTGTCAGACGTCGCATACGTCCCCGAGTCTCCAACGGCATACAGGTCGCCGTTTGCTGCAACGCTCACATCGTGCCACCAAACGGTGGATGGACTCGAAACAAGCGCCCATGTTTCCCCGTCGTCGGTGGAACGCATGATGTTGCCCGAGTTCCCTACCGCAATGAGCACCGTATCGCTTCCCACAATCCCTCGAAGGCTCTGCATCGTGCCGTGATCTTGGACGGACCAGGTGGTGGAGGCGTGTGTGGGTAGGGCTAAGAGAGCTAAGAGGGCTAAGAGGCCGCGCAGGACAAATCGCAAGGGATAAGTCCTATAGGTCTTATAGGTCATATTGGTCTCATGTTACCACAAACCAAAACCCGCGGGCGAACCCGCGGGTCTTTCTTCTCACTTAAACAATCGACCGATGTTTTTCCAGCTGCGTGACAGCAAATTCAAATGCATTTGCCTCCTTAAAGCGTTTGGATACATCCAACACTTCAATGCCTAACAATTTTCGTTTGGCGTCAAGATCCAAAATGATCCCATCTTCAACCTCACGGCTTTTCGCAACCCGTTTCGGTTTCTCTGTGAGATGCACATACAGCGCATCTGCTTCTCTGTCGTATTCGATCTTCATAATGGTTATTTGACAACAGCGGAAATCACCACAAACTGTCGTTCTTCTTGGATCGCCGTGACACGAATCCGCCGAGCGTTTATGATCTTGAAATAATTTGCTTTGTCCGAGCTAAGACGCTCAACGGAGTCGGGACGCGCCAAGGTCGACTCAACCTCCATCTTTGTAATCTCCCTCCACCGCATCCGATTCTTCGCGTGTCTCGTGAATCGTACCCCCATACGTCCTTACTCGCCTAAAATTTCATAGACATCCTCTTGATTGAAGACTCCTTTCTCTTTCAAGAGAAGAACAAGCTTCCTTAAAATGATCTCATTTGTAGTTACTTGTTGCTTGTCCATGCACGCACACCATACCACACTCTCTTTCAAACCAAAACCCGCGGGCGAACCCGCGGGTTTGGTTTTCCCTGATTTCTTCACGCAGGGCGTGAGGAGAATCGGAGAGTGTTACTTGGCCCAAGTCTCACCTGCGAGGTCGAGATTGT
>JACQSJ010000019.1 GCA_016205995.1 Candidatus Uhrbacteria bacterium | reverse complement strand
TTCTGTCCTGGACGCGTGTCGAGAATCTGCTTGCCGGTTCCGGCTTGAATGATTTCGCGACTCAAGGTCTCAACGCTCGCCTTTCCAGAGACCTCGGACATGATGGCTTTCTGTTTTGGATTGCGAGCCTCGAACAACTCCTCAACACGTGGGAGACCCTGGGTGATGTCCTTTCCAGCGACTCCTCCGGTGTGGAAGGTACGCATCGTGAGCTGTGTTCCAGGTTCACCAATGGACTGCGCGGCCATGATCCCCACGGATGTTCCAAGCTTTGCGAGTTTGTTGTACGCAAGATCGTACCCGTAACACTTCTGGCACACACCTCGACGCAGGCGACACGTCATGACGGAGCGAACGTGCGCCTCTGGGAGTTCTTTTCCTGTGGCTTCAATTTCTCGGATGGTCTCTTCCGTGATAAGTTCCCCTGCTTTCACGAGCACCTTGCGTCCGCCTGGTTTCTTGATGTCGGAGAGGGCAAAGCGACCGAGGATACGAACCAACAGTGGCTCGCCGATCTCTTCAGATTCCGCATGGGTGAGCACCACTCCCTTGTCGTCGCCGCAATCTTCTTCACGCACGATCACGTCCTGGGCCACGTCGACCAGTCGGCGGGTCAGGTATCCGGCGTTGGCTGTACGCAGGGCGGTGTCTGTGAGTCCCTTACGCACACCATGGGAGGAGATGAAGAACTCCAACACGTCGTAACCCTCTTTGAAGGAGGACTTCACGGGAAGTTCAATGATGTCTCCGGATGGGTTCGCCACGAGTCCCTTCATACCCACCATCTGGGTCATCTGACCCCAGGATCCACGGGCGCCGGACTCGATCATCGTATAAGCCGGGTTGTCCTTTGGAAGAGCCTTTTTAGCTTCCGCGGCAATGCGATCCTTGATCTCGTTCCAAATTTTGATGATCGATGAGTGGCGCTCCGATGCCGTGAGAAGCCCTTGGGCAAAGTAGTCTTCGATCTCACGCACGCGCGTGTCTCCTTCGGCAAGCAACGCCTCCTTCCCTTCCACCTCGGGAAGGTTGGCCATGCCCCAGGAATAGCCGGCGCGGGTGGAATAACGGAATCCAATTTCTTTGAGGCGGTCGAGGAAGGCGGCAGTTTTCTCCGAGCCGTTGAGCTCGAGATAGTACTTTACGATGCCCGCGAGCTCCTTCTTGCCCATGACCTGGTTCTTGAACGGAATCTCGGAAGGGAACTGCTTGTTCACGATCAAGCGCCCTGGGGTGGTGATGATGATCTCGCCATCGTCGAGCCGCACCACACACCAGTCGCGCAAACCGATATGACGTGTTGACTGTGCATGCATGGCGGCCATCTCACTCGCGAAAAGAGGGAGGCCTTCGCGGCTCTCCGGCATCGGTGTGACATCCATGGTGAGGAAGAAGATGCCCCAGGCGATGTCTTTTCCAGGCGTGGCGACCGGACCACCAAAGGCAGGTTTCAGTAGGTTCTTGGTGGCGAGCATGATCTCGCGGGCCTCGGCGCGGGCTTCCTCTGTAAGAGGCACGTGCACGGCCATCTGGTCTCCGTCGAAGTCCGCGTTGTACGCGTCACACACCAATGGGTGGATCTGGATGGCTTTTCCTTCAATAAGGGTGGGGCGGAACGCCTGGATACCAAGACGGTGGAGTGTTGGCGCGCGGTTCAAGAGCACGAACGCATCCTTGGTCACCTCTTCGAGGATGTCCCAGGTCTCCGGTCGATCAGATTCGATGAAACGATTGGCCGAACGAATGTTATGGACGTACTCGCGCTCGATGAGCTTGGAAATGACAAACGGCTTGAAGAGCTCCAGTGCCATCTTCTTTGGAATTCCGCACTGGTCCAGGTGCAGGTGCGGACCCACGACGATCACGGATCGCCCGGAATAGTCGATACGCTTTCCCAACAAATTCTGGCGGAATCGTCCCTGCTTTCCCTTGAGCTGATCGGCAAGGGACTTGAGCTGACGCTTCTTTCCGGTCGCGGCAATGACGGTTTTGCTGTGTCGAGCGGAGTTGTCGATAAGAGCGTCCACCGCTTCTTGCAACATGCGCTTCTCGTTTCGAGAGATCACTTCTGGTGCATGCAGATCAAACAGACGCTTAAGACGGTTGTTGCGGTTGATGACACGACGGTACAGGTCATTGAGGTCCGAGGTGGCAAAGCGGCCGCCGTCCAAGGGCACCATCGGTCGCAAGTCTGGTGGGATGACGGGGATCGCTTCCAAGATCATCCAGCCAGGTTGGAGCTTGTTGATGTGGAAAGACTTAAGGAGCTTCACACGGCGCAGCAAGCGGTTGCGCTTGGTCTTGGTCGCGGTCTTGAGTTCCTCTTCCAGAGCAATCATCGTCTGCTCCACGTTGATGCGGCGCAACATCTCCTGCACCGCCTCCGCGCCGATGTTCGCCTCAAAGATGTGTCCATACTTGAGGGACCACTCATGATAGGTC
>JACQSJ010000018.1 GCA_016205995.1 Candidatus Uhrbacteria bacterium | reverse complement strand
TTTCTGTAAAGGTTTAGCCTATGTGTAGCCGAAATTTCACCTTTGCAGTGGTGGGGTTTTTTGTCTGGGCGCCTTTTCTCCAGGCGGCAATGAGCTCGACAAACTTCGAAATACGGTGGGACACAGTTAACACCGGTGGTTCTGATACTGGGTCATCGACCAGCTATCAACTGCGCGACAGCACAGAAGCAGTTGTTGGTGGCTCCGCGTCTAGCACCACGTATCAGCTGCTCCAGGGCTATCGCTCCGGCATAGACGATCAGATCCTTACATTCGAGGTCCGGGCACAGAACACCTCTTCCGGCAGGGCGGCAACGGCCCTTTCTGGATTGACGGTGACGGCCAGCACGTCTGGCTTATCAGTCAACGACCTGATTGCCGTTGTGCAGGACGTTGGTGCCTCACAGGTCGCTGCGGTTGGGAGAGTCGCATCACTAGGCTCTGGCACGATTACCGTCGATGTCTGGAAAAACGGTGGCACGGTTCCAACGGTAGATGGGACGAACGACTATGTATATCCGATCACAAGTACCTCGGTCGCCATTGGAGATCTCTCGGCCTCTTCTGTTGCAACAACCCTCGTTGCGTTTGAAGTCAATGCTGCAAACGATAACGGATACGTGATCCAGATCTTTGAGGATGGGAACCTCCGATCGGGCAGCAGCGACATCAACGATGTCTCCGATGGAACAGTGACGGCCGGCGCGGAGGAGTATGGAGCGCGGTCCTCGGATACATCCTTGAGCAGCAGCACATTTGACACGGCCGATACAGCACTCACGACCACGGCCAGCGACGTTGCGACCGAGTCAGGTGTCATCTTTGAAAGCCGTAACTTCATCACACTGAAGGCGTCTATGGCAGCAGCATCCGCTGGCGGAGACTACTCGCACCTTGTTTCCCTCATCGCTTCTGGAAACTACTAGTATGAGGATCTGGCTTACATCAACTCTTTGTTCATTCACTCTCTTGTTGAGTCCGCTATTTGCCCATGCCGCAGCGGTGTCCCCAAGCGTGATCGAGCTCTCCTCGTCTCTTGGAGACGTGGTTGAATCTTCTTTCACCATCTTCAACACGGGAGCGAGTGAGCAAATCTACTTCATCGATCTTCTGTCATTCGTGTCAGGAGATGAGGATGGAACCCCTTTGTTCACTCCGGAGAACAATGCCGAGACGGAATTCCTCTCATGGATCGATTTCCCGATTCGTGAGGTTCCGGTTCCGGCACAGTCCAAGGTCAATGTTCCTTTTAAGGTCGTCGTTCCCGGTGATGTCGCTCCGGGAAGTTACTACGGAGCAATCACGGTATCGACCGCGCCTTCCGAGGTTGTGTCTACAAACGGGGCAACAATCGAGGCAAGAACAGCGATCCTCGTCTTCCTAACCATCGAAGGTGAAACCATTGAAAAGCTCGAGTTGCTCGATTTCGTCCTCGAGCAGGAAGACGCCTCCCACCCGTTTGGTCTTTTCTCCTTCCGGATCCAAAACCAGGGGAATGTGCATCTCGCGCCAAAGGGAGAGATCCGTTTCACAGGTCTGTTTGATCAGACAATCGTCGAGCTCGATGCCAACCCAACAGAGGGTCGAGTTCTTCCAGGTTCGACGCGCACGTTCACGGTTGCCTATGAACCAGGTGAAATGAGCTGGTTTCAAAGAGCCGGATACCAGCTCCGCCATCTGGCCATCGGTCCTGTGACTGCGGAACTCCAAATAGCTTACGGGGCCGATAGCCGCCTTGAGGGAACATGGTCGTTCTGGATGATCCCCTGGGAACTGATCAACTTCGTCTTGGTGATCGTGGCAGTCCTCTCTGTCGTCTTCCTTCGAAAGCGGAAAAGAAACGTCTCATAAAACCCATGTGTGCGCATGCTACGGAGGATCATTCAAACACTGACACTAGCTGCTGTTGTCTCAACCGCAGCTATTGTCGGTGCGTGGAATGTTTCTGCCGCCACGCTTACGAGCGCGAATGACTATCCTTCGACGCTCCAGTCCTCGCAGGCCTCCAACCACCGGGTGCTCTTTACAACGCCAACAGGGGTTTCAGAAGGGTCGACGATCACGCTCACGTTTGCGTCCGCGTTTGATACGTCCTCGATCACCGAGGATGATGTCGATGTGGCCGACGACGGGACTGACCTCACAACCGCTGCCAGCTGCGCAGGGACAGAACAGGCTTCCGTGGCGATGGCCAGCGACGTCCTTACCATCACGATCTGTGCGGGCGATGGGAGAGCCATCGCTGCCACCAGTTCTGTGGCGATCGAGATCGGGACAAATACCACTAGCTCTGGGACGGGTGCGAATCGCATCACGAATCCCACCTCCACGGGAAACTACTATGTCGCGATTGGCGGTACGTTCGGAGATTCCGGTTCGATCATCCTTCCAATCGATGGCGACGACTCCTTGAGCGTCACGGCGACGGTTCCCTCCGGAGGCGGTGGGGAAGATGATGATGGAGGTGGAGGCGGTGGGTCTCCTGCGGACACGACGGCACCAAACATTTCCAGCATCGTCGTCTCAGGGATTTCTGTCTCTGCGGCAACCGTCAGTTGGGCCACAAGTGAAGCAGCGACACGGCTCTTGGATTACGGCCTCACAACCAGCTTTGAGCTGGGGACGGCCACTGTGTCTGGATACTACACCAGCCACACGATCACGCTCTCTTCACTCGCACAAGGACAGACCTATTACTTCCGGATTCGGGGCGCCGACAGCGCGGGGAACATGGCCACGTCCTCCACGCAGAGCTTTGCCACGCTCGACGGAACGGACCCTATCATCTCGGGGATCAACGTCACCGATGTCACCTCGACCTCGGCGCGCGTGACCTGGACGACCAACGAGTCCGCAAACAGCACGGTGTCCTACGGGACCTCGACCTCCTACGGGAATTCCCAAGCGAACTCCAGTCTCGTCACGTCGCACTCCATCTTGCTTACGGGTCTTACGGCTGGCACGACGTATCACTTCCAGGTGCTCTCCACAGACGCGTCGTCCAACCAGGCGTTTTCCAGCGACCAGACCTTCGTGACCGATGAGGATGACGCCCCCGGCAATGTCTCGAGTCTCGCCATCGCGCAGGGAGATGGGCAGCTCACGTTGTCTTGGACAAACCCGACAGATGCAGACCTTGCGGGGATCCGCGTGTTGCGATGTCTGGGCGGGTATCCAACGGGTCCAACAGATGGGTCGTGCACGGTTGTGTCGACCAGTCTCGCGACGAACCTGACACAGACGGGGTTGACCAATGGGACCACCTACTACTACGGCGTTTTTGCCTACGATGAAGCAGGGCAGTTTGCTTCTGGAGCTTTGGTGCAGGGTACACCACAGGCTCCAGAAGAAGAGGTGCCCTCTGTAGAAGAGCCTCCTATCGAGGAAGAACCCTCGGAGGAGGAAGAGCCCTCAGATGAGCCAGGCGGGGAAGAAGATCTTCCCGTGCCTGTGCCAGAAGAGCCTGGGGAAGAACCAGGCGGGGAGGAAATTCCTCCCTCGGACACAGGCGAAACCGAAGCCGAAGAACCAACCTCCTTGGGTGCGGAGGAAGGCGACTTGAGCGACGCGGACGTCCTGTACTTAGTCGCAGATGAATCCATTACGCTCACGACCACCAGCTCCGGTGTGGTCGAGGTCACTCCCACAAGTGACGTGCGTATCGTGATTCCTGCACGAGCGGTGTCCGATAGCGTTGAGCTCATCACGCTCACCGTCGGAACAGACACCTACCTCATGCGTCGTGATGACGCCCTCGATCTTTACGTCGCGGATCTCACGATTCCAGACGTGCTTACCATCCTTCAGGTGTCCGTGCTTGTCACCTATGAGGATGGGTCCACAGACGCTGTTTCTTCCTACCTGCGAGTCGTCTCCTTGGGAGCGATCTACCAGGTCATCGATGGGGAAGAAGCGGCCGTGGGTTCTGCGCGAGTGACGCTCTTTGAGCTTGTGGGAGAGGAATTCGTTGTGTGGGATGGGTCCCCATACGGCCAGTTCAATCCCACGACCGCCAATGCAAACGGGCAGTTTGCTTGGTACGTTCCAAACGGAACTTACCGTGTGTCCGCTTCCGCCGATGGGTTTGCGTCCGCCACAAGCGAGACGCTCATCATCGACCATGCGATCGTGAACCCTCGCCTCCGCCTCATCGCCATTGAGGAGGAAGAAGAGGTGATCGAGGAACCATCAGAAGAGGTTCCTGAGCAGACTCCATCAGGAGCTGCCCCATCGACATTGGCACAATCGTTCCTTGAAGCACTTCCCGTCGCGGAAGTGCAACAAACCCTGGAAGCCATTCGCGAGCTTCCAGGCGTTGAAGAGGCTTCGGAGATCTCCACGCCCGCTCTTGCAATCACGGCAGGAGCGAGCGTGGTCGTCCTCTCGGTTGCCTTCGACTTCCTCCCATTCCTTCAATATTTTTTCACTGCGCCGGTTCTCTTTTTCTGGCGCCGTCGAAGGAAGGGATACGGAGTCGTCTATAACGCCATTGCTAAGACTCCGATCGACTTAGCCGTGGTTCGCCTCTTCAAAATTGAAGATGAGGCGGCTCGTCCGCAGGGCCGCCTCGTCAAGAGTCGTGTTACTGATAAAGGGGGTCGGTACTTCTTCCTGGTGCAGCCAGGGAGGTACCGTCTGACCATCACCAAGCCCGGATTCCAGTATCCGTCCGAGTACCTCAAGGAGGAAAAGACGGACGGAGCATTCCTGGATGTGTATCACGGCGAGATCGTGGAGGTCACCGCGGACAACGCGGTCATCACCGCGAACATCCCCCTGGATCCTTCACAAGCCGCGAAATATAACGAACCTTCATGGCTGCGTCGTCGCGTCCTGCTGCGAGCGGCGCAGCATGCCGTCGCCATTGCTGGCGTGATCACCGCGGTAGCCTTCGCCCTCGTTCGACCGACGATCTTCTCGGTTGGCATGGTCGTTGTGCAAGTGGGCATCTACCTGCTCGCACGTCGACTTGCTCGACCGCACAAGCCCATCAGTTGGGGCATTGTCTACAATCAAGACACCGGACGTCCGCTCTCACGCGTGATCGCGCGCGTCTTCGAGCCAAAGTACAACAAGCTCCTTGAAACGCAGATCACCGATAGCAAAGGTCGCTACGCGTTCATGCTGGGTCCAAATCAGTACTACGCCACATTCCAAAAAGATGGGTTCAAGCAAAAGAGCATTGATCCCATTGACTATTCTCAATCGGCCGAGCCTAAGGGCTTTTCAGAAAAAGTCCCGCTCGAGCCGGAGAATTCTTCCCCACAAGGGGAGCACTAATATGTTCAGAAGCTGGAGGAAACAACTTGGATTCCTGATCACGCTGGCGATGCTGTTCACCAGTTTGGTTCCTGCTGCCCAGGCGGCCAGCGCACCAAACATCATCACCTACCAGGGTCGCGTCCTCAACGCCAACGGCGTGCCAGTTTCGGATTCGAGTTTGAGCATGATCTTCGAACTGTATACGGCCTCCTCCGGTGGAAGTTGTGTATGGTCGAACTCTTCCGCATCGTGTGCCACAGCGACCGCGCGGTCTGTGTCGCTCACGACAGGACTGTTCACTGAAAACCTGGGTGACACCTCGCTTGGCACTCCTTATGCCGCAATCGGAGACTCTATTTTCGGTGACAATGCGACGCTGTACTTGCAGGTGACCATTGGAGGCGAGCCACTAAGCCCACGTCGCCTCATTACCGCCGCGCCCTACGCTCTTAATGCCGACACACTCGACGGGATCGACTCGGCGACGCTCCAGCTTTTTGAAACCGGCTCGAGTCGTACCTTTGAAGACGACGCCGCCACGATCATCGGAGCCAACGCGGCATTCACCTATGGCAGCGGCGGGGTGGGGGATTTGCGCGTCGAGGACGAGTTAGAGGTTATGGGGGACGGCTATATTGATAATGATCTTGTGGTCGGAGCATCAACCTCCAGCACCGAGACCATTACCAATGCGAGCTTTACGCTAGGAGGCAATGACCTGTTCGTTGCCGGCGACGTGGGCGTGGAAGGAACCATGTACATTGACGGCGGCTTGGACGTGGTCGGCACCGCGACCGTTGGGGATCTCTCCTGCGCAGACTGTCTCTCCGTGAGTGAGATTGCGGATGTGTATGTCCTCAACACCGGCGACGTAATAACAGGAGACTTGACCTTGAGCAGCAGTACAACCGATTCTCCTAAACTTACCTTTAGCCCAGCAAGCGGGACATCATGGGAGCTGTACACCGAAGACACAGCTGACGATCTGCAGATCATCGTGAACACCGCATCCACCGAGACGCTAGACATTATCAATGGCGGCGCGGGAGTGGTGAACGTGACCATTGACGGCGATCTCACCATCTCGGGTGATGATCTGGCGTTCACCACGAATACGTCCGGTGCACTCCTGATTGCCGACGGCACTGATTTCAGTCCCACCGCTCTCTCCGGCGACGCCACGCTTGCCTCCACAGGTGCGCTGACGATCGCTGCCAATGCGGTCGCGCTCTCCACTGACACCACCGGCAACTACGTCGCATCTGCGAGTACCTCGGTGCTTACAGGACTTACAGGGGGGTCGTCTGGATCTGAAGGCGCTGCGTTGTCTCTCGCCCTTGACTATTCCCAAACTCTTTCCGGTGACGTTGGACTTTCTGCGAACGCGGGAGTGTTTGGAACTTCTGGATTCGTTTTTGAAGGGTCTACAGCAGACACCATCGAAACATACATTTCCGTTACTGATCCAAGCGCCACCGACAAGACCATCACCCTTCCTAATGTCACAGGGACGGTCATTGTTTCTTCCCATACTTTTACAGGCGACGTGACCGCGACCCTTGGGGCCTCCAATACGACTGCTCTCACGGTTGCCGCTGACTCAGTCGCTCTCACCACAGACACGACCGGCAACTATGTTCAGTCAATCGCGGATGCTGGAAACTCTACCGTCACAGTCGTCAACGGTTCGGCAGAAGGCGGCGCCGTAACCCTGAACGTGATTGACGTGAACTGTACGAACTGTCTTTCTGCCACAGAGATCTCAGACCTCACCTTGGGGACGGATACGACTGGGAACTACCTTGCCACGCTCGCGGACGCGGGAGGGAGCGACTTCACGATCGCGGGCTCGGGTTCCGAGAACGCAGCCGTAACCATCGACATCGCCGCTGACGCGATTGACTTTGACGAGATGGTGGACGCGATGAGTTTGGACGCGGCACTCACGTTCACTGGCACGGCAGCGGAGACGATTACATTCACGCGCACGCTTACGGATGCGACGGCAGAAAACGCGTTGCTGCTTAACGTAACCGCCCAAGACACCACCTCTGGCACGGCCGCCCAGTATGGTCTCCTGATTAACAATGCGGCTTCTACCGAGGGACTCGACGGCGCACTCGTGCTACAAAATTCGGACGATGATGATGCGATTGTCTCTGGGATTATCTTGACTCCCAACGTCGGTGGTGGGATAGGAGCGGATTTCACCTACGGTATTAATTTCGACGCCGCTGATATCGGCACGGCAGAGATCGTGTTGGAAAATGCCGAGCAAATCCACAACCAAACCAACGGCACCATCACGCTTGAGGATGGAGGCGGGACAGACTATGCCACGTTCACCTCGTCACTCGTGACGGTTACCGGCGACCTCACCATCTCCGGTGATGACCTCTTCATGGGGACGAATACAAGTGGCTTTATCCTGGTCGCCGACGGGACGAATTTCAATCCCGTGGATGTTCAGGGTGATGTGGAGATTGACTCGGGTGGTGCCACGACCATTCAGGCCAACGCCGTCGCGCTCTCAACTGACACGACCGGCAACTATGTGGCCACGCTTGCGGATGCCGGGGGTTCTGACTTCACCGTTTCAGGTTCGGGGAGCGAAGGCGCAGCCGTAACCATCGACATCGCCGCCGACGCGATTGACTGGGATGAGATCATCGACTCCATGACCCTGGACGCTTCCACGGTTGTCGCCATGGACAGCAACGAGACGTTTACCTTCTCAAACGGCGGAACCGGCAATGTCATCGTCAACCTTACTAGCTCCGGTGACTTTGTCATTCAAGACAACGGCAGCGCGTTTGCCACCTTTTCCGATTCAGGCACCATCTCGATTGCTGGCGCCACGACATTCAGTACGGACGTGGACATGACATTTTCCGGAACCGAAAATTTGATCATCACAAACGCTTCCGCCACCTCTGAGGTGATCGATATGACCGTGACGTCTGCTGAAAACAGCGGATTCGAACTCAATTTCACGCTCGGAAACGACACAGATAACGATACACTCTCCGCCATGAATATTGCCGTCACGTCAGCCAGTACCGGTGATACGGATGGTCTGCGAGGACTAGCGGTTACGCTCGCCAATGCACAAGCAGGAGTAAATGAAGACGGCATTATGCTATCGGGATGGGACGTAGATCTCCTTTTTGGCGACACGACGGCGCTGCTTGAGGTTGCGGATACCGGAACCTTTACCTTCCGCGAGAGTGGCGGAGGCAACACGCTGATGACCCTCACGGACAATTCCAATGTCGGCGATCTTACGACGACAGGCGATATCACGATTGAAGGCGACAACCTCGACTCCGCTGGGGCTCCGTTGGTGATCAACGCCACGGCCGCCGACGAAGTTCGCATC
>JACQSJ010000016.1 GCA_016205995.1 Candidatus Uhrbacteria bacterium | reverse complement strand
GTAGAGGACATCTGCTTGCTCCATGGTGGCGCGGTTGTGGGTGATGATGATGAACTGGGATTTTTCTGAGAGCTCCTGGAGGATCGAGGCAAAGCGAATCGTGTTGGCTTCGTCCAGCGCCGCATCGACCTCGTCGAGCAACACAAACGGGCTGGGATTCACGGCCATGATGGCAGAGATGAGTGCGATCGAGGTGAGGGCACGCTCACCACCGGAGAGCAGATTGAGCGCCTTGAGTTTCTTGCCAGGCGGCGTGGCCTGGATGTCGATGCCGATCACGGGGTCTTGGTGCTTCTGAAGTTTCTTCGCAATCGTTTCTTCTTTGTCTCGTTGTTCTTCTCCAGTATCGGCGAACGCGCGTTCAGCACTGACGCCATCTGTTTCACCCAGGCTGAAGCCTGGGGCTACCTCTTCCACGTCTTCTCGTGTGAGCTTCACCAACTGACACGCCCCCCCGCCAAAGAGCACTTTGAAGTATCGCTCGAACTCGCGATTAATCTTGCTAAACACCGCCTTGGACTGGTCGGCGATTTGCTCGTCCAATTGCACGATGACTTTCTCTGTGTCGCGGATGGCCTTGTGCAGGTCGTTCACTTGACCGTCGAGGAATTCATGCCGCACGCGTGTCTCCTCGTATTCCTTCATGATCTCCGGGTCGATGCCGCCGATGAGTTCAAGCTTGTAGCGTAGGCGGTGGATCTCGGCGTAGGACTCCTCGCCGGAACTCCCACCCCCCCTAGCCCCCCCTCGGGCAGGGGGGGAATCTTCACGCACAGCGATGGCGCGGTCTTTCATAAACTCGTTCATCTCGCGGATGAGCGCTTGCTGCCGCTCTTCGTATCGAGCCAGGTCGATCTGGAGCTCATTGCGTCGGTTTTCGAGGAGGTGGATCTGTCGCTGCTTCTCGCGCAGGGTCTTTTGCATTTCGATGAGCTCGGTGCGCTCGGTTTTTTCCTGCGTGGCATAGGCGTCGATTTGCGCTTCAAGCCCCGTAAGTTCTTTCTGGACTTTTGTTTCCTGTGCTTTGAGGTCTTTGAGATGTTCCACGAGCTTGGGGTCAGGCTTGATGTCCTCGGGGTTGGGACGCTGTAAGCTCTTGGAAAGTCTCTCCGAGCGTTTGAGCACGGCGTCGACCATCTCGAGGATTGCTTCCGCGTCCCTTAATCCTTTTAATCCTCTTAATCCTTTTACCACCTCTTCTACTTCCTGGACGATTTTCAACAGCGGCAACGGCGCCCAATTGCTCTGCGCCCGCACCCTCGTGAGCTCTATCTCCTTCTCGGTTTCAAATTGTGCCTGGCGATTCTCCGTCTGTTTCTTTTGCGCGGCGCGGTATGTCGCCTGGAGCTTCGCGAGTCCGACATCGTCCGGCTCTGTTTTCTCGAGCTTCTCGCCAGCCCGCTCCAGGTCGTTTAACTCTGTGCGTTCGAGCTTGATCTTGTCGTCCGCCTCTTCAAACTGTCGCTTCGCCACATCCAGCTGATCCACAAGGGCCCACCATTGCGCGCCGTAGTGCTCGGCTTCAAGAGCGTGGAGCTTGCCTTCGATCTCGTCGCGTTGCTCCAAACGTGAAGCCTGCCGCTTGAGGCTTCGTAGCCGTGGCTCGATTTCGCGCAGCAACATCTCCACGTCCACCAGGTTTTCATGTGTGCGCTTGAGCTTGAGCACGGCCTCATGGCGTTTGATTTGGAACGGTTTCACGCCAGTCGCGTCGTCAAAAAAAGCTTTGCGCTCCTCGGGAGTGGAAACCAAAATATGGTCGATCATACCCTGGCCTACGACCGAGTACGAACGCTGGCCGACATTGGCCTGGGCAAGCAGGAGCTGGATATCCGCCAGGCGTACCGACGATTCGTTGAGGAGATATTCGCTCGTGCCGTCGCGGAAAAGCCGGCGGGTGATCGTGACCTGCGAGTAGTCGATGGGCATGGAGCCGTCCTCATTGTTGAGGCTCAAACTCACTTCAGCAAACCCGGCCCGGCCCTTGCCTTGGGAGCCCGAGAAGATGACGTCCTGGGACTCCTTGCCGCGCAGGAGCTTCAAACTCTGTTCGCCCAAGACCCATCGGATCGCGTCAGCGAGGTTGGATTTTCCAGAACCGTTGGGCCCCACAACCGCGGTGATGGGACAGCGCTCCTTGGTGGGGGGGAGGAACGATAGGGTCGTCTTCTTAGCAAACGTCTTGAATCCCTGGAGTTCCAGTTTCGTCAGAAACATAGTAAATGGATTATATCATGATGATTGACCTGGGCTCTAAGGTACGATAGAGTGTGTGGCTCCCTATGGAATCCTACCTTCATCGCCAAATCCACGACCTGCTATTGAAAGCCCGTGAACCGGTGTTCATTTCGGATGAGCGCATCGACGGGGACAGCCTTGGGTCGGCTCTGGCCATGGCGGACTTTATGGCGAGCCGAGGGAAGACTATCCCTGTGTATGTTGCCTCGACGGTGCCAGAACAGTACCGACGTTTGCCTCGCGCCCATCAATGCACGACCAGCCTTCAGATATTTGAGAACCCCGAGATCGATCTGGTCGTCGTGTTTGATTGCTCGGATGGCGACTTTGTCCGTTCGTTGGTGGAGCGAATTCCCGGGAACCCCACGGTTGTGAACATCGACCATCACACGACCAACAGCCGGTATGGGCACGTGAACCAGGTCATAGTGGATGCGCCTGCGACCGCGGCCGTTGTTCATCAATTTTTTGAAGAGAACCAAATCATCCCTTCGCGAGATGCAGCGACGTGTCTTCTGACAGGACTTTGTTTTGATACGACCGCCTTCTCCAACGGCGCCACCAATGAACGGGCGCTGGACGTGGCATCCAAACTGTTACTCGGCGGCGCGCGCGTTCACGACGTCATTCACGCCATGTTCCACAACCGTTCCGTCTGTGCCCTGCGCGTGTGGGGCGCGGCGCTGGAACGGATCGAGGAAGACCGCGAGCAGAACATGATCAGCACCTACCTTACGCGTAAGGACATTGAAGAGAACAACGTCAGCGACGACGAGATCGACGGTCTTTCAAATTTCCTGAACCTGGTCACGAACGTCGACATGCTGCGGGTCTTTCGCGAGACCGCGGATGGGCAGGTGAAGGTGTCGATGCGCTCACTCACGCGTGACGTTGCGGAAATTGCCAAGACGCACGGCGGCGGCGGCCACAAGCGTGCGGCCGGTTACGTCATTCCACAATCAAGGCTCGTATGCGGGGAGGATGGATGCTGGCGAGTGGTCACAGCATCAGAAACACGCTAGAATAATCGTCGTATGAAAACCCTCGATATCACATCCTCATTTCAAGATCCTCTTGAGTCGATCCTGGTCCCGACCGTCATTGAGAAATCCCACGATGGGGAGAGGGCCTACGACATCTATTCGCGTCTTCTGAAGGATCGCATCATCTTCTTGGGCACAGAAATTGATGACGTCGTCGCCAACCTGGTAATCGCCCAGATGCTGTTTCTGGAGAGCCAAGATAAGAGTAAGGACATCAAGCTCTATGTGAACTCCCCAGGCGGTTCTGTCACGGCGGGTCTGGCTATCTACGATGCGATGCAATATGTGAAGCCGGACGTGTCGACGATCTGTGTAGGCATGGCCGCAAGCATGGGGGCGGTGCTCTTGGCCGCGGGAGCAAAGGGAAAGCGCTTCGTCCTTCCCAATTCGGAGGTGATGATCCATCAGGTCTTGGGCGGCGTGCAGGGGCAGGCGACGGACATCAAGATCCACGCGGAGCGGATTTTGAAGATCAAAGATCAGCTCAACAATATTCTCGCCAAGCACACCGGAAAGAAAAAATCAGACGTCGAGCGCGATACGGAACGGGATTATTTCCTCGAAGCGGGGGAGGCTGTCGCCTACGGTCTGGTCGATAAGGTTATTAGGTAGGCCGTGGATAGACCGTGGATGAATTTCTGAAAGATTCAAAAAATGGGCGTTTTGCCCATTTTTTATGGATGACTATTGATAACAGAAGGTATTGCCAGCGGCCTGTGAATAAGGTATGATGATTCTGTTCAGACACTTGACAACT
>JACQSJ010000004.1 GCA_016205995.1 Candidatus Uhrbacteria bacterium | reverse complement strand
TGTGCATGACCTGGTACAGAAAACGCTCGAGCCCGTGAAGGCCGCGCTCAAAGACGCGGGACTGGATAAGAGCGCCATTCAAGAGATCGTCATGGTGGGTGGAATGACACGCATGCCGCTCGTGCTCAAGACAGTCGAAGAGTTTTTCGGCAAGAAGCCCAACGTGAGCGTGAACCCAGATGAAGTCGTTGCCATGGGCGCGGCGGTGCAAGCCGGCGTGCTTCAGGGAGAAGTGAAAGATGTGCTCCTGCTTGATGTGACGCCCCTCTCCGTGGGTATCGAAACGCTCGGTGGCGTGATGACCAAACTTATTGAGCGCAACACCACGATTCCTGCCAGCAAGTCACAAGTCTTCTCAACCGCTGCAGACAATCAGACAACCGTCGAAATCCACGTGCTCCAGGGTGAACGTGAAGTCGCCGGCGGAAACAAAACGCTTGGACGATTCATCTTGTCGGGTATCCCCATGGCTCCACGCGGTGTGCCACAAGTGGAAGTGAAATTCGACATTGACGCGAACGGTATCTTGCACGTAACCGGAACCGACAAAGGATCAGGCAAGAGCCAGTCGATCACGATTCAAGGCTCGACAGGACTTTCAAAGGATGAAGTCGAGCGCATGAAGCGCGAGGCAGAGGAACATGCCGACGAAGACAAGAAGACAAAAGAAAAAGTCGAGCACCAGAACCTCGCAGACACGATGATCTACACCAGCGAGAAGATGTTGAAGGAGGCTGGCGATAAGATTACGGCCGACGAGCGTAAGTCGGTCGAAGGAAAGATCGAGGCGCTTAAGGCGGTAAAAGATTCAGACGATCACGAAGCGATCAAAAAAGCCGCAGACGAATTGTCGACCGCGGCACAAGCGGTGGGGGCAAAGATGTATCAGGCTGAGTCTTCAGAACGTCCCCCTTCCCAAGGGGGACCACGGGGGGTTGCCGAGGACGAAAAGAAGGACGAGCCGATTGATGCGGAGTTTGAGGAGAAGAAAGGGGAGTAGATGTGTCTACCCCCGTGTACAATAAAATCATCGAGGCGCTCGATGCACATGGCTGCACGTACGAAACCCAGCATCATGAACCTACGCTTACATCCGAGATTGCGTCGAAGGTGCGGGGGGTGAGTATGCACTCAGGTGCCAAGGCGATTGTGACCAAGGGCGACAAGACGGGGACGAATTATTTGTTTGTGATGCCCGCGGATATGAAACTGTGGGGAAGTCGGGCTAAGCAGGCGTGTGGGGAGTCGGTTGGGTTTGCGACGAATCCTGAAGAAGTAACAGGTTGCGTGCCTGGGTCCGTGCCGCCGTTTGGTTCGCTGCTTGGCCTCAAGACGTTTGTCGACCCACACCTCGCGGAGAACGAGATCATCCACTTCAATGCTGGCTCGCTTACGGATTCGGTGAGTATGCGGTACGAGGACTGGCTGGCGATTGAGAAGCCGACGGTCATCGAGATTGCGAAGTCAGTTGGGGAAACCAAAAACGGACCCGAGTCCGTTTAGGCGATGTGCAAGACAACTTTCATCTTGTCGACATCTGCCTCTATTCGTTTGATTCGCTCGAGTGTGAAAATGCGTTCTTGGTCGAGACGCTGCAAAATAACACCCTGGTTGTCGAGAACAGTTCGTAGTTCATTGATATTGATCTTGGTAGCCATATCAGATCGAATATCCTCTATCTTCTGATCCATCTCAATGAGTTTCTCAATGATTTTGTCTCCCATTTCCATACACGCATAATATACCAGATCTCATGATCCTCGTCACCAGTTATCAAGATCCAGATTTGGACGGCACGGCTTGCTCTGTTGCAGAAGCGGAGTTTTTGGTTCGACAGGGCGAGGAGGCGGTGGCGGGACTGTTTGGCAAGCTCCATCGCGAGGCACAGACGGTCATTCGGACATTCAATTTTGAGTGGCCTCTGAACGCCATGGAAGTGATCGACCAGGTCGATGAGATTGTGCTCACGGACGTGAGCGACTTGCGAGGCCTTGCTCCACAGATCGACCCGCAGAAAGTGACCGTCGTCATCGACCATCGTAAAGAGTACAACCCAGATGATTTTCCTAACGCCGATCTTCAGATCGAGCTTGTTGGTTCGGCTGCGACACTCGTGACGGAGCATTTCATGAACGAGGGGATCGTTCCCGGCAAAACAGCGGCCTACCTTCTTGCTGGTGCGATCGTCTCCAACACCGTCAATTTTCAAAATAAGGTCACGACCTCGCGTGACAGACTTGCGTATGAATGGCTTCAAGGCCAGGTCGAGATTCCATCAGATTTTGTCCAGACGCTTTTTGAGAGTAAGTCGACATTTACGCACGAGAATCTCTTTGACGAGATTGAACATGATGCCGCCTGGTTCCCATTTGGTCAGGAGAAGATCGGCATCGCTCAGCTAGAGATTGTGCGTGCACAGGAGTTCCTCGACGAGTTCGGTTCGCAACTCACAGGCATCCTTGAGAAACTTCACAAGCAACAGAAAGTCGACCGTGGGTTTCTTTCTATTATTGATATTGATCGAGGAGTGGACGTTTTTGTCTGTCCGGATGCATCTTTGCAAGATGTGTTAACTCGGGCATTGGGCATCTCGTGGAAAGGTGACCGTGCGACCACCAGTGGTATCATGATGCGCAAGGAGATTGTTCCAATACTGAGAAAGATATTCGACTAACGATCATAACCACCCCTAACCCCTCCTTAAAAAGGAGGGGGACCGGAGTATGCCCAAAGACTATTACAAAACACTCAACGTAGAAAAAAGCGCCACGCAAGACGACATCAAGAAAGCGTTTCGCAAACTCGCCCACCAGTATCATCCAGATAAATCTGGCGGCGATGAAGCAAAGTTCAAGGAGGCCAACGAGGCGTACCAGGTGCTTGGCGATGAAAAGAAGCGCGCACAGTATGATCAGTTTGGTTCCGCGGCTTTCGATGGGTCTGGGGGTTTTGGCGGACAGGGGTTTGGTGGTTTTTCTGGTTTCCAAGGCGGAGCCGGGTTTGAAGATCTTGGTGACATTTTTGGCGACCTGTTTGGTGGCGGACGTTCTCGGAGTCGTGAACGTCGTGGATCAGACATTCAGGTCGACATGGAACTTACATTTAAAGAATCCATTTTTGGTGTGAACAAAGAAGTGGAGCTCACCAAGACCGACACCTGTGACCGTTGCGGCGGGACCGGTGGAGAACCGGGAGAGGCCATGGAGACCTGCAAGGACTGCGATGGAAACGGGGTGCAGATCGGTGTACAGCGGACCGTGTTTGGGAACATTCAAACCAAACACACATGCGCGACCTGTCAGGGAACAGGCGAGATGCCAAAGAAGCCGTGCACGACGTGTCATGGACAGGGTGTGGAGCGCAAGAAGCAGAGGCTGACCGTCACAATTCCTCCGGGAGTGGAGAACGGATCGATGTTGCGCGTACGTGCACAGGGCGAGGCGATCAAGGGTGGACAGACGGGAGATTTGTTCGTGCGTTTGCATGTTCCAAAAGATCGACACTTTGAGCGAGATGGGGCAACGCTCCTGTCTGAGGCGGCGATCGGATTCACCCAGGCAGCGCTTGGAGACACGATCAACGTGCAGACGGTCGATGGACCCGTGGATCTCAAGATTCCCGCTGGAACACAGTCAGGTGCGCAGTTTCGTCTGCGAGGAAAAGGCGTTCCCCATAATCGAGGGCGTGGTGATCAGATTGTTCTTGTGACGGTGAAGACGCCGGAGAAGCTTACGCGGGAGCAAAAGAAACTTCTTGAAGAACTGAATCTTCGGTAGACCCGGGCTTCAGCCCGGGTGCATCTTCACCCAGGCTGAAGCCTGGGGCTACCAAAACTATGTTCACTTTCCAAAAAACAACAGCTCGAGTCAGACGTGGCCAGTTAGAGACAGCACATGGAGTCATCGAGACTCCCTTCTTCATGCCGATTGCGACCAAGGGGGCGGTGAAGACGATGTCCTCTAGCGACATGAAAAAACTCGGCGCGCAGATTTTGCTTTCGAATACGTATCATCTGTTGTTGCGTCCTGGACTCGAGTCAATGTGTGAGCTGGGTGGTTTGCACCGTTTCATGAATTGGAACGGACCGATCCTGACAGATTCGGGTGGGTACCAGGTGTTCTCTTTGTCCAAGATGAACAAGACCACAGAGGAGGGCGTAACATTCCAGTCCCACATCGACGGCGCGCGCGTGAACCTCACGCCAGAACTTTCCATGCAGATGCAGACGGCGATCGGGTCGGACATCGTGATGCAATTTGACGACGTGGCCGCCGGTGACTCGAGTCGTGAACGGTACAAGGAGGCGATGGAGCGCTCCCTGCGCTGGGCGCGACGATGCAAATTGGAGTTTGTGTTATTGCGAGCGACCAGCGGGAGCGAAGCAATCTCTGCTGATGAGCGGAAGGGGATTGCTTCGTCGCCTGCGGCTCCTCGCAATGACACATTACTGTTCGGGATCGTCCAAGGCGGAACGCATGAGGACTTGCGCGAACGCTCGGCTCGGGGACTTATGGAGATCGGATTTGATGGATATGCGATCGGCGGATTGTCGGTAGGCGAGAAGCGAGAGGAGGCGTACAGAATCGTCAAACGTGTATGTGAGATTCTTCCGCAGGACAAACCTCGCTACTTTATGGGCGGGGGCATGCCCGAGGAAATTGTTGCGTACGTACAGATGGGAGTGGATATGTTTGACTGCGTACTCCCAACGCGTAATGCACGACACGGCACACTCTTTGTCTGGAATCAGGATCCCTCGACGATTGACTGGAGTATCTATCAAGAACCACGACCCGACACGTTGTTCTACGATCGGTTGCGTGTGACGAACGAGTCTCTGGCGACAGATCAGTCACCGCTTGATCCCTATTGCGACTGTGAGACATGCACGACGAGTTCTCGCGCGTACCTGCGCCACCTCTTCGGCGTACAGGAACTCCTCGCCCTGCGCCTCGCCACGATTCACAACCTCCATTTCTATCTGACCCTCATGCGCTTCTTGCGTGAGTGGATATCGAAAGCCGCCTAAGAGGCGGCTTTATGTTAGAATAATCTCATGACCAAACCTTCTGCGGTTCTTGTTTTAAAGACAACCGTGCTGCTCGGCGCTCGAGAAAAGGTGCGTTTGCCTTTGTGGTGGTATACGACGGGCGCACGTGAGACGCTTGGGAGATTGTGGCGATCCATTCCCGGGAGCGTGCGCTATCTTGGCGTAGACATCTGGGCGAGGAACTTGTTTGTACCCATGTACGGTGAGACCTCATTCCTAGGACGAGTGATCAGTTTTTTTGTCCGTCTTGTCGTGGTGATGTTTCGGTCCTTGGGGGTCGTCGCTTGGACGGTGGTTGCGGTGGGGCTGGCCACGGTGTATCTGGCGATTCTGCCGTTTGCGATTTTTGGAATCTTGAGCCAAGTCGTTGGAGTTCTTCTGTAGTATGCCGACTCTGCACATCCAACTTGAGGGGAAGCGCTATGCCTGGTCTGCGGAAATGGATGAGGCACATGTACACGCACGGGCGGCGAGCCTTTCTGCCTCGCACCTGTTGAGCGCGTTGGTGTTTTCTTTCCTCATCGTCTCGTTGCTCGGGGGGATGGTTCTTGCGTACGTCGCAGGGCTCGACCATTTGTTCTCTTGGTCATTTTGGTTTGAGCCCTCGTGGGCCGCCTTTCTTTTGCACCTTGGCCTGTTCAGTGGCGTGTTTTTATACGCTCACCAATCACAGATCGGCAAACTTGCGGCGAAGATGCCCATGTGGAGCCAATCGGTCCCCGAGATCGAACCGTTTTCAGAAGGGGGTGAACGGGTGAATCTTGCCGATCTCTGCTCTGCCGACGCGACTGCCGCGATCAAACGGGCGTTTGAGCTAGCCAGAAAATTTGGCCACAAGCAGGTTGAGCCGCTCCATCTGTTCGTGGGCACGATGGACGCACAGGACGTTTCGGTCGTGTTTGGTCGGCTCGGCCTGTCGTTCCAAGACATTCAAGCACCCATGGCCCGACGACTTGAGACGCGAGAGCTTGGGAAACCGCCGGTGCTCGCCCCCGAAGGGGAACGGGTGATCTTGGAGGCCTTTCGTGGGGCGCTTGTGGAAAAACGAAGCGAGATCAGTTCTCTGGAAGTGTTTGCGGCTGTGTACGAAGTCGATGCATACGTGCGTGAGCTTTTGCTCGACAAGGGGATCGACGAGGGAAAATTTCGCAACATGATTGTGTGGCTCAGGATCCACGAAAGAATGCGCGAGCGCTACAAAGCCTTCCGTCATGCGGCGTTGTACAAGCCGACCGGGGCGATGAACCGCGCCATGACGTCTGTGGCAACCCCCATGCTCGACGCGGTGAGTGAGGATCTTACGACCGCGGCCGTGAGCGGGCAGCTCCCTCTGATGATCGACCGCGATATACAGATCGAGGAGATTTTTCGCGTGATCGAGGGTGGGCGACAGAGTGTGGTGCTGGTCGGTCCAGAGGGAGTAGGGAAATCGACGGTGCTTGCCGGGATTGCAGAGCTCATGGTGAAAGAAGAGGTGCCGAAGATTTTGCAGGATCGTCGCCTTGTGCGTATCTCGATTCCGCACCTTGTCTCTGGCGCGGATGCCGCGCAAGCCCAAGAGCGTCTTATCACGGTTCTCTCGGAGGCCGCTCGGTCGCGCAACATCATTCTCGCCTTCACGGATATTGACCAGCTGGTTGGACAGGGGGCGGACGCAAGCGATCTCGCCGCGACGCTCGTCGATTTCCTCTCTCGGAGTGGGACGTTTGCGGTCGCGACGACGACCCCTCAGGTGTACGCGTCGATTGTGGAGCGGTCGGTATTGGGACGTGAATTCCAGAAAGTGGATATTCTCGAACCCGATCAGGAGTCCGCGATTCACATGCTTGAGTCCAAGATCGGCGGCATTGAGTATGAGCATCATGTCATTTTTTCGTACCAAGCCGTGGAGCGCGCGGTGAAGCTCTCCGACCGGTACATGCACGAAACCTACTTGCCTAAGAAGGCGATCGAGGTCGCACGCGAGGTCGCATTGCAGGTCTCCAAATCTCGCGGACAGGATGCCGTTGTGACAGGCGAGGACGTCGCCCAGATCGTCAGTGCAAAGACAGGAATTCCAACCATGTCTGTCGCGGAGGATGAAAAAGAGAAACTGTTGGGGCTCGAGGAGAACATGCATGGTCGGGTCATTGGCCAAGAGGAGGCCGTGAAGGCGGTTGCCTCTGCCCTGCGCCGAGCCCGCACTGAGTTGCGATCACAAACCCGTCCCATCGCCACATTCCTGTTCCTGGGCCCAACCGGCGTGGGGAAAACCGAGCTTGCCAAGACCGTGGCGGCAACCTATTTCGGGAGTGAGGACATGATGGTGCGTCTGGACATGTCTGAGTATCAGGATGCCTCCAGCATCAATCGACTCCTGGGGACTCCCGGTTCGCAACTAGGCGGACTCCTCACCGAGGCCGTACGCAAGCAGCCATTCGCGATCGTGCTCCTGGACGAACTCGAGAAAGCGCACCCAGACATCCTTAATGTTTTCCTCCAGGTCTTTGACGATGGGCGTCTCACCGACTCTACCGGCCGCACGATCGATTTCACCAATACGATTATCATCTGCACGAGTAATGCTGGGACGCCGTACATCCAGGACGCGGTCGGTCGTGCGGAGAGTCTCGAGGTCATCAAGACCCACTTGGTCGAGGAAGAACTGCGAGGCATCTATCGCCCAGAATTCCTTAACCGGTTTGACGGGATTATCGTCTTTAAGCCATTGGCGCAAGCGGATGTTCTTGAGATCACGAAGCTCTTCATGAAGGCGGTCGCCCTTAGGCTCGAGCCAAAGGGCATTGGATTCCGTGCAGAAGAAGCCGCGGTTGCCGAGCTCGCAACAAAAGGATTTGATCCGAAGTTCGGAGCGCGCCCCCTGCGTCGTCTGGTTCAAGAAGAAGTCGATAGCGCGATCGCGAACGCGCTCTTGCAAGGCGAGGTTCGCCGTCGTGACACGATCGTGCTTGAAGCCGGAGGAAAGATCCGCATTGAAAAAGGAGAGATGCTATGATGACGGCACTTATTCTCTGGGGGACGCTTTCCTTTGTTCTCTCATTTTTTCTCACGCTGTTTGTCCGTCGATTGGCGATCTATTTTCATATTGTTGATGAACCAGGACTTCTGAGAAAGATTCATTCTCGGCCCGTGGCCCTCTTGGGAGGAATCGCGTTGTTTGTTTCGATTGCGGCCTGCGTTATCGGCATTCTTTCCTCAAGCGATTTTCTCACTTCTGGAGAAATCGATCTCACCCATTACGTCGGTGTTCTCCTGGGAGGATTGATTCTCATGATCGGAGGATTTATCGATGATCGTTTTGAACTTCCACCACGGCTCGCGATCATCGCTCCCGTCCTCGCCGCCATCACAGCCATCGGATTTGGCATTGAGGTGGACAAACTCTCCAACCCATTAGGCGGGCAGATTCTGCTTGAAGGATGGCAATCCGACCTCCTCGTTTTTGTCTGGCTTCTGGTCGTCATGTATACGACGAAGTTTCTTGACGGCCTCGATGGCCTGGCAACATCCGTCACCAGTGTCGGGGCTCTCATGGTCATGCTTCTCTCGCTCACCGTCGCCTACTTCCAACCCGATGTCGCCCTGCTCTCCGCGGTGACGCTCGGCGCCTTGGTGGGGTTCCTGTTTTGGAATATGCATCCTGCGTCCATTTTTTTGGGCGAGGGAGGGAGCACATTTGTTGGGTATGTGCTTGGCATCCTCGCCGTCATCTCTGGAGGAAAACTGGCGACAGCGCTGCTTGTTCTGGGTATTCCTCTGTTAGACGTGGTCTGGGTCGTGAGTCGACGATGGCGAGAGGGTGGATTCTCGAGGATCTTCCAGGGCGATAAGAAACACCTGCACCACCGCCTCCTGAAACTTGGGTGGGGGCAGACGCACATCGTACTTCTGTACGTGGTCATTGCCTCCGCGTTTGGCGTGAGTGCGCTCTTCCTCCAAAGCCGAGAGAAGCTCGTCGCCTTGCTGATCCTAGGGGTCATCATGGTGCTTGCTGCCCTTTTGCTTGTGCAAAAAGATCGACATGCGTAAATTTTTGGGACTGATCATACTCGCTCTCGCTGTACTCACTTATTTTGTCATTCCGAGCGCCAGCGAGGAATCTCCAAAGGGTGAATCGGTTGTTGTGCTCTCAAATGGTGCAGCTGTCGTTGTCGACATCGCCGACGACATGTTTGAGCGTGAGAAGGGACTTTCGGGCCGCGAGTCGCTTGAGGCAGACGAGGGTCTTTTGTTTCTTCATGATGAATTGGAATATCAGCGCTATTGGATGAAGGACATGCTCATTCCGATCGACATTCTCTGGATCGACGGGGAACGTGTCGTTGGCTTTGTGCAGGACGCTCAACCAGAG
>JACQSJ010000017.1 GCA_016205995.1 Candidatus Uhrbacteria bacterium | reverse complement strand
TCATCATCAATCTCTCCAAGGGGCGCATTGGAGAGGACAACTCTCGTCTGTTGGGAGGCTTGCTTATTACGAAGATGCAGTTGGCGGCCATGGAGCGGGTGGATACGCCTGAACGCGAGCGAAAAGATTTTTACCTTTACGTCGATGAGTTCCAAAACTTTGCCGTCGAGTCCTTTGCAAACATTTTGTCGGAGGCTCGTAAGTACCGTTTGTGCCTCATGATGGCGCACCAGTACATCGCCCAGCTTACCGAGGAAGTTCGCGACGCGGTGTTCGGGAACGTGGGGACCATCATTACCTTCCGGGTCGGTTCGCCGGACGCGATGTTCATGGAAGCCGAGTTCATGCCCCGCTTCACGCCTGAGGACATCATCAACCTGCCCAAGTATAACGTGTACATTAAGCTCCTTATCGACGGCGTCACCAGCCAACCGTTTTCCGCGATCACCCTCCCGCCGATTGCCCAGAGGACCCAGTCCGAGGAAAAGGTCATCAAGATTTCTCGAGAGCGTTATGCCAAGCCCCGTGGGGAGATTGAGGCAAAGATCCTCACCTGGAGCGGCATGGAGGATGCGGATGTTGACGAGCTTCTTCAGGAGGCGGCGGACAAGAAGAAGGCGGCCAAGGAGAGTAAGAAGCCTCGGTTTGAATACAAGTGTTCGCGGTGCGGGACGGATATCGTGCTCCCCGTGGAGCTCGACCGATCTCGACCAATTTATTGCGATGATTGTATTGCGATCGTGCGTGAGGAGCGCAAGGGAGGGAAGAGGAGTCCGGCGAAGTCCGTGCTTCCCAAGCCGGCTCCAAACGTTGGGAGACCGCCAAAACCTTCAGAGGGAGAAGTGGTGGAGAAGACTCCAGATGAGCCATCGATCAGTCTTGGGGCTCTCGTGAAACAAGAAACGAAGATTCCAGAGACTGCCACGAAGCCACGATTACCTGAAAGGAAAGAACGAAAGTCTTATCCCTACACGTGTTCAGAGTGTGGAAAGACGTTTACGACCAGCGTGAAGCTGGATCCATCTCGGCCGCTGTATTGCGAGGAGTGTCTGGAAAAGATCCGTGCCAAGCGTCGAGCTGAAACAGGAGAAGCGGCGCCATCGAGATCCCATCCTTCCCACCTTCCCACCTCTCCACCTTCTCCACTTCCGCCACCTTCCCCCGCGAGCGGGCCATCAAGCGAGGAGGAGAAAAGGAAGCGCAAGCGTAAGCGGAAGAAGAAACCTGAAGGGAGTCCCGCGATGCCGTCGATATCTCATCCCCCCTCTTTTTCCTCTTCTCCACCTCCGCCACCTCCTCCACCTGCGCCACCTCCTCCTCCCAAAACCGGCACGCTCCACACCGGCCAGACCATCCGTTTTGACTAGCTATGACTGTCACACAAGCGGTCATCTTGGGCCTTGTCCAAGGGATCACCGAATTTTTGCCGATCTCGAGCTCGGGGTTTTTGATTCTCACCCCCGAGCTTTTCGGTTGGGAGGTTCAGAGCCTGGCGTTTGACGCGTTCCTCCACATCGCCACGCTTCTAGCCATTGTCGCGGTTCTTTGGGTCGAGGTGAAGTCTATGGCGATGGCTCTCCTGGTTCCGGCCAAGGACGAGTCCTCACTTGCTTGGCGTAGGCTTGCCATGTGGATCGTGCTGGCGACGGTGCCGGTGCTCGTTGTGGGGTTTCTGTTTCAAGAGGTTTTTCAGATTGAGTTTCGATCCGTGGAGATTGTGGCCTGGTCTTTCGTTGTGTGGGGGAGTGTGCTGTACATCGTCGATCGTCGCGTGAAGGTCGATCCGTCCACAACGCAACTGTCCCGATCGGGACAGTTGCGTGCTCCGACACATGTGGGTCTCAAGCGTGCCCTCTTCATCGGATTCGCCCAAGCGATCGCGATCATCCCTGGCACGTCACGGTCAGGTATCACCATGACGGCGGGGCTCGCATCGGGACTTTCTCGAGAGACCGCTGCCCGTTTCTCCTTTCTTCTTTCGATTCCAACGATTGCCGCAGCCGGGTTCCTCAAGCTTGGAAGCGTGGCCAGAGGCGAGGAGACCATTGCGCTACTGCCCCTTGTCGTCGGTTTCCTTGTTGCTACTGTGAGCGCCTTTTTGACCGTACGCTTCCTCTTGAAGTTTCTTCAGCGCTACACGTTCAGCGAGATTGCCGTTTTTCGCGTGCTTGTCGGTATTGCGATCCTCCTGCTACTGTAGATTGGTCAAGTCATACAGGAAGAAATTCTTGCTGGCAAAGCCGGGCCAAGAATTTTTTCCTGTATGACTTGACCCAACCACTATGAGTGACTACGAGCTTCGCGACCCCGTCCACAAGCGCATTGCCTTCAACGAATTTGAACGGGGGATTATCGATCACCCGTTTTTTCAACGCCTGAGATTTATCTCCCAGCTTGGCTTTACCCAGGCGTATGTCTATCCGGGAGCCGTGCATGACCGATTCAGCCACGCCCTGGGGGCCATGCACGTTGCTGGCCGTCTCTTTGGCCGTATGCTTGAAAGCGCACCGGACGTGTTTTCTCGCTTGAGCCTTGAGGAAATTGAGAGCCTTCGCCGTCGCGTGAGACTTGCCGGGCTGCTGCACGACGTCGGTCACGGTCCGTTCTCACACGCATCCGAGATCGTCTTCCCGTCGCTTGTCAGCCTTCCGATTGCGTGGACACAGTGGCGTGGCAAGCCAGCGAATCGCCAAGCCGTCCATGAGGACTATAGTGTGCTGCTCATTCAGACGCTCGCGCGCGAGGGCGTGCTCGAATCAGAGATGGCGCAAGATGTCTGTTCGCTCGTTCATGCTGACGCATGCCCCTCGAGCTTTCTGACCGCGCTAGAGGCTCGAGTCCCAAGCCTCCAAAAAGTCCTCAAGGGTCTGATCTCTGGCGAGGTGGACTGCGATCGCATGGATTATCTCCTGCGCGACAGTTACTTCTGTGGAGTGGCGTATGGGCAGTACGACATTGACTGGCTGATTTCCAGCATGGGCGTGGAGGAACATGACGGTTCACTCGTGTTTACGATTTCCGAGAATGGCGTTCGGGCGTTCGAGGATCTGCTCCTGGCCCGCTACCACATGATCGACCAGGTGTACTGCCACAAGACCAAGATGGGCTTCACACATTATTTGGAGCAGGCGATTATCCAGGGCGAGATCGACATGAAGATCCCAACCGACCCGTACCTGTATGCTTCGTTGCATGACGGGGCGGTGATCGAGCAGCTCCTGGCCGCCGCTAGAGACGAAAAGAATTACTGGTCCGTGCACCTGATGCGCCGCCTGACCGCAAAGCGGATCCTGCGACTACATGACGTTGTGCGTGACGAGGACCGGCAAACGCTTGAGACGCTCAAGGGGATGTGCGACAAGGCAGGGATCAAGTGGTTCACGCACGCCATCCAAAAGGAGCTGACCTTCCTAGGCGAGGCCCCCGAGAAGGCTCAGAAGATTTTTGTGAAAAAGAAGAAGATCAGCGGCTACGACCTTGTCCCCATCTTCCAATACTCCGACCTCCTCCAGAAATACAACGAGAAGCTCCAGTTCACAGATTTCTTCGTGCGTCGGGAAGACGTTGGCAAGTTCGTGGAGCTCGTGTAGGGTCGCTGTCTGTGAACAAGCCCAACGTGTTAGTAGGAATGTCTGGCGGCGTGGACTCCTGTGTGTCCGCGGCGCTTTTGCTTGAGGAGGGCTATGAGGTCGTTGGTGCGTTTATGAAAAATTGGTCGAGCTGCGATTGGCGGGCGGATCAGCGCGATGCCACCCGCGTGGCAGCCCAGCTCGGGATCCCGTTCACGACATTTGACTTTGAGAAAGAGTACCGCGAGGCCGTCGTGGATGATATGTTCCGAGAGTTCGCGGCTGGCCGGACGCCCAACCCGGATGTCCTGTGCAACAAGTACATCAAGTTTGACCTCTTCGTGCGTGAGGCGGATCGGCTTGGCTGTGCGTATGTCGCAACTGGGCATTACGCGCGAGTGTTATCTCGAACAATCCCCCCCCTGCCCGAGGGGGGGATAGGGGGGGT
>JACQSJ010000015.1 GCA_016205995.1 Candidatus Uhrbacteria bacterium | reverse complement strand
CTCTACGGAGCGATAGAATTTTATCAGAAGGCAATCGACGCAGGCGTGAAGCCCATCATTGGCGTCGATTTTTATGTGGCGCAAGATGGTCGGCACCTGAAGCGTGCGCGTATCGACACGCGACCGAATCGTCTAGTGTGTCTGGCGCAGAACAATGAGGGGTACAAGAATCTGATTCAGCTTTCGAGTTTGGGGTTCCTCGAGGGATTTTATTACAAGCCACGCATCGACAAAGAGCTCATACAGAAATTCAGCGGCGGACTGATTGCGCTCTCGGGTGGACACATGGGGGAGATCGACGAGCTTCTCAAGTTGGAGAAAGTCGCAGAAGCCAAAGAAGCTATCCGTTGGTACGTGAACGTTTTTGGTGAGGGAAACTATTATCTCGAGCTCGTTGATCGTCCCGAGATTGCCGAGCAAGAAGCAGCCAATACACGTCTGATAGAACTCGGCCGCGAGCTCGGTGTTCCTGTTGTTGCGACGAAGAACACGTTTTATCTCAAGCCGCAGGACATGGAAGCGTGGAAGATTTTGAACTGTATTAAGGGCGGGAGAACCCTCGAACAATTCGACCGCATGAATCAGTATGAATACGACGCCTCGATGGTGTCGGGGGAGTACATGGAAGAGCGGTTCCGCGATTGTCCGGAAGCCATTACGAACACGAAGTTGATCGCCGATCGTTGTCAGGTAGAACTTGATCTTGGGAAGTGGAATTTTCCGAAGTTTGAGATTGAAGAAGGGAAGACGTTCCGACAGGTACTTACGGATCGAGCGTTTGCAAACCTCAAAGAACGGCGGGCGCGGGAGCTCGACGAGGTTGAGACCAAGCGTCTCAATTACGAACTCGACATTATTGACCAGAAGGGCTTTTGTCCGTACTTGCTTATCGTGTCCGATTTTCTTACGTGGGCAAACGAGCATGGCATTGTCACGACCACGCGAGGGTCGGCGGCCGGTTCGCTGGTCAGCTATTCGATCGGGATTTCTTCGATCGATCCATTGCTCTATCAGTTGCCGTTCGAGCGCTTCTTGAATCCTGAACGTCCTTCCGCGCCGGATATCGACGCCGACTTTGCGGATAATCGCCGAGACGAAGTCCTCGACTATGTGCGCGGTAAGTATGGGCACGAGAAGGTCGCGCAGATTTGTACATTTGGAACCATGCTTGCGCGCGGCAGCGTGCGCGATGTTGGTCGTGCCCTTGGCTTTCCGTATGGCATGATCGACGAGGTCGCGAAGCTCGTCCCCATGGGATCGCAAGGATTCCCAATGACGCTTGAGAGGGCGCTGCAAGAAGCGCCGGACCTCAAAAAGAAATACGATACGGATGCGAATATTCGTCGCGTCATTGATTTGGCCCAGCGTATCGAAGGCTGTGCGCGGCACGTTTCCATCCACGCGGCAGGAACGGTAATCTCGCCGACCGCTCTTACGGATTTCACTCCGTTACAGATTGATACCAAGGAAGGAAAGATCATCACGCAGTACGAGATGCACGCGGTTGAATCCGCGGGTCTCGTGAAAATGGATTTTCTTGGGATCCGCAACCTGTCGATTTTGGGAGATGCGGTGGCGTTGGTGCGCGCGGTGAAGGGGATCGAGGTCGTGACACAGGATATCCCGGTCGATGACAAGAAGACCTTCGAACTCCTTGCGGCCGGTCACACGATGGGCGTATTTCAGCTCAACGGTGACGGCATGACCAAGTACCTTATGGACCTGCGTCCCGAGCGCGTGGAGGACATCATGGCCATGGTCGCGTTGTATCGTCCGGGACCAATCGAAGTGATCCCTGAATACATCCGTCGCAAGCATGATGCGAGCCTCGTGAAGTTTATGGATCCTCGCATGGAGGGCTTCTTGCAGAAGTCCTATGGTTTGCTTGTGTATCAAGACGACGTCATGCTGACAGCCATTCACTTGGCGGGATACTCGTGGCTGGAAGCTGACAAGCTGCGCAAGGCCATGGGAAAGAAGATTCCCGAGGAGATGGCACTGCAGAAAGTGAAGCTCGTCGACGGGTTCGTTGAACACGGCATGACTAAAGCGCAGGCGACGGAGCTTTGGAAGCTCATCGAGCCGTTTGCTGCGTATGGATTTAATAAGGCACACGCCGCGTCCTACGGCATGGTCGCCTACCAGACGGCGTACATGAAAGCGAACTTTCCGGCCGAGTACATGACTGCGCTCATGACCGCGGAGTCGGGCGACTTGGAAAAGATTGCGGAGGCGGTGAAGGAGTGTGCGCGCATGGGCATAGCAGTCCTCTCGCCGGACATCAACGAGAGTCGAAAAGACTTTACGTTCATCACTGACACACAGATCCGGTTCGGGTTGTTGGTGATCAAGAATCTTGGGGAGGAGGTGGTGGAGTCGATCATCGCGGAGCGCAAGGCCCATGGTCCATTCAAAGACCTCGCTGACATCGCGGGTCGTATTTCGCACAGGGCATTCAACAAAAAGTCACTTGAGGCGCTCATCAAATCCGGCGCACTCGACCGATTTGGGGAACGCAAGCAGCTCTTGGAAAACATCGACCGCATTCTTTTGCACAACAAGGCGATCCAGAAAGAGAAGGCGAGTAACCAGCAAAGTTTATTCGCGGGAACTTCCGCCGTGATGAGTCATGGGATTGTTTTGCGCGAAATTCCGACAGCGACAACACGAGAGTTGTTGGCGTGGGAGAAGGAACTGCTTGGGCTCTACGTGAGCGCCCATCCGTATGATCCGTTCGCGGAGGCGTTCAAGGGTCAACTGCTCGATTGCGCGCGCGTGGTCGATCAGAAGGACGGAGCATTTGTTCGCGTCGGAGGAATCATTACGACGATGAAGGAGATTATCACCAAGAAAGGGGAGCCCATGGCTTTCGTGGGACTGGAGGATCTCACCGGCTCGACGGAGGTGATCGTGTTTCCACGTACCTATACAGAGGCGAAGACGATGCTTATCCCCGATCATATTGTGTTGGTCTCGGCGAAAGTATCCGCCCGCGACGGGGAAGAGAAGAAACTTCTCGCCAACAGTTTTATCGCCGTAGATGAAACGAACATGGAGGATGTGGCGCAGATGCTGAAGAGCGGGCAGTGGGTCACGGGAGACGTGCGCGAGGAGATAGTAACGGAGCACGAGGAGTCGCCAGCAATTTTCCATCGAGGGGCTCTCTCGATTGCTTTGAAGGGCAAGCCCACACAGGAGATGGTGGCAAGTCTGCGAGAAATTCTGACGTCGACTCCTGGTCCCAAGCCTGTATGTCTCATGGTGGAGTCCGGCGGACAGATGCGTCGCATCCAAACCGACTACTCGGTCGCCGCTACCGATTCGGTCGTAAGCGCGATCGCCGCGCTCGTGGGGAGGCAGAATGTGAGTGTGGAGTAATCCACCTGTGTCATTGCGAGGAGGGAGTTGATTGTCGACCGACGAAGCGATCCCTCGGCATGTCGAAGGATTGCTTCGCTAGCGCTCGCAATGACACAGGACTACAATGACAACATGCAATACACAAAGATTTTCAAACAATGAGATGATTGGTGGTTGGGTTGGGTGAAGGAAGTCTCAGGAGTGAATACTCAAGGCCGGTCCCGTGAGGAGGTTGAGTCAAATTTAGAAGAAGCTCTTGAATTGGTTTTGGAATCTTATGAGCATCTTTAATCCTGAACTAAAAGAAGAACGTGAAGGGTTTTTTGAGGCGAAGCATTTTTCGCCGGATTTTGAGAAACGGTTATTGAGTGCGCTTGACCGAAAGATGGAGACGTTTCCGGATATTGTGCTGTGTCCTAACAAGTCGTGCGGATGTCCGTTGATAATTCAGTTTCTTGAGGACGCCGTTCGCGCGTGGTGTCTATCATGTGGGTGGGAGCAGACATTGACTCGAGATCCCTCCTCGACGAACGACACTCGTCGGGATGACACAAGTACCGACACTGAGTGACGGTACTTTGGCTAAAGTTAGCGGATGATTTATAATAGGTTATATGCCCACCAAGAAAGTTGTTCCAAAGAAGAGGGTGGCCGTTAGAAAGGGAGGTGCCAAGAAGATTACCGTGACCGACATCGAGGATCTTGAGATCACCCAGCCTGCGGCCGTGCCACTCATCATGTATCGACGCATTGCCCTCACGTTCATCGTGCTTGTGGCAGCGGCGCTGTTGGCCGTGTTGTATCTGTCGACTGTTCAGGCAGTGATTCACGTCGACTCTACGGAGGAACCGATCACAACAGAGTTCGTCGCTAACGTGTACGAGGTACCAACGCGTACGACGGATGTGCGCGGAGCGGTTGTGTCCGGAACGCTTGGTCGCACCCAGACCTTTGAACCAACAGGCGAGTCGGCCAAGACCGTCGAAGATATCGCCCGAGGGACCGTAACGATCTACAACAATTTGACGTTCGCTCAGTCACTCGTCGCCACAACGCGTTTTCTGACCGAGTCGGGGGTTTTGTTTCGACTTGAGTCAGCCGTAACCGTTCCAGCCGGCGGCTCCGTTGACGCGCAGGTGTATGCAGATGTGGCAGGGGAGAGCGGGAACATTGAGCCGACGCGTTTTAGCATCCCTGGTTTATCCGCCGCGCGACAGGAGTCTGTCTATGCGACGAGTGCGGAAGCCTTTACGGGCGGTGTCTATTCCGTTGCGGTTGTTTCACAAGAAGAACTAGATGCCGCTGCCGTAGAGCTCGAGTCGAGCTTGCTGGAAGATGCCAAGGCCATGCTCGCGACAGAAGTTGGCGAAACATTTAGTGGACAGTCGTATGACGTCGAGGTTGTCGAGAAGACTTTCTCGATCGAATCGGATACCGAGGCACAGAGTTTCGACGTGACGCTCACACTCAAGGTGACGGCGGTATTTTTTGACCAGGAGGCGTTGGGCAAGATTGCCCTTGCGAAACTGTACGAGGGTCTGGGACAAGGACAAGAGTTCGTGAATGCGGATGCGAGCACGATGGCTGTGACGGTCGAGGCGGTCGATGAGGAGGCGGGACAGGCAAACATCCTTGTCTCTCTCGCGGTCCCGGCGATTACATCACGCACCAGTGAAGCACTCCAGGTCGGTCGATTCGTGGGGATGTCAGAAGAGGAGGTGCGCGAGCTGTTGGTCGGCGAGGGTGTCGCGACCGACGTGACCGTGGAATTCTTCCCATTCTGGGTGAGTACCGTCCCCAGACTCAAGGACCACATCTATATTGATATCCGATAAAAGACAGGGTACAGTAAGGCGGTCATAACGACCGCTTTTATTATGGAAAACGATAAATTACACGCCATGCGGCATACGGCCGCGCACGTCCTGGCTGCGGCCGCGTCTCGCCTGTACCCGGGGATTAAGCTCGGGGTCGGCCCGGTTGTGGAAAACGGATTTTTTTACGATATCCTGTTTGCCACGCCCATTACGGAGGAAGATCTTGAGAAACTGGAGGCCGAGATGCGCAAGATTGTCGCGGAAGGGCACGAGATGGTGCGTGAGGAGATCTCGATTGACGAGGCGATTAAGAAGTTTGGGGAGATGGGGCAAGACTTCAAGATCGAACTTCTTCGAGATCTAAAGGAAAAGGGGACGACCAAGGTGAATCCAGAGGAAGCACAAGATATCGACGTTGCTCACCCAGATGTGGCCTCGCTTTATCACACAGGTGAGTTCGTCGACCTTTGTCGCGGTCCCCATGTCGGGAACGTCAAAGAGGTAGGTGCGTTCAAGCTCTGGAAACTCGCTGGTGCCTATTGGCGCGGAAAAGAGGAGAATCCTCAGATGCAGCGCATCTATGGCCTTGCGTTTGAAACCCAGCAAGAGCTCGACCAGTACCTCACCATGCTCGAAGAAGCCAAGAAGCGCGATCACCGAAAACTCGGTGCGGAGCTTGGACTCTTTGCCTTCTCGCCGCTCGTGGGTTCAGGACTTCCGCTCTTCACCCCAAAAGGCACAACCATTCGTCGGCTCTTGGACGAGTTCGTCTGGTCGCTCATGAAGCCTTATGGGTACGAGAAAGTCTGGATTCCACATCTGGCCAAGAGTGATCTCTACAAAACAAGCGGCCATTGGGATAAGTTTGCCGATGACATCTTTCACGTTTCGAGCAAAAAGTCCGAGGAAGAGTTCGTCCTCAAACCCATGAACTGTCCGCACCACACGCAGATCTATGCGTCTGAACCTCGTTCGTACCGCGACTTGCCGCTACGTCTCTCAGAAGTGACAACCGTTTATCGAGACGAGAACACGGGACAGCTTGCTGGGCTCACCCGCGTGCGCTCGATCACTCAGGACGACGCCCACATCTTTTGTCGTATGGATCAGGTGAAAGATGAGGCTCGGGCGATCTACGAGATCATCACCAAGTTTTACAAGGCGTTTAACATGCCTCTCTCAATCCGACTTTCCGTGAATGATCCAGATACTCCCGAGAAATACCTAGGGGGCGCGGATGTCTGGGAGAACGCGGTTGCGACCCTCAAGGGACTCCTTGACGACCTCGGGAAGGACTACGAGCTTGGAGTAGGGGAAGCTGCGTTCTACGGGCCCAAGATCGATTTCATGGCGCACGATGCGATCGGCCGTACCTGGCAGCTCGCCACCATCCAGCTTGATTTCAACCAACCTGAACGCTTTGGCCTAGAGTACGCAGATTCTGATGGCACAAAGAAACGTCCTGTCATGGTGCACCGGGCAATCTCTGGATCGCTTGAGCGTTTCACTGCTGTCCTTATCGAGCATTACGCTGGCGCATTCCCATTCTGGATCGCTCCGGTTCAGCTACGTCTGGCGACGGTCAGCGATGAATTCGTTCCGTTTGCCAAGACGCTCCAGGCGAAACTTGCCGAAGCAGACATTCGTGTGGACCTCGATGATTCCAACGAGAAAGTCGGCAAGAAGATCCGCAACTCGGCTACCCACAAGATCCCATGGACCATCGTTATCGGTGCCAAGGAAGTCGAAGGGGGAGACTTCAAGGTGAACGTGTTCGGGCAGGATGAGGATCTCATCATTCCAGCCGTCGAGCTCGTAGACCGCGCGCTGCGAGCCAGCCAGTTCCCGCAATAAGCAAAACAAAACCACCCTTCGACTCGCTCGGGGTGGTTTTTGGTTCCTATTGGGAGATTTTGTCTTTGATGACCTGTGCCTGGAGATTGTCCAATTGCTTGGCAGTATCGTCCTGGACCTGCTTCATCTCCTTCTGGACTTGGTCCATCTCAGAGTCAAGCTGAGCCTTGGCAGCCTCAGCCGCAGCAGCGAATTCGGCTTCCGCGGCCTTGAATTCCTCTGTCTGGGTCACGTCGACGCCCCCAGCCTTCATGGTAGCGATAACAGCGTTATCAAAGGCTTCCTTAATCGAGTCAACCACCTCGTGGGTGATGCCCTTCTCAATGATCAGGTTGAGGAGCTCGCGTTTCACTTGCTCATCGAGCTGTGAGTTTTCCACGAGCTTCACGATGTCTTGTCGGTTCATAGTGTTTGAAGTCGGT